>DAIOWE010000025.1:0-23424 GCA_036758605.1 Pseudomonadota bacterium | reverse complement strand
GCCGCACTTTTGGTGCCATAGGGCAGGCGCGCGGTGTCGCCGAGATAGAGAAAATTTTCATCCGGCAACCGCGCGCGCAGGGCGCGCAGCACCGTCAGCCCGCCAATGCCGGAATCAAATACGCCGATAGGCCGGGTGTCGCTCACACCAGCCCTGCAAAATAGCGCTGCATCACGGCTTCATAAATATCCGCCAGCCGGTGCACATCGGCAATGGTGGTGTGTTCGTTCGCCTTGTGCTGGGTCTGGCCGACCAGTCCGAACTCCACCACGGGGCAATGATCCTTGATGAAGCGCGCGTCCGATGTGCCGCCGGTGGTGGACAGCATGGGCGCCACGCCGGTGACGCCTGTAATGGCGTCGGCGATCAATGAACTGAATGCACCCGGGGGCGTCAGGAAGGATTCGCCGGTGACGCTGATATCCATGCGGTAATCGCCGCCCAGCCTGGCGGTGACAAATTCGCATTCCTGCCGGATCCAGGCGATGAGCGATCTGGAGCTGTGCATATCGTTGAAACGGATATTGAGGCGCGCCACCGCCTGCCCCGGAATGACATTGGTGGCGGGATTGCCGACATCAATGCTGGTCACTTCCAGATTGGAGGGCTGAAAATGCGCATTGCCGCCATCCAGCACATGGTCCTGCAACCGGCGCAGACATTCCAGCAGGCGCGGGATCGGATTATCAGCCTGATGCGGATAGGCGACATGGCCCTGTGTGCCCAGAAAGTCCAGCGTGACATTGATGCTGCCGCGCCGCCCGATCTTGACCATATCGCCGAGCATTTCGGCGCTGGTCGGCTCGCCCACCAGACAATGATCCAGTTTTTGATTATTCCGGCGCAGCCAGTCCAGCATTTTGGCGGTGCCATTGATGGCAGGGCCTTCTTCATCGCCGGTAATCAGCAGGCTGATGGATCCGGGCAGCGCCGCGCCATATTTGCGGATGATGCGTCCGGCAGCCACCGTAAACGCGGCAATGGCGCATTTCATATCGGCGGCCCCGCGCCCGTATAGCAGGCCGCCTTCCATGCGTGGCGCAAACGGATCGCCCGCCCAGGCCGCCAGATCGCCGGGCGGCACCACATCCATATGCCCGGCAAAACAGAAATTGGGTGCATGATCACCGAACCGGGCATAGAGATTATCGACATCGGGCGTACCTGCCTGCATAAACGGCAGGCGGATACAGGCAAAACCCAGCCGCGCCAGCGCTGTTTGCAGCACGCCCAGCGCGCCCGCATCCAGCGGCGTCACGCTGGGGCGGCGAATCAGGTCAATCGAAAGGGTGATGGGATCAAGGGCCATGGTCATGCAACCGGTGTAACGCCGCCGCCGCGCCGCGTCAATCGGGCGGATCAGACCGGAATGACAGCAACTGACAACACGCTCTGGTTTAAGTCTGGCCACTAATAAAACATTAAGCATTTAGCCGTTAGTTTTAGGCAAATGGCTAAGGTTCTATACATCGACGAAAGACCGGCGGAACGCGGCGATATGTTGCTGCGCCTTCTGGCTGCTGGTTATGAGGCGGTTGGTGCGGAAAATGGACAAAGCGGCCTGGCAACGGCTGTACGCGACAGACCGGATCTGGTGCTGTGCCAATCAGAAATGTCGGGAATGTCGGGCCTGGACGTGGTGCGACAGTTGCGCGACGCAAGTAAAGAATGCGAAGCTACGCTGTTTATCCTGCTGTCAGAAGAACAGAATCAAGACATACGCGAGCAGCATATTAAGCAGGGCGCGGACGACAGCCTGCCAAATTCCATGCATTTCGATCTGCTGAATAGGGATATCGCTTCGCGTCTGCGGATTGTTGAACGCCAGACACAACGCCGCGAGCGCGAACTGATCACGCTCTATAATGCGCTTAGAAAACAAATGGATATGCTCAAAAACGAACTCAGCGCAATTACTGCGCCGCCAATATTGGAAAAACCGGAACTGGCAGACCGCGATACTTTTACCAGGATCGCTACCGAGCGCTTAAAAGCGGCTCATCTCAACGGCGCCGAAGCTCAACTGACATTGATTGAAGTGCCGGGCCTTGACGCGCTGGCCAATAGCGCCGGTGATGCGTCTGCCAAAAAATTGCTTGCTGATATAGGCGAATTGCTATCTTCACAGGCGGGAGAGGGCGCCGGCCTGCTGGAAAAGGATCGCTTTGGTCTCGTACATGGCGAGGACGTCGATGACAAGGATTTACGGCGCTCGCTTGATCAACTGATCCATGATAGCGGGCTTGATACGAAAGGTATCACCGCCGCCATTGCGCCTGTGGCGCTTTCGGCCGACAGCCTTTCCCCAGAGGAAGCTGCCCGCGCGCTGATATTCGCGGTCAACAAATTCGCTGAACAGGGCCGTGCTAATTTCACCATTGCCAATCTCCAGGAAGGCATCGCCGCCTGCATCGAAGACACCGTATCGCGCATCACCAGTTTGCGTGGTAACATTAATGGCAAACACATAGAATTGCATTTTCAACCCATTGTCGACCTGACCAGCCGCGAGCCGCACCATTATGAAGCATTGGCGCGTTTCCCCGGTGGCGCTTCGCCGTATGATACGATTGTCTTCGCAGAACAGGTCGGCATGGCGCAGGAGCTGGATCTGGCAATCTGCCAGAAAATCATAGAGTTCGTCGAGGAAAACAGCCTTGAGATCACCCCTGTTGAAGTGGCGATGAACCTTTCTGCGCAGTCGATTGAAAGCAGCGTGTTTATTTCAATCCTGCGCAAGATGCTTGCAAAGCTTGGCAATAACCGTAAACAGGTCCTGCTGGAAATTACTGAATCCGTGCAGATAAAAGACTATGAGGCGGTCAGCAGGACGGTTCAACACCTGCGGCAGGACGGGCTTCGCATCTGTCTGGATGATTTTGGCGCAGGCGATTCCAATTTCAATTATTTACGCATGTTCGAAGTTGATTTCGTAAAAATCGATGGCGTCTATGTGCGCGATGTCATGCGCTCCAAACGCGACCAGGCTTTCATTCGCTCCATCGCCCGTCTGTGCAAGGAAATCGGCGTCAGAACCGTTGCCGAATTTGTTGAAGACGAAAAACAGGCCGGATCACTAAAGAATCTGGGCGTTGATCTGGGTCAGGGTTATCTGTTCGGCAAACCCTCGGCAAAGCTGCTGTAGCAAGGGCCTGTCGGCAACGCCCCGTTAACCTTATTGCCAGTACTGTAAAGCTCAGATTTCCGTTATATTTGGAGCGCAAGCATCCTATGGCCAAAAAACCCCGCATTGCGATTTTTGACCCGCTCAATGCACGCGAGCGTTCGTTCATGCGGCCACTGGCGGCGCATCTGGAAACAGGCTGGCAGGTGGATTTTTATCATCCGGGCACGGCGGATGAAGTTGCACGGGCTGCGCAGGATTGCGACGCGATCTGGTTCGAATGGTGCGGGCCCCTGGCTGCGCATGCCACCAATCAGATTGATCTATGTGGTAAAAAAGTCATTGTGCGGCTGCACTCATTCGAGGCGATTGACACCAACTATCCGAACGAAACTTCCTGGGGCAATGTTGATCATCTGGTCCTGGTCAGTAATGACGTGCAGGATATTTTACGCATGCGCTGGCCGGATCTGGAGCGCAAGGTTGACATCCGCGTTATACCCAACGCCATCGAGTGTGATCGCTTTGCCAATAGCGCCCCAAAGCAAATGACCGATATTGCCTGGGTTGGCAGGATTGAGATGAAAAAAAACCCGGCGCTGTTTGTGCAAATTCTTGCAAAACTTGTGGCCATTGATCCTGCATACCGGTTGCATGTGGCGGGCACATGCATCGACCTGCGCATGTCGCGTTATCTCTCCCATCTGATCGCTCAACTCGGCCTTGGGCGGCATATTGGTTTTTATGATTACGTGACCGATATGCCCGCCTGGTTTAAGGATAAGGGGGTTCTGCTCAGCACATCCTTGTACGAAAGCTTTGGAATGAATATCGGCGAAGCCATGGCGTCGGGCGTCTTTCCCGTCATTCATAACTTTCCAGGGGCTAATGCCGTATGGCCTGGCGAATGCCTGTTTTCCACAGTGGATGAGGCAGTTGCATTAATCCGGGCGGCCGAGCCCGGTAAATATATGGATTTTGTCCGGAGCCACTATGACAGCGCGCTACAGTTCGCCGCAATGGACGCGCTGCTGGCGGAGCCAAATTGCAAACTTTCCTGTCAAACGGCGCTTTCACAAAGCAATACTGTTTACCCCATTCTGGACGATGTAAACAGCACCCTGATTTTGGATGGGGTCAATCCGTCACAGCCACGGGCGCAACGCCTGCATCGCCGACTAAAAAGACGCGCGAGCGTGATGGTTTCAGATTGAACCAGCCACGCATGCAACATTTTATGTTTCCACAACCCCTACCGCGCCGTCCAGCCGCCATCAACGGGAAGCGACGCGCCGGTGATGGACGCGCCCATATCCGAGCACAAAAACACCGTAAGCGCCGCAATTTCCTCAACCGTGGCGAATTTCTTGTTGGGCTGCGGGGCCAGCATGACTTTTTCGATGACATCTTTTTCCGACATGCCATGCGCCCTGGCCTGATCGGGGATTTGTTTTTCCACCAGCGGCGTCCATACATAGCCGGGGCAGATCGCGTTGGCGGTCACACCTTTTTCCGCCGCCTCCAATGCGGTCACCTTGGTCAGGCCCAGCATCCCGTGTTTGGCCGCCACATAGGCGGATTTATAGGGCGATGCAACCAGGCCATGCGCCGAAGCGATATTGACGATGCGGCCCCAGCCGCGATCCATCATCGGGCCGAGCACCGCCCGCGTGGTGTGAAACGCCGAACTGAGATTGATGGCAATAAGCTGATCCCATTTTTCCGGCGGAAAACCGGCTATCGGTGAAACATGCTGTATGCCCGCGTTATTGACCAGAATATCGACGGGGCCGAGTTCCGCGACAACACGCCCCATCATTTCGGCAATCTCCTTCGGATCCGCCATATCGGCAGACAGGGCCACACATTTCACCCCATGGGCTTTGCTGATTTCATCCGTTAACGGCGTAATTTCACGTTTCGCCCGGCTGCCGTTGACGCCAACGGCGCAGCCTTCCGCCGCCAGCGCTCTGGCGATGGCAAGCCCGATGCCGCTGGTGGCGCCGGTGACCAGCGCCACTTTGTTTTTCAGCAATTATCTTACTCCGCCGCCTTGCCCGTGCCCGCCTTGGCCGCGATCTCTTCGGCCTCGCGGCGCAATTCGCGTTTCAAGGTTTTACCGCTGGCGTTACGCGGGATAACATCGATGAAACGCACACTGGCGGGTTGCTTGAATTTGGCCAGCCTTGTGCTGCAATGTTTCAGAATATCCGCTTCGGTGATGTTGGAGCCGGGCGCGCGCACCACGCAGGCCTGGCCGGTTTCACCCCATTTCTCATGCGGCACGCCGATCACGCCCACATCGGCCACGCCCTTGATCTGGAAGATCACGGCCTCGACCTCGGCGGGGTACACATTTTCGCCGCCGGAAATGTACATGTCCTTCCAGCGATCCACGATATAGAAAAAGCCGTCGCTGTCCTTGCGCGCCGCATCGCCGGTTTTGAACCAGCCATCCTTGAAGCTGGCTTCGGTGGCGTCGGGCCGGTTCCAGTAACCTGGCGTGACGTTCGGCCCCTTGACCCAGATTTCGCCCACCACATCGGGTTCAGTAATGTCATTGTCGCTTTCATCCACCAGCCGCATTTCCATATGCTGCGCTGGCAAACCGGCAGAGCCGATCTTTTGCATCGCCATGTCGCTTTCCAGCACGGTGATGATCGGGCTGGTTTCGGTCATGCCATAGGCCTGCGCCAGCGCCAGTCCCTTTGCGGCCCAGGTCTCCAGCAGGGGTTTGGCCGCAGGCGCGGCGCCGATGCCCGCCGTCACCAGGCCGGAGAAATCGGCATCCGCAAAATCCGGGTGCTGGCTCATGAACAAATACATGGACGGCACACCAAGGAAATGCGTAAAGCCATGCCCCTTGCGCTTGTCCAGAAATCCTAAAATCGTGCCGGGATCAAACTCGCGCGCCACTGCAACCGTGCCGCCCACATGAAAGGCGATGTTGGCATAGCAGTTCAACCCGCCAGTATGGAACAAAGGCATTACCGCCAGATGCTTGCAATCCGTTGTCACCCGCGCGGGACCGCCAAAATTGACGGCGTTCCAGAACGTCATGCCATGCGTGATCATCGCGCCCTTGGGCAGGCCGGTGGTGCCCGACGTATACATGATGGTGGACAGATCATCGAGCGTCAGATCGGTGGCGCGCGCCGTCAGCTTGCCCGCTTTGGCAATCGCGCTTTCATACTGGCTGGGGCTGCCGTCAAAATTATTTTCCAGCAGATGCGGAATGTTGCACAGCTTTTGCAGAGTGGCGCCGGTATCGGCAAATTCCGGGCCGGGGATCAGCACCTTGGGGGCCGCGTCGCCAACGATAAATTCCAGTTCGGGAACCGTCAGCCGCCAGTTCAGTGGCAGAAACACCAGCCCCGCCTTGGTGCAGGCAAACTGCATCTCGAACATATCGGAACTGTTCTGCGCCAGAATACCCACCCGGTCGCCCTTTACCAGGCCCAGACTATTGGTCAGATAAGCGGCCAACCGCTCGCACCGGTCATTGAACTGGCTATAGGTGAATTCACGCTTCGAATTCAGATCAATCAGCGCGACCTTATTGCCCAATCGCGTGGTGTGATATGCGAGCCAATCATATGCCTTTATCGTCATTGCTGACCTCCCCTGTGCCTATTGTTGTGGTAGCCTGTTATTATGCGGCGCAGTGAAGCAAATTTGAGACTTTTTCGCAAGTGATCAATCAGTCAGTTGAAACGCGCGCATGCCTGCCCGTGATCGCCCGGCTAAGCACGATAACCGGCAAAATACCCGCAAATACAATGCATAATCCTGCCAACGCGCTATCTTCCAGCCGCCCCAGCGAGGCGAATGTATAGACATGCGTCGCCAGCGTATCAAAATTGAACGGACGCAGAATAAGGGTGGCCGGCAGTTCCTTCATGCAATCGACAAACACCAGCAGCACCGCCGTCAGAATAGGCCCGCGCAGCAATGGCAGATGCACCCGCCACAGGGTGCCGCCCCGCCCCTGCCCCAGGCTGCGCGACGCCATGTCCATGGCGGGCGTGATGCGTGTCAATCCGGATTCCAGCGCGCCAAATGACAGCGCCAGAAACCGTACAATATAGGCGAACAGCACCGCGATCACGGTGCCGCTCAGCAACAGGCCCGTGGAAATACCGAAATGCGCCCGCAACAGCGCATCCAGCGCATTGTCAAACGCGCCAAACGGGATCATCACCCCAAGCGCCAGCACCGCGCCGGGAATGACATAGCCAACCGATGCAATACGGGTCAGAATTTTCTGTCCCCGCCCCGCGCTCAGCCGCGCGCCATAGGCGAGGAACAGCCCGATACACACCGCAAACAGCGCCGCAACCGCCGCCAGCATTATACTGTTCAGCGCATAGCCGAAAAACGCCGCATTCAGCGACAGCGACAACCGCGATAACGCCATCTGCACTAAAATTCCGGCAGGTATCAGAAAGCCAAAAATCAGCGGCACCGAACAGGCGGCAATCGCCACGCCCGCCTTTAGCGGACCGAGATCATAGAGGGGCGTGGCGCGCGTCGGACCGCCCATGCTGTGAAATCGCCGGTCGCGCCGCGCCATGCGTTCCAGCGTGATCAGCAGCAGCACAAACCCCAGTAACGCCAGCGCAATCTGCGCCGCCCCGCCCGCATTTCCCATGCCCAGCCAGACATCGTAAATGCCGGCCGTCAGGGTACGGACGGCAAAATAGTCAACGGTGCCGAAATCCCCCAGGGCTTCCATCAGTGCGAGGATAACGCCAACCACAATGGCCGGGCGCGCCATGGGCAGCGCCACGCGGAAAAACACCGCCCACGGCCCCTGGCCCAGGGTGCGGCTGACCTCCAGCGCGCCCGCGGATTGCTGCAAAAACGCCGTGCGCGCACTCAGATAAACATAGGGATAGAGCGTCAGCGACAGCACCAGTATGGCGCCGCCAAGCGAACGAATTTCGGGAAACCAGTAATCGGCGGGCCGCACCCAACCCGCCATCGAACGCAACCCGGTTTGCACCGGCCCGGCAAATTCCAGAAAATCCACATAGGTATAGGCGGTCAGGTAAGCCGGCATGGCGAATGGCGCCAGCAGCGCCCATTCGAACATGCGCCGCCCGGGAAACCGGCACAGGCTGACCAGCCAGGCCGTACCCACCCCCAGCACCGCCGCGCCAAACCCAACCCCCACCAGCAACAGCCCGGTGGTTTGCAGCATATGCGGCAACACCGTGTTCGCCAGATGCGGCCAGATATTATTTTCCGGATTCAGCGCCAGCCATGCAATGGCAAACACCGGCATGGCCACAAGCGCCGCCACAATCAGCGCGCCAACGCGCCATGGATCAAGACGCAGCCGCACCATCAGCCCGGGCCGGGCCACGACGCTGGTCATGCCTGCTTCATTGATCGAAGCCAGTCTCATACACAATTTCAAGCGCGCGCACACGGTGGCGGGCGATGTCCGCCAGGGGCAACGCGTCGGCCTTGAACTTGCCCCAGCTTTGCATCAGCGCCGACCAGGGCGCATCCGGGCTGACCGGATATTCATTATTGATTTCGGCGTAAAGCTGCTGGGCCTCTTTGCCGGATAAAAATTCCATCAGCTTTATTGCCGCATCACGGTTGGGCGCATATTTGGCCATCGCCATCCCGGAAACATTGATATGCGCGCCGCGATCCTGCTGATTGGGAAACAGGATGTTCACAGCTTCCGCCGCAGAACGTTGCGCCGGGTCCGCCAGCATCACCGCCATATAATAGCTGTTGCCCAGTGCGATATCGCATTCGCCCTGCGCCACCGCCCTGATCTGCGCGCGGTCATCGCCCTGGGGTTTGCGCGCCAGATTGGCCCGCAGGCCCTTCAGCCATTGCGTCGCCCTGGCCTCACCATGGTGGGCAATCTGTGCGGCCAGCAGCGCCACATTATAATCGCTTGCGCCGCTGCGGCTGCAAATGCGGCCCTTCCATTGCGGTTCGGCCAGCGCCTCATAGGTCGTGACTTCACCCGGCTTTACCCGTTCCCTGGAGGCATAGACTACCCGCGCGCGCTGGGTCAGCGCGAACCAGTGGTTCGCTGGATCACGCAAGGAAGCGGGGATGACGGTGGTTAGCGTTTGTGAATCCACCTTCTGGGTGATGCCTGCCTCAACTGCTTCGCTGAGCCGGGCAATGTCAGACGCCAGAATTACATCGGCGGGACTGTTCACGCCTTCAGCCTTGATGCGCTCGGCCAGGCCTTTTTCCGCGAAAAGGGAATTGACCTCTATTCCGGTCCCGGCGGTGAATTTATCAAACAATGGCTGCATCAGCGCCGGTTGCCGGTAGGAATAGACATTAACCTCGGCGGCCATCGCCGCCCCGGCAACAGGCAATGCCGCGATAAAAAATGTAAATAGCTTCAATATCCTGAAGCTGTTTACCTCACCCTTGAAACGTCCGGTATATGACATTGATGCTTCCACTAGGTTGCGAATGACTTGCAATAGCGATGACGCTCGCGCATCCGGCCTTCCCTGTCAAGCCTCACCATTCAATCAGTGTGCCGGAATTTCAGGCCATATCCATGACCTGAATCAAATTTATCATTCTGACGGCGGAGCCGGTCTAAGACCCTTGTCCGATCAAGTTGAACCAACCTGATTGGATCTAGACCTAGCGAACGCCCTGGCGGCGCACCCCCTCGGCGGAAAAAGCTTCCGGCGTGTCCTGAATATCAAATCTGACCGGCTTCTGCTCATTGCGCAGGCCGACAATATGATACCGCCCGCCTTCAATATCGTAAACAGCATCGGAGGCGATGTTGCACAGGGGCTGGTCATAATAGTTGAAGATATGCGCTTCTTGAACACGGGTGAGTTTGCCAGCGCTATCATACATTTCCGCCGCAACTCCCGCCCAGCTATCCTCGTCGAAATACATCCGCCGCCGGGCGCCAAGTATATGCTGCTTGCCGGGTTTCAGTTTCCCCTCAATGCCCCATATCCGGTGCAATTCATAGCGCATGACCTCGGGATTCAAATGATGCTTATGCAGAACATCCTTATACTGAAGCTCATGCGAAGCCAGGTGGTAGGTATTGTACGCAATGAGCTTTTCCTGCTTTCCCAGCGCCTCAAAATCATACAGCGCGCCGCCGCCATTGAGAATATTATAGCTGTCATTGGTCCGTATGCCCTCGCTGGCGGGGATTAAGGCGTCATATTCCGCGCCAATCACACGTTTGACCTTGCGTTCGCCTGGCTTGTAGAACCAGCCACGCCGCTTGTCTTTCACAAAATCAACCGAATTATGCATGACTGTCATCGTGCCCGCATTGCTGGAAGGGCTGATGCCGTGGCGCATGTAATGCATAAACACATTGTCCAGATCCTCGATCTTGGCGAGCGCGGGATCGGCATATCTGTAGATCCACTGATCCTGTTGCACTTCAGGGGTGAAATCACCATTTTTGGTTGGCGCGGCGCTGGCGGATTCGCGTGTCACCTTGAAACCCTGATAGCGCAGCTCGTGATTCCACAATATTTCCCGCGCCGAGTGCGGAATGGGAAAGGGCGGGGCCATGGTCGCCCCGATAACGCCGTTGCCTTCATTGGCCGTTTCGCCGGTCAGCGCATTGCGCTTTAGCGCCTCATAAATACGGGGCGGGTAAGCGCAGGACCGGTGTGAGGGATAGACCTTCATGGCGTAACTGCCGGGATAGGCCCGCAGCAATTCTTTATGAGTATCGGTCAACTGAGCGTCATATTGCGCCATATTGGCGGCGGTAATCGTATAAAGCGGCTGATCGGCGGCATACGGATCCGGATAATGGCCGCCAGAGGTGAAGCTGATCCCCGGCGGCGGCCCGTTCAATCCACCATCCCATGCCGGGATGGTTCCAGCCTGATTGCCCGCGCGTTCAGCGCCCATCGGGGTCAGATCGGCGTCAAGCCGCCCGGCCTCTTCCGGCGACACCGCAGCAAGCGCAACCTGTGCACCCATCACCAGGCCAAACGCAACAAAAATCCCGGACTTCCAAGCCATCTTCAAGCGCCTCCAAACAATGTTTCAGATCTGGTGGACTTTTCAGCTGGCAAAGAACACCCGTGTTGCGTGCCGAATTTATCACATATAGGCTGTATTTGTCACTAAAATGACGAATTGGATATCTGTTTGTTGGAAAGTTGGACGGAGCGTGACCCAAAGCGCTACTGTCGGACGATCCCGCCCGGCATATTGGAACACATTATGACTAAATCCAGCATGACTAAATCCAGCCTCCAGCCCTCCCTGTTCATCCCGCATGGCGGCGGGCCATGCTTTTTCATGGAATGGACCATGGGGCCACGCAGCACCTGGGACAGCATGGCCACCTGGCTGCGCGGCCTTGCCGCCACATTACCAGCGCGGCCGAAGGCCATAATCGTCATTTCCGGGCATTGGGAGGAAGACGCCTTTGCCGTCACCGCCGCTGCCAACCCGCCACTGATATACGATTATTACGGATTTCCCGAACATACCTATCAGCTAAAATATCCCGCACCGGGCGACCCGGCGCTGGCAGAGCGCATTGTCAGTCTGCTGCGCGATGTCGGCCTGCCCGCGCGCATGGATGCGGTGCGCGGTTTTGACCATGGCGCCTTCATCCCCTTCATGCTGATTTTTCCTGATGCGGATATTCCCATCGTGCAATTATCCCTGCATCACTCGCTTGACCCGGAACTGCATCTGGCTGCTGGCCGCGCACTGACCACGTTACGCGACGAAGGCGTGCTGATCGTTGGCAGCGGCATGAGCTATCACAATATGCAGGGCTTTGGCGCCCCGAACAGCAAACAGGTTTCGGAACAGTTCGACGCCTGGCTGAATGAAACTTTGTGTAACGGCGCCGTCAACCAGACCGCGCTCGCCAGATGGGAAAGCGCCCCCGCCGCGCGCGCCGCCCATCCGCGCGAAGAACATCTCATCCCCCTGATGGCCGCCGCAGGCGCGGGCGGCAGCACAGCGGCGAATCGGATATATAATGACCAGGCGTTAGGCGTGATTGTTTCGGCATTTCGTTTTGGCGGCGTTTAAAGACAGCATGCTTCAGACATTCGAGGACCAACCCTAATCCCGGAAATTCACAAACTGCAAGGGCAGTTCCGTCTTCATCGCTTTCACGGCGGCGATGGCGTCCTGCAGATCGTCGCGGGCCTTTCCGGTGACGCGTACTTCGTCGCCCTGGATGGCGGCCTGCACTTTCAGTTTGGTTTCTTTCAGATCCTTGACGATTTTCTTGGCCAGATCCTTGTCGATGCCCTGTTTGATAATCACCGTCTGACGCACGGATTGGCCGGCGGCTTTTTCGGGGTCTTTATATTCAAGCACGCCGGATTCGATCTTGCGCCGCGCCATATGGCCCTGTAGCAGTTCATGCATCTGCTTCAGTTTCAGGTCATCATCGGCGTTCAGGATCAGGGCTTCGTCCTTGCGCTCGATTTTGCATTTTGAACCCTTGAAGTCATAACGTGTAGCGATTTCGCGCACCATGTTCTGCACGGCGTTATCGACCTCGGCCAGATCGGTTTTGGCGACAATATCAAAAGACGGCATGTCCGTTTCTCTCCCATATCCCGGTAACATTTCCTTTATACTATAGCAGCACGCTGCGGAGGGAGCTTTCATAAATGTCCAATCATACCAGCAATACCGGCACCAAAGCCTGGCAGGCGGCGGATGCGCGCCACCATATCCACCCCTTTACCGATGCGGCGGCACTGGCGGCCAGGGGGGCGCGGGTCATTGTGCGCGCCGACGGGGTGTGGATCGAGGATAGTGAGGGCCACCGCATTCTGGACGGCATGGCGGGCCTGTGGTGCGTCAATGTCGGCTATGGCAACCGCGAACTGGCCGAGGCGGGCTACAAGGCGTTGTGCGATCTGCCCTATTACAATGCATTTTTCCAGACCACACACCCTTATGCGGCGGAACTGTCGGCCAAGCTGGCGTCGATTACACCGCCGGGGCTGGACCGGGTGCTGTTCGCCAATTCCGGGTCCGAGGCCAATGACACCATTATCAAACTGACCCGCTATTACTGGAATTTGCAGGGCAGGCCCAAAAAGAAAATCATGATCGGGCGCAGGCTGGGCTATCACGGGGTGACGCTGGGGGCGGCATCGCTGTCGGGGCTGACGCCGATGCATCCGCAATGGGATCTGCCGCTGCCGGGCTTTGTGCATGTGGATGCGCCTTATTGGTATGGCGAGGGTGGCGATCTTTCGCCCCATGATTTCGGCTTGAAGGCGGCGCGTTCGCTGGAGACGAAAATACTGGAACTGGGGGCGGAAAATGTCGCTGCCTTTATCGGCGAGCCGTTACAGGGCGCGGGCGGGGTGATCATCCCGCCAGACAGCTATTGGCCGGAAATTCAGCGTATCTGCGCCGAGCATGATATTTTGCTGATCGCTGACGAGGTGATCTGCGGCTTTGGGCGCACCGGCAAATGGTTCGGTTGCGATACATTCAACATCAAGCCGGATTTCATGACCCTGGCCAAGGGGTTGTCATCCGGCTATATCCCAATTTCCGCCGTGATGCTGGGCGCGCGCGTCGGCGATGCGATTGCCAACGCCAATGAAGAGCTGGTGCATGGCTATACCTATTCCGGTCATCCGGTCGCCTGCGCGGTGGCGCTGAAAAATATCGAAATTCTGGAACGCGACAGGCTGGTGGAAAAAGCAGGCAATGATATCGGCCCCTATCTGCAATCGGCGCTGGGCGGTTTGCGCGACCATCCGCTGGTGGGCGAAGTGCGTGGGCTGGGCATGATCGGCGCGGTGGAACTGGTGGCGGACAAGGCGTCGCGCCGGCATTTTGCACCCGAAATGGATGTGGGCATGCGCTGCCGGAACCATTGTTTTTCCAATGATCTGATCATGCGGGCGATCCGCGATATTATGGTGGTTAGTCCGCCACTAACCATAACGCGCACCGAAGTGGATGAACTTGTACGCCGCGCCCGCATGTGCCTGGATCTGACGGCGAAAGAAATTTCTATCCCCTTGTAGAAAATAAGAATTTATCCTGTTTGAAAGAAATGTGGCGGACGAACAGAATCATCTGTTTCGGATTGCGCATGGTATTGAAACCCTGCATGCTGCTTCCTATGTAGGTAATATGAGCGGTTCCTCGTGAGTTCGAGCCAGCATTGCCCCCCCGCTCGCTGGCTTGGACCGGACCGCCCCGGCATCGGAATACCCCTCCCGATGCCATATGCGCCTTGCGCATAGACGCCCGGTTGGCCCGCACCGACCGGGCGTCACTTTTTTTGCAATGAACGCTTTTATAATAGGCGCTATTGCATTTTGTGAACGCATTGAAACACACATGGCATTCGAGCGTGTGGCCGATCCCCTCCCCCCGAAGATGCGGGTACCAATATGTCCCCTCCCCTTTGCACTCGCCTGGGCGAAGCTGAAGCTGCGCTTCGGCGTAGCCTGGAGGGGAGGGGACGTGAGAGCCAACCTCTCCCTCCCCCTGAAAGGGGGAGGGCCGGGGTGGGGGTCAGAGGCATGCGAAGGATCTGATTCAATCCGTTCATAAATTGCTCTATTGAGCCTCGGCGCCCAGGGTTTTAACACCAATCTCATACACATTGGGTGACAGGCCGGGGGTGTTTACGATGCGGGTCAGCGCCGCGCGCGCATGGACCTGACTGGTGGCGTCAAAGCGCCGCCATTGATCCATAGCCGTCAAGAGCCGTGACGCGACCTGGGCATTGATCTTGTCCAGTGTCAAAACCTGATCCGCAAAGAAGCGATAGCCCGAACCGTCAGCGGCGTTAAAGTGCCGCTGGTTGCTGTGGCAGAATGCCCCGATCAGGGATCGCACCCGGTTGGGGTTTTCAAAACTGAATTCCGGATGTTGCAGCAGCGCCATCACCTGCGCCAGCGTATCGGGTAAGTGTGACAATGCCTGTGCGGTAAACCATTTATCCAGCACCAGGGGGTCATCGCGCCAGCGCGTATAGAAATCCTCCAATGCCTGCAAGCGTTCCGGCGCATCCGCGTGCGCCAGTATGGATAGCGCGGCAATGCTGTCGGTCATATTGCGGGCGCTGCGATAATGCGCCATAGCGAGATCGGTCATCTCGCCGCCCGCCGTCAGATAGGCCAGTGCGCAATTGCGCAAGGCCCGCCGCCCCGACTCGGCGGCATCAGGCGAATAGGGACGGTTGCTGTCATTGGCGTGATAGATGGCCAGTAATGGCTCATGCAGCGCGGTGGCAATTTCACGGCGCAGGGTTTGGCGGGCAATATGCACGGCCTCCACATTTACAACATCCATGCGGCGGGCTATTTCCTGTTCCGATGGCAATGTGAGGGTGGCGGCGACAAACGCCTTTTCCAATGCCGTATCATGCAGCAGCGCGGCGAGCGCCTTGATGAAATGCGGATCTTGCCGGGGCTGTTCATCACGGGAAATGCGTGCGGCATTATCGCTCAACAGGCGCAGGGCATATTGCTGTCCGGCTTCCCAGCGGTTGAACGGGTCTGTGTCATGCGCCAGCAGGAATGCCTGGGCGCCAGGTGCGGGCGGCGTTTTGACGATGACGGGTGCGGAAAACTCCCGGAAGAGCGAGGATACGGGTTTTGCGGGGATGCCCGCAAAATGAAATGTCTGCTGCGCGCCGGTCAGTTCAAGCACGCGCGCTGCGCCTGGAATTTCTGCGCCGTCCTGATCCAGCAATCCGAATGCGACCGGAATATGCAGCGGCGGGCAATCCGGTTTTCCCGGCATGTTTTGGGAAAGCGTCAGCGCATAGTTTTGCGCCGCTGCGTCATAAATTTCTTCCACCGAAATTTCCGGTGTGCCGGCCTGGGCGTACCAGGCGTAAAATTGCGTCAGGTTTTTGCCGCCCGCCTGTTCCATGGCGCTGACAAAATCCTCAATCGTAGCAGCCGTGCCATCCTGTTTTTGCAAATATAGCTGCAACCCTTTGGCAAACGCATCGCGCCCAAGCAGGGTTTGCAGCATGCGCACCAGTTCGGCGCCTTTTTCATAGACCGTTGCGGTATAGAAATTATTGATCTCGATATAGGAATCGGGGCGCACCGGATGCGCCAATGGCCCCGCATCCTCGGCAAACTGGCGGGCGCGCAGGGCGCGCACATCCTCGATCCGCGCGACGGCGGGTGATCGCATGTCTGCGCAAAATTCCTGATCGCGAAATACAGTCAGGCCTTCTTTCAGGCTAAGTTGAAACCAGTCGCGGCAGGTGACACGGTTGCCGGTCCAGTTATGAAAATATTCGTGGGCGACTACCCGCTCGATGCCTGCAAAATCCGAATCCGTTGCGGTGTCGGCGCGCGCCAGAACATATTTTGAATTGAAAATATTCAGGCCCTTGTTTTCCATCGCCCCCATGTTGAAATGGATGGTGGCGACGATCATGTAAATGTCGAGATCATATTCCAGGCCAAAGCGGGTTTCGTCCCAGCGCATGGACCGTTTCAGCGCATCCATGGCATAGGCCGAACGGTCCTCCATGCCCGGATCCACATAGATACGCAGATCAATTTCGCGCCCCGATTGGGTGGTGAAGCTGTCGCGCACACAGGCCAGATCACCGGCCACCAGCGCAAACAGATAGCTGGGCTTTGGAAACGGATCATGCCATTCCGCCCAGTGCCGCCCATCGGGCAAATCACCACTGGCGGTCATATTGCCGTTCGACAGCAGCACGGGGCACACCTTCTTATCCCCAATAATCCGTGTGCGGAATATAGTCAGATTGTCGGGCCGGTCGATGAAATAGGTAATGCGCCGAAAGCCTTCCGGCTCGCACTGGCTGCAATAAAGCCCCCCCGCCAGATACAGCCCCTCCAGTTCGGTATTGGCGCCCGGATCAATGAGGGTTTCCACCTCAAGCTGGAAACGCGCCCTGGGTGCATGCAGCGTCAGATATTTTGCATCCACCAGATAGGCGCCGGCGGACAGGGATGCGCCATCCATACGAATGGCCGCCAGTTGCAGATTTTCGCCATCCAGCCGCAGCGGCGGCAATGGCGCGGCGGGATCGCGCGCTTCTATATCCAGCCGCGCCAGAACCCTGGTCGCATGCGCATCGAGGGCTACTTCCAGATAGGCCTGCGCTATCCGGTAATCCGGGGCGCGGTAATCCCTGGCAAATATGGGCTGCGGGGCGATGATATTGTTCATCAGGCGAGTATAACAGACCCGCACATAAGGTGCGAGACGGCTTTACTCCGCCACCAGGGGCTTGACATTATCAGCGGCGATAGGGGTTGAGGGGGCGGGTTCATCCGGCTTGCGCAGGCGCAGCCACACCAGCGCCTTCCTGATATAGCGTTGCAGGTCGTCCAGCAGCGTATAGGCGACCGGCACCACCACAAAGGTCAGCAGCGTGGATGAAATCATTCCGCCCATCAGCAGAAAGCCCAGACCGGTGCGGAACTCCGACCCCTGACTGGTGGAGACCGCCAGCGGCACCATGCCAAAGATCATGGCGAACGCCGTCATCAGCACCGGACGCAGGCGCTGTGGCCCGGCGCGGTGGATCGCATCACGCGCGCTTGCGCCTTCATCCTCACGCAACTTGTTGGCCAGATCAATCAGCAGAATGCCATTTTTCATCACCACACCCATCAGGCCGATCAGGCCGATCTGCGCGAACATGGTGAGAGATTCCCCCGATAAATACAGGGCGACAAACGCGCCAAGAAAGGATAGCGGCGCCGTCAGCATGATCACCAGCGGCTGGGCGAAACTGTTGAACTGGCTTCCCAGCACCATATAAAGCGCAACAATCGCCACGATGAAGGCGAATTTGATTGCATCGCTCGAATCCCGCATGCGCCGCGACTTGCCTTCATGGCTGCCGCTATAGCCATCGGGCATGCCGACTTTTGCGATGATTTCGTCAACCTTGCTGGTGCTGACAGACAATGGCACGCCGATTGCGGAGGTTCCGTAAATATCGATGGCGCGCACCCGGTCCTTGCGGTTGATCTGCGCGGGAGCCGTATTGACTTTTAGCGTGGCGACATTGGGCAGATCCACCAAGCCCCCCCCGGCAGAGCGGACCTGAATTTGCTCCAGCTTGTCGAGATCGTTACGCTGGCCTTCCTCAAGCCGCATACGTACATCATACCGTAGCCCGCCTTCTTCATAGGTTGCGACATCAACGCCGCCCACCAGCGCACGCACAGTTGAGGCAACTGAGCGGACCGACACACCCTGGTCCGCTGAACGCTGCCGGTCTATTCCCACCTGAATTTCCGGCTTGCCTGTCTCAAAGCTTGACTGGACATCCAGGAACAGGCCGGATTGCCGCATCTCCTGCATAACCTTGCTGGTAAATTTTTCCAGTTCGGCAAGACTGTTGCCGCGCACCACATAATCAATATCAAAGTCCTGGGAGTTGGCGCCGGAAATCCAGGGGACTTCAGAGATGGAGAATTTACGCAGTTCCGGAATCCCCTGCATCACCACGCGGGTCTTTTGCATGATATCGAGGAAGGATTCCTTGCGCTCATGCTTTGGCGTCAGGGAAACATAGAAATCGGCCTTGTTTATCCTGGCTTGCTGATCGGCGCCAATGGTCACAAAACTGTTGGTGACATTTGGGATATCCCTGATTTCCGCTGCAATGCGGTTCGCGATGCGCTTGGTTTCTTCTATGCCGGAGCCATAGGGAATTTCAACCGACGCAAGAAATTCGCTGCGGTCCGTTTTGCCCGAAAACTCCGTTGGCACCATCCGGGTAACGATAACGCCGCCAATAATTGTGACAACGGCAAGCAGGACGATCACCCAGCGGTTGCCCAGCGCAAAACCAAGCACCCTGCCATACATGCGCTCCACCGCTTCATGGCGGGCTTCAAACCAGCGCGCAACCGGGCCAAACGAGGAATGCGGCTTAAGAAAGCGCGCGCACAGGCTGGGCGTAAGAGTGAGCGACACCAGCAGGGACACCGCAATCGAGAATACCACCGCCAGGCCATACTGAAAGAAAAACCGGCCCGCAATGCCTTCCATAAAGGCAATGGGCACAAACACCACCAGCATCGAATTGGTGCCAGCGATAACAGCGCCGCCGACACGCTTGATGCCAACCGACGCCGCCTCCATCGGTTTGTAGCCATCATCAATGGCCCTGTATATTGCCTCCAGCACCACGATGGCGTCATCCACCACCAGGCCAATTGCAACGCTCAGCGCCATCATGGTCAGCATGTTAAGCGTAAAACCGGCGACATAGAACGCGAAGAAAGTGGCGATAATGGATGCCGGCATGGTGATGGCGACAATGATGGTGGCGCGGCTACTCAGCAGGAACACCAGGGTAACAAGCACTACCAGACCAAGGCCGATCAGCATGTCCTTTGTGACATCCTGGATAGAACCTTCAATAAAGGTCGAAATGTCCCGCGCCACGACAATCTTAAGGCCCTCGGGCACAAGCTTTTGGACATCCACAAGCGACGCCTTGACTGCTTTGGCCACATCCAGCGTATTTTCACCGGATTGGCGGCGTACTTCCAGCGAAACGCCAGGCTGACCATTCAACTCGGCGAAGGTGCGCTCATCTTCCATGCCATCTTCGACGCGCGCCACATCCCGGACGCGGGTCGGCGCCCCATTGCGGAACGCAACCACAATCTCGCCAAACTCGGGGATCGAGCGGACTTCGCCCATGGTCTTGACGCCGAATTCTTCTTCGTTACCTGTGGTTTGCAATTGCCCGCCGGGTAATTGCGCATGTTCGCTCTGAACAGCCCGGATCACATCATCAGCGGTTAGCTGATAAGCGCGCATTTTGTCCGCATCCAGCCAGATACGGACTTCGCGGTCGCGGCCACCCACCAGCGTCACCGATCCAACGCCCGGCAGGCGTTGAATCTGTTCTTTCACAACTGTATCGGCAAATTGGGTAATATCCCGGATAGGCAGGTCACCGGCCACCATGACAGACATGATAGGCTGCGCGTCCGGATCGACCTTGCTGACCACCGGCGGATCAACGTCACGCGGCAGATCTCTGGCGGTGAGGGCGACCTTGTCGCGCACGTCCTGCGCCTTGACATCAATATTTTCACTTAATTCAAACTCAACCGCGATGGAAGAGCGTCCTTCGAAGCTTTGCGACCGGATGCTCTTGATCGAGGAAATGGTGTTGACCTGTTCCTCGATAATATCGGTTACTTCTGTCTCCATTGTCTCCGGCGCAGCGCCTTCAAGCGTGGTGGCAATGCTGACAAACGGAAACTCGACGCTGGGAAACAGGTCATAGCCAATGCGGGTGATCGCGACCAGCCCAAGAGCGACCAGCGCCCCGATCAGCATTACTGCAAATACGGGGCGTTTGATCGAGAGATCGCTAATCCACATAGGCCATCTCCACCGAGATCGCATCGCCGTCGCGGACCCTCGTCAGATTGGGACCCATCAGCACATGATCTTCAGGTGTAAGCCCCTCTAATATTTCCACCCGGCGCGCATCCAGTTCGCGGGAAGTAATTTTGGTCTGTTTGGCATGACCATCGACCGCGACAAATACATATTGCGCATCCTGCGGGCCAAGCACCGCACGGCGGTCCAGCGTGATTGCGGGACGCGGATCAGATGTCAGGGTTGCGCGTGCAAACAGGCCGGGCTTAATGGCGTAATCCGGGTTCAGAATCGCCAGCCGCAATTGCACCTTGCGGCTGACCGTATCCACCTGATCGTTGATCACATGGACCTGGCTTGGATATTCCTTGCCCATACCATCAATGCGCACGATACCGGGTGTGCCCAGCCTTACGAAACGTAATTTGGTTTCAGGAATTTCGACGATCGCGGCGACAATATCAATCTTGGAAATATCGAATACGCCGCGTCCACCGCCGCCACCGCCGCCGGGCGCACCGCCGCCGTCGCCCATCCCTGGTGGGCCGCCCATGACAGACATATATTCGCCATCATATTTATACTGATAGACAATCACGCCATCATAGGGCGCGCGTACCGTTGTATCGTCCAAAGCCTGCCTGGCTTTGGCGAGATTTGCCCGGGCGATGCCCAGCCGCGCCTCGGAAACCGAATATTGCGCCTGTATTTTATCCATCTGTCCCTTGGACACCACACCGCTGGACTTCAGTTCGCTGATGCGCTCATATTCGGCCTTGGCGTTGGTGAAGTCGGCCTCGGCCAGTTTCACCTGAAATTGCGCTTCCTGCAGGCGGATGACATAATCGGTCTTGCGGATTTCGAATAGCGGATCGCCCTGTTTTACCCGGTCGCCAACGGCAACGAAGGTCTTTTCCAGAATGCCGGACACGCTGGGCCCTATATTGGATTTTTGCGATGCGGAAATACTGCCGGTGCCGACGACCGGTTCAATGATCTGCTCGGTCGCGGGCTTCACTATAGAGAGTTCAATCGGTTTTTGTTCAACGGCGGCGGGGGCTGTTGCCGTTACGGGCTTGCCGGCATCCGCCGCTTTCTCTTCGTCTTTACCGCACGCACCCAGCGCCAGCAGCAATGCAATGCCGGACATCATCACTGTACGCATGATATTTGCTCCATTAAAACCGGCGGGAAAACCAGCGGGCGGGAAAATGTATGGGTTGCTCATGACGCTTTTCCTCCGGACGCAACCAGAAAATGACAATTGGCGCGCGCGACCGGGCGCGCCGGATCATCCTGCCAGGCGATGGCGACAACCGTGGCCAGCCGCGTGCCCAGCCGGATAATTTCCGCCCGTCCGTAAGTATCTTTCGGTCCCGCAGGACGCATATAATCCACCGTGGTGCTGATGACGCGCGGAATTTCCTTGCCGCAGCGCGCATCGGGATTATTTTGCGCATCGACAACCACGGCCAAGGCTGTCGCCTCAAGAAAAGTCGCCACCATGCCGCCATGCAGGGCGGGCAAATTCGGATTGCCGATCAGCCGCTCGGCAAAAGGCATCAGGCACAACACGCCCTCAGAGTTCTTGCTTGCCCTCAGGCCAAGCCAGTGGGCAAACGGGATCGCCTCGAACAGCCCGGAAATATCGCCCGTCACAACTTCCTGATTAGCCGGGTTTTGCATTGTCATGCGCCTTGCCCCTTCAACAATGCCGTCATGGGCGGCGGATCGCCGGCGGTACCCAGCATGAACGAACCATTGGCGATGGCGGCCGGATCACCGGGATCGGAGGTGTAAATGGAACCCCGCGAAAAGCCCACATTGCGGCCGATCTTGTAACAAGTGGCCGTGACATACAAATCTTCGCCAGCAGGCACGGCGCGCAGATAATCCACCCGCAGATCAAGGGTCGCGATGGGTGTGGGGGTCGTCATTTTCTGGATGATCGAAATTCCGCACAGGCTATCCAGCAGAATCATCAGCAGACCCGAATGTACGACATTCCATTCCGTATCGCCGATAATCACAGGCTGAAACGGCACCCGTACCCGGATCCCATCGGGGTCCAGACTTTCGATCATGGCGCCCAATTCGCCCATAACGCCGATATGCCCGTTCGGGGCACGACCGGAACGGCGCCGGAACTCGGACCATGAAATTGGCAGGTCATCAAACATTTCAGTCACTTGTATGGTTGAACGCCCATTGCGCCGAGTGATCGGCCAGCAGGGGAGTATGGATCATCAGCCTTAATAATTAGTGTTCCATTATATAATACTTGTGTATATTATATCAATTGATTTTGTTTTTCAAATGACGACTCCATGACGAATGTCACATCTATGACGAATGTCACAACCAGACCATCTGTAGCCCCTTTGACCGACGCGTTTGATCTGCAACGCGAGGTCGGCTGGCTGGTCTATGACGCTTCGCGTCTCCTGATGCGCTCAATTGAGCGTGAGGTGCGCAAGGCAGGCATTACACCGCAGCAATGGCGGGTGCTGGTGCAGCTTGCCCGCGAGGATGGCCAGACCCAAAGCGAATTAGCGGAAGAAACCGAAATCGCGCCTGCCCCCCTGGGCCGCCTGCTGGACCGGCTGGAAGACCAGAAGATTATCGAGCGCCGTGCCGATCCATCCGACCGGCGCGCCAAGCGCATCTATCTGGCGGGCGGCGAGCAGGGGGCATTTTTTGAGCGGCTCAGGCAATTGGCCATGCATCAGTTCGAGACTGTCTATAAGTCTGTGAACGAGGCCGATTTACTCGAATTGCAGCGCCTGCTACAAAAGCTCAAATCTAATATGCTTCAGGATGGAACAGAATCTCTTAAATCCTGACGGCTGAAAAATCTGTATGATAAAAGAAAAACCTTGTCAGGGATTAGCTGACAATGTTTTCTGTACGCCAACAGCGGCGCCTGCCGTCACCAT
>DAIOWE010000024.1:5654-25010 GCA_036758605.1 Pseudomonadota bacterium | reverse complement strand
GAAAAGAAACTGGCCGATCTGAACATTCTGAACAGCCGCATCGAAGAAGCGCTCGGCCGCCCCACCCTTTACACGGAGGCCCCCGAACGCGCACAAAAACTGATCAGGCAAAAAGCCGAGCTGACCCGCCTGATCAGCGCCGCCGAGGAACGCTGGCTGTCCGCGCAACAGACCTATGACGACGCGCTGGTGGGGGCGTAAGGTGATCAAACTTCTATTCATCGCCATTCTGACGGTGACCCGGAGAATCTGATAAAAAGGATAACGTCCCATTTAGTGCTAATGCCTTACTTGATTAAGGCCATGACCCGCTCCAGGTTTTTTGCAGCCAATTCCACGAAATGTGCAGCTTCCTCTGCGCGAAAAACCTCAAGCGCCAGGCCATAAGCTTCAGCCGCCCGCTTGAGACGTTCCGTGCCCTCAACGCCGCTCTCCCGCTCCCCAATACTTTGAAGTGCAGTTCCTAAATTATTTTGTATAACAGCCCATTGGAGCGGCATCCGTTCACGCGTCAACACATTCAACGCCTCTCCATAAGCCGTAACTGCTTGCTCCAGTCTCTCAGTGCCACTCTCCCGCTCCCCAATCGCCTTAAAGGCGTTACCTAGATTATTCATCGTCAAGGCCCAATCGAGTGGGTTTCGAGCATGGGTCCTTTCTAAAAGTGCATTATTATAGGCTGCCACTGCCTTCTCAAGGTGCGCTGTACCACTCTCCCGCTGCCCAATCGATAACATGGCGTTACCTAGATTATTCATGGTCAAGGCCCAATCCAGCGGTACGAGTTCCCGCGTCCATTCCATGAGTGTATTGTGATAGGCGACAACCGCCCTCTCAATGAAGTCCAAACGGCCCTCACGCCTACCAATCTCAAGAAGGGCATTGCCAAGATTACTATGTGTGCCAGCCCAATCCAGCGGCACTTTCTCTTGCGTCCATTCCTTTAGTGCCTCGGAAAAGGCATTGACCGCTTGCTTAAAGCGCTCAGTGCCGTTCTCTCGCTCCCCCAGCGCAATAAGGGCATTGCCAAGATTATTTTGGGTAGTCGCCCAAACGAAGGGTATTCGAACGCGCGTAATTTCCATGAGGGCCATATGATAGGCCTCAACGGACTGTTTAAGATATTCAGTGCCGCTGTTTCGCGTACCAAGCTCTTGAAAGGTAACGCCCAGATTAATATGAAGCATGGCCCATTTGAGTGGTATTCTATCGCGCGGCCTTTCTATGATCGCCGCACGATAGGCCTCAATAGCTTCCTCAAGAGGTTGATTAGATCCAGTTTGATTTCCCATAATCCTAAGCGCGCTGGCAAGGATCACCAAAATTGAGCCGCGAGTATCTGAATCCCATTCCGGTCGGTCTGCACTGGCAATTACCAGCTGGTGCACCCGCGCAATATGAAGCGGCAACCGGTCGGCGACGTAATGGCCTCGATCTTTATTTATCCCCTCATCGAATGAGAAAATCAAAAAGAGAAGTACATTGACCAAATCCCGCCATAATAGCGCGGGTAGGCGAAATTCTGTTTCTGTTTCCAAGGGATATTGTTGCGGGCTACTCGTATGTCCAAGTGCTGTGGTGATGTTTAGTTGCGGTCGCGTTTCGCCACCAAAGCGTAGCACCCGCCCCCAAATCAAAATTGAGGCACCACTTTCTTCCAAATATGTACGCGCAGCCATATGCCCGGCTGTTTTGTTCTCACCCGCATCCTTCATTTCAATGGTGCGATCAAGGCTTAGAATTTGAATGCCTTGAAACTCGGCCAACAATGCGGCGATTAGAGTTGCGTATTCACCCTGCTCGTCATCAGCAAGGCGCGCCACCATAACAGAAAAGCGTGCCGGTTCAGCTTTAGGGACTGGTTGGCGTGTAAAGTACTCAATAAGCCAGGCAGCGCCGGGCCATTTTTTTACGTCCCCCCAATGCGTCCAGATGTAAAATATAAGCCCGGCAACGACTATCGCAGCTAGTCCACCCGACCCATAATGTGCATAAGCCCATGCTCGGACTTCTTCCCACAAGTCCGGCGTTTGATTTTTTTCGTCAGGCATCCGCTATTGGGTCCATCCCCCTCACTCCTTCCTTCCCGTCTCTCTCTATAATCACCGAAGTCCGTGCCGAGTAAAGGGGACGCTGGTAAAGGAGAAGCTACCCTTTCAGTCTAAGGGAACCCTACCCTAAAGGGAGATAAAGGGGACGTTACCCTTAGATTCCATTACTACACCCAAAACGTGCGTTTCAGAAGCCTTCGCCGTCAGTTCGATGCCCAGCGCCTTCATCACCGCCAGTGTGGTTTTCAGGGTCGGGTTGCCGTTCTCGCTGAAGGAGCGGTATAGCTGCTCACGCGAAAGGCCGGTTTGCGCGGCGATTTGCGCCATGCCCTTGGCGCGGGCGACAATGCCCAGCGCCTTTGCAATGTAGGCGGCGTCGCCGGTTTCCAGCGCGTCCGCCATGAAAAAGGCGATTTCTTCGTCACTGTCCTGCGCGGCGGCAGGATCATACGCTGTCAGTTTTTCAGCCATTCCATTCACTCCGTTTCCAATTCCAGGGCCAGTTTTTTTGCCAAAGCGATATCGCGCGCCTGACGATAACGCCCTTCGCAAGCTATGGATGCGGCGTGATTGCGATGATGGTGATGGCTTTCTTTGCCGGTCCGTAATACCAGAAAATCCGGTACGCACCCGGTGTTCTGTTTTCCGCATATGCTTCAAAAATATCTTCACCTTTGGGGCCAGAGAGTGACGTGTATTTATGCGTGTTGAGGCTGGGGTGCCGCGGATTGGTCTGTAGATAGCCAAGTGTTTTTTGCACTGCCTTCAGACGTTTGGCAAAGGCCCGGTTTCGTTCCAGTTCATCCAGATCGGAATTAGCCTGTGCCGTGAAGAACAGTTCAAACGGCACTAATCAGTTTCAGCATCTGCGAATTTGCTGAAATCACCACGCTTTGACACTTTCCCCGCCGCTGCGTCCTTCAGGCCCTTGCGCACCTTCGTCAGGGCGGCGTCATTTTCAAACAGCCAAGCCTCGCGCGCAGGAATTTCCTTATAGGGCTCCAGAATAAGACGGCCATCCTTTTCCTGGTGAATGCGATAGCTGCTGACTCCCCTGGCGTAAGCCCCAAGGGTAATGCGGCCTTTCGAATCCGGCCTGACGGTGTGCGCCTGCGAAGCGGCCATAACATCCTCAAAATTTATGAGGTGAATGTAATATAAGGTGGGATATATAGCAAGTGGAATTTTGCTGACTGATACAATTCCCTATTATTCCACATTACTAAAAGGGAAACCTCACCCCCGCCCCCTCATCTCCGCCCGCTCATCTCCGCCCGCACCTCATTCCCGGTCGCAGGCTCGGCCCCAGCCGCGCGGATCGCCTGCACACATTCCTTCACTAAATCAACATTCGTCACTCGCGAACCCATCGGCGCGTCTTCCAGCCCGGTGCGCACGCCGCCTCCATCTCCAGCAGGCGCAGATACGCATCCAGCGCCCATTCCTCGGGCGGCAGGCCCATGGTCATGTTCTCGGCGAAGCGGAAACTGTATATGGGCTGCGGCGCATCCGGGTGCGCGCGGTGCATGGCCGCGCCCAGCCGTACAAAGCCCGGCTCGAAACAGGCATATTCCGGATGAAATTTATATTGCGCCGCCAGTTGCATGCCCCGGCGGATTTCCGCATCTGTATTGGCGTAGACCACGCCCTTGCCCTGCAACTGTTTGGTTCTGAAATCATAGGCGTTGATATTGAGCGATCCCGGATCGACCACCGCCCATTCCAGCAGGCCGCGCCGCCCCAGTTCATCCGCGCTCTGATAGCGGTCGGTCCAGCCGGGATAAAGCTGGATCGGCATGGTCGGATAGACGATCGCATCGGTTACGGCGCGGATGCCTTTCATAATGGCGGCATAGATATCGGGATCGTCATTCTGTTGGCCGCTCAAAGGGTCCATGGCATGCAGATGCAGGATCGCCGCCCCCGCCTCCACACAGGCCACGCCATCGGCGATGATCTCCTCGACCGTCACCGGCACATTGGGTTGCATATCGCGGCCCCATGACCCATTTAACGCCACCTCGATCCAGACTTTGCGCGCCATTTCCCGCCTCCCGTTTTTCTGTGATTGCCCTATGAACGTTTCTCCCACGCCCCTTGTGCGTTCTGCTGCCAGTAGGTGACATCGTATCCGGCGTCACGCGCCCGGCGGTAGCGTTCCCGCGCGGCTTCTGTTGCTGCTGCGTCATTGCCATCGAACAGATCGACGGTGCGGTCAAATTCCGCCTGCCTATTCGTGCCCGCCCCATCCACCAGAAACAGAATATTCGCGTTATTTGGCGCGGCGACGGGGGCGTCAAACGCCGCCGTCAGCAGGATCGGATGATACGCCGCCTGGGCATCCGTGAAACTCCCATGCGGCAGAAAACTATCGTCGCGATAGGTCCACAGATGCGCATCCAGCGCATCCGCGCGTTCTTTCGATCCGGCAAGGACAAGGCTGCGCCAGCCGCGTTCGATGCAGCGCTCCAGCAGCACCGGCAGCACCGCTTCCAGCGGGCGGCGCTGCAAATGATAGAACCAGACTTCGGTCACGGTGGGGGTCACGGTGGGGGTCACAACCGGAAAATCACTCCTCGTAATTATCCGCGATCAGACGGTCCAGCAGGCGCACGCCAAAACCGCTGCCCCAGCTTGGCTTGGCGTCACTGGTCCAGGCAACGCCGGCAATGTCCAGATGCGCCCAGGGCGTGTCATTCTCGATAAAGCGCAACAGAAACTGCGCCGCCGTGATGGATCCCGCGCCCGCCGCATTTGAAATATTCTGCATGTCGGCGAATTTCGATTTTATCTTGGCGTCATACTGGCTGCCCATCGGCATGCGCCACACGGGTTCGCCCACATTCTTGCCCGCCGCATCTATCTGCGCGCTAAGCGCATCCTGATTGCTGAACAGGCCGGCATAGGCGTCGCCCAGCGCAATGGTGATCGCGCCGGTCAGTGTCGCCAGATCAATCACCACACGCGGTTTATATTTGCGCTGCACATAAGTCATGGCGTCGGCCAGCACCAGCCGGCCTTCCGCATCGGTGTTCAGCACTTCGATGGTCTGCCCCGACATGGAAGTGATGATGTCGCCGGGACGTTGCGCATCCGGCCCCGGCATGTTTTCGACGCAGGCCAGAACGCCGATCACATTGGCCCTGGCGCGGCGGCCCGCCAGTGCGGCCATGGCGCCGAACACCGCTGCGGCGCCGCCCATATCGCCTTTCATGTCCCCCATGCCCGCGCCGGGCTTCAGCGAAATGCCGCCGCTGTCAAAGCACACACCCTTGCCGACAATCGCGACCGGAGGTTTTTTGGATTTGGGCGCGCCCTTCCAGTGCAGAACGACAAGCTGGCTTTCTTTTGAACTGCCCTGTCCCACCGCCAGCAGCGATCCCATGCCGAGCTTCGCCATTTGCGCTTCGTTTAGCACCTCAACCTTCAGACCAAGCTTGCTAAGCGCCCTGGCGCGTTTGGCAAATTCCGCCGGGTAGAGGGTGTTGGCGGGTTCGTTGACCAGATCGCGCGCAGCGAACACGCCATTCAAAACATGATCCAGTGGCGCAAAGGCCGCCTTTGCCGCAGCCTGTTTAGGGCACATCACGGCGATCTTCGTCAGGCTGGGTTTGTCTGTTTCTTTCAGCCTGGTGCGGTATTTATCGAACCGGTAAGACCGCGAACGCGCGCCCGCCGCCACATGCGCTGCGATCAGTTCCGCCTTTATCGCACTTTTAGGAATTTCGTCAATTGCGACGCTAACCAGTTTTTCTCCGCTCATGGATAGCCGGTCAACGATCAGCGCGCCGATTTTTTCCGCCGAAAGCGCCTTGATCTCGGCTGGCTTGCCCAGCCCCACAACCAGAACCCGGCTGACGCCAGGCCCGGTGGGCGATAATATTTCAAGAGCCTGTTCGGATTTGCCTTCAAAGCGTCCGGCCTTGATGGCGCGGCCAATGGCGCCGCCGCATTTCTTGTCTACATCCTGTGCGGTTTTACTTAAAATCCCCCCTTCCATGGCGGTGACAACCAGCGCCCCGGCGCGCGGCAGAGCGATATTGGAAAAACTGATATTCATGCCCGATCAACCCCTATGGCCGGTATTCCGGCCCATTCAGATGAAATCCCATTGCGTCCGAATAGCATATCCGTTCACAGGAAATATATCCAATCCCGGAATTACCCTGCAAAAAAGCGCGCCGGGCTTGCGTAAGCGGCCCCGATCAGCGATTCTGTCCGCCAGAACCGCCACGCGATTCACCTGGAGCAGCATGCCTGCGTTAAGCCGCTATATCATTTATCAGATTGCAGGACCTTTGGGCTTCTTCACGTTCAGCTTGACGGGCGTCATCTGGCTGACCCAGTCGCTGCGCCTGCTGGATGTCATTATTACAAAGGGACAATCGGCGCTTACCTATATCGTCTTTACCGGCCTGGTTGTTCCCTCGGTTCTGTCGCTGACACTGCCGGTCGCGTTTTTTTGCGCGGTGCTGTATGCCTTGAACCGCCTGGCCGGCGATCATGAACTGGTGGTCCTGTCTGCAACCGGACTAAGCATATGGGGCATAGTGCGGCCCCTGCTAATGCTGGCAGGCCTCGTGGTGGCTGCGGTCTATATGATCAATCTGTGGCTGATGCCTGCGGCCAATACAAGGTTGAAAGACCAGGTAATGGAAATACGCGCCGATCTGGCGGCGACGTTACTGAAAGAAGGTGCGTTTTCCAACCCTATCCGGGGGCTTACGGTATACATCCGTGAACGCGAGGCCAATGGCGATATGCGTGGCATTCTGGTGCATGACAATCGTGAACTGAATAATCCCATCACCTATATGGCAGAACGCGGCGCGCTGGTAAAATCGGATACGGGGCCGCGCCTGATCATGCTGAATGGCAATGTACAGCGCCGCACCATTCAAACCAGTGAGAATAGCGGCGGCCTTTCCCTGCTGTATTTTGACCGGTATGTATACGACCTGTCGGAATTCATGCCCGGTCAGGGGCAGCGCTGGAAGGAACCTGAGGAACGATATCTCAACGAACTGTTTTTTCCTGACGCCACGCCCGGCGACCAGACCCATCTCGACGAATTCCGGGCGGAAGGACATCGCCGGCTATCATCACCGCTTTACGTTCTGAGCTTTGCCCTGATTGCCATTGTGGTCCTGATATCGGGCCAGTTCAGCCGCAGGGCGCAGTTCTGGCGGCCCGCTATGGCGCTTGGCGTTGCGATTGCGATCCGTCTGGCAGGGCTTGGACTGGAAAACCTTGTGGAAAAAAATCCGCTGATTACACCGGGGCTATATCTATGGCCATTATTCGTTCTGGCTATTTGCCTGTTTCTGCTTACGGATGAAGGGCAATACTGGCTTGGCGGGCTTCGAGCCAGACTGACCATCGGCGCACGCCGGCAAACGGGTTGATGGCATGCAGCTTTCCTGGACATTGTCACGTTATTTTGGCCTGCAGCTTCTGGGCGGGATAGGGGCCGTCATTGCTTTATTTGCGGCGTTGATTTTTCTGGGCGGCATGGTGGAGCTGATGCGCCGTAGCGCCGGCATTGCGGACGTCAATTTCAGCACACTGATTATTATGGGGGCACTGCAACTGCCCGCCCTTGTTGAACGCGCGTTACCATTCGCAGTTCTATTTGGGACGCTGTGGAGCTTTATCCGCCTGGGGCGCAACCATGAGCTGGTTGTCATTCGCGCATCGGGCGTGTCTGTGTGGCAGTTTCTGGTTCCCGGTATTGCGCTTGCCCTGCTTACCGGCATTTTTACAGTCGGCGCCTATAATCCGGTCTCGGCCTCTTTCACGGCGCACTATGAGCAATTGGAGGCAAAATATCTGCGCGGCGGGGTCAGCCTGCTGGCCGTCTCGCCATCCGGCTTGTGGCTGCGTCAGGCAGATCCGCGTGGCCAGTCGGTCATCCATGCGCTGCGGGCGTCCAACCAGGGCATGGATCTGGAGGATGTGATCATTTTTCTCTACGAAGGAAGTGATAAATTCGCCGGCCGTATTGATGCGGCGCAGGCCAAACTGCATGAAGGATATTGGGAAATATCACAGGCAACCCGCACCGGCCCAAACCAGACACCGCAGTTTCTGGCGTCTGACCGGCTGGCGACCAGCCTGACGCCTGAACGCATCCAGGACAGCTTTGCATCGCCTGAAACCCTGTCATTCTGGGATTTGCCAGGGTTTATCGACGTGCTGGAAGAGGCCGGATTTTCTGCTGTGCGGCACCGCCTGCATTGGCACTCCTTGATGGCCATGCCGCTACTGTTATGCGCCATGATCCTGATTGCGGCAACGTTCGCATTGCGCGCCTCGACACGTACAGGCATTGCCATGACGGTGCTTGGCACGTTAGTTACTGGCTTCGTCCTGTATTTTCTGACGGACCTCGCATTGGCTTTGGGACGCAGCGGCAGTCTGCCGGTGCTTCTGTCAGCCTGGACACCTGCGGGGGTCAGTATCTTGCTCGGCGTCAGTTTGTTGCTGCATCTTGAGGATGGCTAGGGTGTATTTCAGTCCACGGCTTCGCACTGGTTTGGTGATGGCCCGCGCAGTGCTTGTTGTGGGGCTGGCGGCGGCGTGGTGGGTACAAGCTGTTCCTGCAATTGCGGCGCAACCGGTACAAAATCAGGAAGCCATCCTGTTTCAGGCTGATGACCTGTCTTATGATCAGGCCCGCGACACGATCATCGCCCAGGGGCATGTAGAAGCGGCCTATGGCAAGCGCCTGCTGTTTGCCAACCGTGTCACCTATAACCAGACGACAGGCGTTGTAACCGCAACCGGCGACGTGGTGTTAACCGATCCGGATGGCAGCACCCTGTTTGCGGATAGCGCGCAGTTAAGCGATGATCTGGCCCAGGGTATTGTACGCGGCATCGGCATGCGAATGGCCGATAATTCGGCGCTGGCCGCGGCAAGCGCGACACGTCGCAGTGAAAACCTTACTGAAATGAATCGCGCAGTATACAGCCCGTGCAAGCTGTGCCCCGAGAAAGGCAAAACAATCCCGGCCTGGCAAATCCGCGCCAAAACGGTTCGCCACGACAAACAGGCCAAACGCATCACCTATAATCATGCGTTTCTGGATGCTTTCGGCGTGCCAATCTTGTACACGCCATATTTTTCGCATGCCGATCCATCCGTTAAACGGGAGTCAGGTTTTCTGACGCCCAGTCTGGGCAATTCGTCAGAACTGGGGCGCAAGATCGAAGTCCCCTATTACTGGAACCTTTCGCCATCGCGCAACCTGACGGTGTCACCGCTTTATACAAGCCGTGAAGGCACCGTGATGAAGGCGCTATATGAAGAACGCACACAACGTGGGCGCTTTGAACTTGATGGCAGTTTTACCCGTGTGGATGAACGCGACAACAATAATATCAAAACCGGCAACACAGAATCCCGTGGCCATGTTTTCAGCCGCGGGCGTTATGCCGTCAGCCCGAATGATATTTGGGGCTTTGATATTGAACGCACCACCGATGACACATATTTATCGCGCTATAACCTGACCAGCATAGATACATTGACCAGCCGCCTGTTCACGGAACACAAATCCGGGCGGGATTTCGGCAGCGTGGATTTTCTGCTTTTTCAGGGCCTCAACCAGGATGATGATCCAGGGCTAACGCCGATGATCCTGCCACTGCTGCAATATAGCGGTAAAACTGATCCGGACTCTGCCGGCGGACGGTTCTCCTTTGACGCAAACGCACTGGTCCTGCGCCGCCGTGACGGGCAGGATTCACATCGGGTTTCAATGACTGGCGGCTGGCAGCGCAATTACGTGTCCGGGCTGGGCGAAGTATATTCGATTTTCACCGATCTGCGCGGTGATGCCTATTACATTAATGATATTGCGGTGCGCAAAGACAAGAACGACCTTACGGGCCGGATATTGCCCCAAGCTGGTGTTGAGTGGCGATTACCGTTTGCCAGTCGCGCGCAATATTTCAGTCAGGTTGTGGAACCCATCGCGCAAATGATCATAAGCCCCTATGGCGGTAATCCCGATGATATTCCCAATGAAGACAGCGGCAGTTTTGAGTTCGACAGCACAAATCTTTTTAGCCCAACCCGGTTTCCCGGGCATGATCGCTGGGAAGGCGGGCCGCGCGCCAATGTTGGCATGAAGTGGGGCGCCTATCATGACAATGGCGGCTATGCCAATGTCATGCTGGGCCAGGTATGGCGGGTAAAGGACGACACCACTTTCGCAACCGATACCGGACTTGATGATGAGCGATCAGATTATGTCGGCAGCATTGCCCTCAGCCCTTCACCCTGGCTTGAGCTGTTGCATCGTTTCAGGCTTGACCGGCAGGATCTGGGCTACCGGCGCAGCGAAGTCGATCTGAATGCCGGGCCCAGCCGTCTGAGGCTGGGGGTAGGATATGTCCGGCTAGCCCGGGAGCTGAGCACGACGGCGTTAGAAAGCCGGGAAGAGATTGCCGTTTCCATGCACGCACAATTTAATGAAAATTGGCGGATGTCGGCGTTTACCCGCCGGGAATTGGACCATAACGCGACGATTGGCACGAATGCGGGCATCTATTATCAGGATGAATGCCTGCTGTTTGGTGTGATTTATGACCGGCGTTACACAAGAGACCGCGATATTCAGCCGTCCAGCTCAATCAATTTCAAAATCAGCCTGCTAAATCTGAGCTAGACCGGATTCGACTTTCAAGGTGGCGCAATCATCTGATTTTAGCTAAACCATCACTGAATATATGGAGTGACGACACAATATCATGGTGACACCTATCAAAAGCGATCATATGTGGGGCCGGGGCATTCGGCTGGCTATTGCGATCAGCATCGGTTTGCTGGCGGCATGGCCGGTGAATTCCGCACTTACGCAGGAAGCTTTGGGCATTGCGGCCGTCGTGAATGACGAGGTGGTGTCTGCCTATGATCTGGAACAGCGGGTCGCGCTGATTGTTTCATCCACCGGCGTTGACGGGACAGGCGAAGCGGGCAAGCGCCTGCGCGAGCAGGTGCTGCGCACCCTGATCGACGAAAAATTGCAGATGCAGGAGGCCAAACGGCTCGAAATCGTGGCCGACCCAAAGGAAGTAGACGAAACCCTTAGCGGCATCGCCGAACAGAACCGCATGACCACCGATCAGTTGCGCGAAACCCTGGAACGGAGCGGTGTCAGCATTGATTCCCTGCTTACCCAAATCCGGGCGGAAATCGCCTGGTCCGATCTGGTGCGAAAGAAATTCCTGTCCCGTATCTCGCCCGGCGATGAGCAGGTCGATGCAGTTCTGGCGCGCATGGAAGCCAATGCCGGACGCCCGGAGTTTCTTGTGGCCGAAATATTTCTGGGTGTTGAATCGCCTGACGATGATGAAGAAGTGCGCCGCAGCGCCATGCGTCTGGTTGAGCAATTACAGCAAGGCGCCGCATTTAACGCGGTGGCCCGTCAATTCAGCCAGGCCGCCACAGCCGCCACCGGCGGCGATCTGGGCTGGGTGGCGGAAGGACAGTTGGCCACGGAACTGGACAAGGTTCTGGCCAGCACCACACCAGGCGAAGTTTCTCCCCCGATACGTGCGGGTGGTGGATATTATATTCTGCTTTTACGCGATAAACGCTCAGCGGCGGGCGGTGGCCTGTCCGGTGTCGAGGTCGATGTGCGTCAGGTTATGTTTCCATATATAGACGAGGCGCAACCGGACAAACGCATAACCATTCCCAATCCAACAGCCAGCCACCCCATGGCGGCGGCGGCAATCGCCAGGTCCAACAGCACCCTGCAATCAGGCGTTGATTGCAAAAACTTTCAGCAGACTATAGCCACATTGGGCAAAAGCGTACTTGGTGATGGCGGTAAAATGATGCTGGCCGACGTGCCGCATCTGTTTCGCGAAACGACCGGGAAAATTGATATTGGTGTTCTCAGCCAGCCGCTGCTTTCGCCACAGGGGGTGCACCGGGTGATGGTATGTGGCCGCGAGGAATATAAATCGAAACTGCCGCCGCGAGATGTCGTTGAAGCGCGCCTTAACCAGGAAGCGCTGGCGCTGCGGGCGCGCCGCTATCTGCGCGATCTGCGCCGTGATGCGGTGGTGGAGTTCCGCTGATCGCCCCGCCGTCCCTTAAAGCTGCAAATATCGTCGCGCTGACGATGGGCGATCCCGCCGGGATCGGCGGCGAGATCGCGCTAAAAGCATGGGCCATGCGCAAAAAGCAGAAACTGCCGCCATTTTTTGTGATCGGTGACCCGCAATGGCTGGCAGCGCTTGATCCGAACATTCCTGTCGCTGAAATTTCGACGCCAGCAGAATGCGCAGGTCATTACAATAAGGCCTTGCCCGTGCTGCCGGTGCGTCTTGCCGCCCCTGCTGTGCCGGGCAAACCCGATCCGCGCAATGCAGATGCCGTGCTTGGCGCCATTCGCATTGGTGCGGAACTGGCGCAATCGGGCGCCATCAGCGCCCTGGTCACCAATCCGATCGAAAAAGCCGTGCTCTATGGCGCAGGCTTCAGCCATCCTGGACATACCGAATTTCTGGCAGAACTAACCGGGGCAACCAGGCCCCCGGTAATGCTGCTGACCTGCCCAGCTTCCGCAAATGACCCCGGCCTGCGCGTGGCGCTGGTCACGGTGCATCTGCCGCTGGCGCAGGTTTCCGCAGAATTAAGCCGCATACGGATCATTTCGGTCGCACAAGCGGTAGCGCAGGCATTGGCACAGGATTTTGGCATCAAAGCCCCGAGGCTGGCTGTTGCGGCGCTTAACCCCCATGGCGGAGAACAAGGCGCGCTGGGCCGCGAGGAAATCGAGATCATCGCCCCTGCGGTTGCAGATTTACATGGGCTGGGGATTAATGCGCAAGGCCCGTTTCCCGCCGATACACTTTTCCATGCCGAGGCGCGACGGCGTTTTGATTGCGTCATCTGCATGTATCACGATCAGGCGCTGATCCCGCTAAAGACCATTGATTTTGCGCGCGGGGTGAATGTGACACTGGGACTGAATATTGTGCGCACCTCACCCGATCACGGCGTGGCGCTGGACATTGCGGGCAAAGGCATGGCCAATCCCGCCAGCCTGATTGCCGCATTACACATGGCGCGCAGCATTGCCCGCTGCCGCTATGACCGCTGATCTGCTGCCGCCATTACGTGATGTGATCGCGCAGTATGGATTGCGCGCCCGCAAATCCCTTGGACAGAATTTTCTGCTGGACCTGAACCTGACCGGGCGCATCGCCCGTTCGGCGGGCGCGCTGGATAAGTGTACAGTGGTAGAAGTCGGCCCCGGCCCGGGCGGCCTGACCCGCGCGCTATTACAGCATGGGGCGCAACATGTTGTCGCGCTGGAGAAAGATGCGCGCTGTCTTGCCGCCCTGGAAGAAATTGCCGCGGCCTATCCCGGGCGTCTGAAAGTTTTCGAAGGTGATGCGCTGGATTTCGAACTGGGCGACATCGCGCAACAGCCCATCAAGCTGGTCGCCAATCTGCCTTATAATGTGGCGACCCCCCTGCTGATCAAATGGCTGACCCCGGATCACTGGCCGCCGCTTTGGGAAAGCCTGACGCTGATGTTTCAGAAGGAAGTGGCCCAACGCATTACCGCACCCGTTGGCGGCAAGGCCTATGGACGGCTGGCGGTGCTGACCCAGTGGCGGTGCGATGCGGAAATGCTCTTCGACATTGATCCCCGTGCCTTTACGCCCGCACCCAAGGTGACATCGACGGTTGTGCAAATTACCCCATTGGCCTTCCCGCGCGCCGAAGCGAATCTGGAGGCGCTACAAACCGTGGCGGTCGCCGCCTTCGGCCAACGTCGCAAGATGCTGCGCCGCAGCCTGACAACCCTTGGTGTGGATACAGGCCAGTTACTGGAGATTTCAGGGCTTCCCCCAACCGCCCGGGCGGAAGAAATCGATATTGAAGGGTTTTGCGCCCTTGCACGGGCCTATCATAATCTGCGCCATATGCGCTAAACTGTGCCCATTCGTTAAATCATAACGCCTATCGGAGAACATCATGAAACCGGACCTTATTGAATATAAGGGGCTTGGCGGCCTGAAACTGGTCGCTGATTCCTATGGAACCCCCGGTAATCAGCCGGTCATATTCGCACATGGCGGCGGCCAGACCCGCCACGCCTGGGGTGGCACGGCCAAACTGCTTGCCGAACGCGGCTGGCATGCCGTGTGCCTGGACCTGCGCGGTCATGGCGATAGCGGCTGGTGTCCGGATGCCAATTACACCGTTGACGCCTATGCCGAGGATCTGCGCATCATATCGCGCACATTCGCCAAACGCCCGGTAGCGGTTGGCGCCTCGCTGGGGGGTAATTCCTCGCTGATCGCCGAAGGCGAACATGAGGGGCCGATTTTTTCCGCCATCGTTCTGGTCGATATTACACCGCGCATCGCAGAAGAAGGCGTCAAGCATATTCAGGATTTCATGAGCGCCAACATGGAACATGGCTTCAGTAGTCTGGACGAAGCCGCAGAATCCATTGCCAAATATCTGCCGCACCGGCCAAAGCCAAAAGACACCAGCGGTTTGGCCAAAAACCTGCGGCTGCGCGACAATGGCCGTTATTACTGGCACTGGGATCCAAAATTCTTTTCCGGCCCGAAGCGGGCGCGCGACCCAAACCGGCAGGTTAGGATGGAGGCGGCGGCGCGCGCCCTGACCTGCCCGACACTTCTGGTGCGTGGCAAATCCAGCGATCTGGTGACCATTGAGGCCGCCCAGGAGTTTCTGGCCCTGGTGCCACATGCGGAATTTGTCGATGTCGGCGGCGCCGGCCACATGGTTGCAGGCGACAAGAACGACGCCTTCACAGACGCCGTCATGCAGTTCCTGAATAAACTTTAACCAGACAGAGGGAGGCCAAGATGCCACTAGATGAAAAAAAATATCAGCGCCTGAAATTTGATTGGCCCGCCGAGCGTGTGCTGCGCATCACCATTTCACGGCCGGAGCGCCTGAATGCGCTGGACAAGATCGGTCACCGGGAAATCACCTATATCTGGCCGGAAATTGACAGCGACCCGCGCATCAATGCGGTGATCCTGACCGGCGAGGGCAAGGCGTTTTCCGCAGGCGGTGATTTTGAGATGATCGAGGACATGCTCGATGATCACAAGGCCCTGCTGACCGTGTGGAAAGAAGCCCGCGATCTGGTCTACAACATCATCAATTGCAACAAGCCGATTGTTTCCGCCATTACGGGGCCCGCTGTTGGCGCCGGGCTGGTTGCGGCGCTGCTCTCCGATATTTCCATCACCACAAAAAAGGCCAAGATCGTCGATGGTCACACCCGCCTTGGCGTTGCGGGCGGCGATCATGCGGCCATTATCTGGCCCTTGCTGTGCGGCATGGCCAAGTCGAAATATTATCTGCTGACCTGTGAATCGCTGGACGGCGAAGAAGCCGAACGCATCGGCCTGGTGTCAAAATGCGTGGGCGAAGACGAGTTGCAGGGCGAGGCGCTGCGCGTTGCCACCAACCTGGCCAAGGGCGCGCAGGGCGCGATCCGCTTTACCAAGATTGCGCTGAACAACTGGCTGCGCATGGCGGGGCCGTCGTTCGATGCGTCCACAGCATACGAAATGCTGGGCTTCGCCGGACCTGACGCGCGCGAAGGCGTCGCCTCACACCGCGAAAAACGCCAGCCCGTATTTGACCCCGACTGCCCGGTTTAATCGGACCCATAAAAAGAGGGACACACAATGCTCAAGGGTGTGAAAGTAATCGAAATGGCGACCTATGTCGCCGCGCCGTCCGCGGGCGGCATCATGCGCGACTGGGGGGCCGACGTCATCAAGATCGAATCCCCAAGAGGCGATCCGTGGCGGGTATTTCCAACGCCAGTGAAGGATGCGGCATCGTTCGGCAATCCGCTGTTCGATCTGGACAATCGCGGCAAGCGGGCGATCTGCATTGACACATCCACCCCCGAAGGCGTTGACGTGCTGAAGCGTCTGGTGCGCGACGCCGACGTGTTCATCACCAATACGCGGCCCGGCGCGCTGGAACGCGCGGGGCTGGATTATGAGGCGCTGAAAAAAGAAAACCCGCGGCTTATTTATTCCAGCGTGTCTGGTTATGGCATGGTGGGCGAAGAACGCGACCGTCCGGGCTTTGACATGGCGGCATTCTGGGCGCGCGCGGGCACCTGCCGCACCATGACACCGGAAGGCGCCAATCCATTTCCACTGCGCACTGCGGCGGGCGATCATGTGACCGGGCTGACGACGCTTGGCGGCATCATGGGCGCGCTGTATGAACGCGAGAAAACCGGCAGGGGGCGGCTGGTGGAAACATCCCTGCTGCGCACCGGCATCTATATGATGAGTTCGGACTATGCGATGCAATTGCGCTTTGGCAAGCTGGCCCCCACCCCGCCACGCGAGCGTACCATCAGCCCACTGACCAATTTCTTTCAGGCCGGGGATGGCCACTGGTTTGCCTATCTGCCGCGCCAGACGAAACGGGACTGGCCGGAGCTGGCCAATGTGCTGGGCCTGGAGCATCTGGCGGAAGATGAGCGTTTCTCCACCCCGCTGGGGCGGCGCAAGAATGCGGTTGAACTTGTCGGTATTCTTGACGCGGTGTTCGCAAAAAAAACCTTGGAGCAATGGGGCAAAATTTTCGATGACGCCGATCTGGTCTGGGCCCCGGTGCAAACCGCTGCCCAGGTGGTGGTGGACCCGCAGGCCCATGCTGCAGGCGCCTTTGTCGAAGTGACCCGCAGCAGTGGCGAGACCTATAAATCTGTCGCAACGCCTGTGCGCTTTCACGACGGTGAAGACGCGCAACCGCGTGGTGATACGCCCGCATTTGGACAACACACCGTCGAGGTGCTGCGCGAATATGGCTATAACGAGGACGAGATTGAGGCGCTGAGCAACAAAAACATCATCGCCAGCGGCAGAAAAGCTGCCGTTTAATCCTGAGAGCATCCATGCCGGGTTAGAGGCATGGATTTTCTAACATTTGGTAAAAATCTTAATACGGCCGCTTCAAACCGCTTGCTATTTGGCCCATATGGGTTACTGTGGTATTCGCATAATTCAAAAATCCGCAGGAGGCACGTCATGAGCAAAGAGTTGAACCTGAGTTATGACCCGGCTTATGAGGCGTGCGCCCCGGATGATTTTCCCGCAATGCTGACGCCCGAGCGTTACGGCAGGCGTTCCAGCGCCTTTGATAAGATCATCGCCGCAACCCATGACCATTTCTGGGATCCGATGGACCCGAAATATGTGGATTTCAGCGTGCCTTTCGACATCAACAAAGAATTGGTGATGCCGGAAGACACGATTATCGAATTCAAGTGCGGCGTCGTGGACAAGGTGGCGCCCGCTGATCGCGTGCGGTTCGGCAATATGATCAATCACCACATGCTGTCCGGCATTTTGCATGGCGAACAGGCGGCGATGAACCTTTCGGCCAGTCTGTGCCACATTCTGCTGGATCCCGGCGCACAGGAATATGCATCCAATCAGGCGCGTGAAGAAGCCCGCCATGCGACGGCGTTCACCAATTATCTGATATCGCGTTTTGGCCATATCCGCCCCTGCGGCGGCATTCTGCGTGGACTGCTGACCGAACTGGTCGCAACGCCTATCGTCTGGAAAAAACTGGTCGGCATGCAGATGGTTCTGGAAGGCATGGCCATGGGCACCTTCGCCAGCATTTTCCGCAACACCAACGACCCCGTGCTGCGCACCATGATCCAGTTCACCATGACGGACGAAGCCTTCCATCATAAATTCGGCAAGATCTGGGCGGACAAGACCGTGCCGCATCTGCCGGAAGAAGAACGCATCAAAATCGAAGACTGGGCCTGGGAAGTGTTCCAGCGTCTGCTGTCCAACCTGAACAGCCCGGAACTGAAGCAGGACATCTACGCGCAATTCGGTCTCGACTGGCGCTGGGTCAATGATCAGGTCAATGCGGCGCTGGAAAATTCGAAGAAGCGCAAAAGCCTTTCCAAGAGTACCAGCGTATTCCGCACCTTTATCAAGACGCTGCTTAAAGCAGGTTTGATCACCGGTCGCACAGCGCCGAAATATGCCGCCTTTGTTGATATGGAAGAACTGCATGTTGAAGGCGACAAGATGATTGGTGATGAAATTGCCGATGAGGGCATTCGGCACTTGCGCGAAATCAACAAAGCAGGCGGATTGTTTGTTTCGCTTAACGCAGCTGAATAATTCTCTCCCTAAACGCTACCCAACTTTTGAACGGCGTCCTGATAGAGGGCGCCGTTTTTATTTGTGGCCCCAGAGATCGTAACTTTTATAACTTGCTCGCGGAGGGTTGCTCTTTCCTTATCTAATATGGATAATGGACGGTGGGGACTAAACTACACTTTGGTATAAAAGAGGGCGAAAAATTGCTCCGATTCGACGTCTATTCATGGCTTCCCGACAATGATCCAGTGTGTATTTCGCCTGGCGATGGGGCTTATTTTCAGTCCACCATTCATCCCGACGGTGAACATGCCCTGTTTTGGGGCGGACCTTCCGGCCCTCCGCGCATCTGGCGCGCAGACCTGGACGGCAATGATTGCACGCCACTAACGCCCATAAATAGTGGTGCGCGCCATCCGTCCTATTGTCTGAACGGCCAGCGTGTTGTTTACGTATCCGACTGTGGCGCAAAACAGATACCGGAAACGGTGGAAACTGTCTTTGATGAAAATCCAGGCGGACCGATGCGGCGCGACCTGATCCTGCATATTTTTTCCATGAAGCCAGATGGCAGTGATATACGCCAGATTACCGATGGCCCGGTGCAGGATCTACGCCCAAGCCTCAGCCCTGATGGCAAAACCATCTGCTTTGTTTCCATACGCGGCGGCAGCACCGGACTCTGGCTGGTTCCCGCCGATGGCAGCACCAAACCGCGCAAGCTTAATGTGCCGGTCACCGTTTACCGCCCTAGCTGGTCGCCTGACGGCAAACGCATTTATGGATTTGCCGCAATCAGTAATGAACGCCATCAGGTTGGATGGGTTTGCCCCGGCTCAGGTGCGTGGACCCCGCTGGCGAATGATGATATTGCCGTCACGCATTCTCCCTTTCCCGATCCCCATGGTGAATCATTGCTGGTGCATTCAAACCGCACCGGGCGCTGGGGCCTTTACGAATTAAAACTGGATGGCGAAACGCCGCCCCTACCGCTGATACCGCACGGTTTTGAAAAATTGATCTGTGTGCATCCTAATCGCGCCAGGAACGGCGTTATGACATTTGATTCAATTCCGGAAGAATTCTGGTCCCGCTACAGGCCCGGCAATCAGAGCCTCAATTATTAG
>DAIOWE010000024.1:0-5554 GCA_036758605.1 Pseudomonadota bacterium | reverse complement strand
TCCGGAAGAATTCTGGTCCCGCTACAGGCCCGGCAATCAGAGCCTCAATTATTAGTCCGCGATCAGATCCGGATTGGAATCCAGATCTTCGCGCAGCGTCAGACCCGCGATGTAATAATGAATGCCCGACCATATATTGAACAAAAACACAAACATCAGCGCAACGCGCAGCGATTCCTCGCCATATTCCGGCTTCAGATAATCGCTCAGCACACCCACCCCAAACGGCCCCAGACCAAGGCCAATCAGGCTGATGACAAACAGCAGGATGGCTGAGGCAATGGCGCGCATGCGCACGGTAGCCAGCCCCTGGATCATGGCGAAGGTCGGCCCCAGATAGATATAGTTGAAAAAAAGCGGCACGATCAGCAAAGCCAGGGTCGTGAATTTATCATTGGCCATAAAGGCCAGCAGGAAAAACGGCACGCTGATGGCAAGCGTAACGCCCGGAACCCACACATACCAGCGCCGGTCGCGCCTGGCGAAATAATCCGCAATATACCCCCCGGAAAATGTGCCGAGCCCTGCAAAAATACCAATCAGCGGCGCCAGCCAGCTTCCGATTTCGGCGCTGCCCATCCCATAGGATCGGGCAAAAAACGCGGGCAGCCAGCCATTATAGCCATAACTGACAAAGGCGTGAAACGCCACCGCAAGCACCACATGCCGGAACGAAGGCCGCGCCCACAAAAAAGCGATCGCCTCTTTCAGCGGCACGGGATCCTGTTCCTTCATGATTGCTTCGCTATTGCCGCGCGGCGGTTCTTTCACCGTCATGCGCACAATGATGGCCATCAGAACGCCGGGCAGCCCGACCACAATGAACGCGGTGCGCCAGTCGAAAAAATGCACCAGCCAGCCCCCGGCCAGCAACCCGATCAGCGTGCCGATGGGAACACCCATGGCGTAAATACCCATGGCGCTGGCCCGTGTTTCAGGAACAAAATAATCCGAAATCAACGAATGCGACGCCGGGCTGGCGCCCGCCTCGCCAACCGCCACGCCAATGCGGCCCAGCATCAATTGCCAGAAATTCATCGCCAGGCCACAGAACGCCGTCATCACGCTCCAGGCGGCAAGCGACCAGGAAATCACATTCACCCGCGAACTGCGGTCCGCCAGCCGCGCAATGGGAATGCCCAGCGTCGCATAAAAAATCGCAAAGGCGACGCCGGACAAAAACCCAAGCTGCGTATCGGAAAGTTTAAGATCCTGTCGGATCGGCTCCAGCAGGATCGAAAGGATTTGCCGGTCAATGAAATTGAAAACATAAACGACCAGCAAAATTCCCAGAACATATTGCCGGTAACGGGGGGGATAGGTCACCCGCACCGGGGGCTCAATGGTCATTTGCGCTTATTCCGGCATTTTGAAGATCCGGATTGGAATCATAGTCCTGGCGCAGGGTTTTCGCTGCGAGGTAGTAATGCAAAGCCGACCACAGATTGATTGCCACCGCCACAATCAGGGCATAGCGAAGCGCTTCGGCGCCTAATTGCGGCTTCAGAAAATCGCTTAACACACCAACCAGCATCGGGCCCAGTCCCATGCCGATCAGATTAAGTACAAACAGCAGCCCCGCCGCCGCAATCGCACGCATGCGCAGCTGCGACATGCCCTGCACCACCGAAAATGTCGGCCCCAGATAGATCGGGCTGAGCAGCGCGGGGATCAGATAAAAATATAACGCACCTTCCTTGGTGTCCGACAGCAGCGATAATATAGCCAGGGGTATGAAGATGATCAGGCTGAGCGCCGGAATCCATACATATATGCGCCGGTCATTCTGACCGAAACGGTCGCATATATAACCGCCGGCAAAAGTGCCAATGCCACCGACGATCCCTGAAACCATCGCCAGATAGGTGCCAATTTCCGCCGCGCCCATCTGGTGGCTGCGCACAAGAAAGGCCGGCAGCCAGGTTAGCAGCCCATAGCTGGCGAAGGCGTGCAGGCCTGCGGCCAGTGTCAGATGGCGGAAAGACGGACGCGACCAGAAATACATGAAGGCTTCCTTGAGCGGGACCTGCTCCTGCACGGACTGAACCCCCTCGGATAATCCGCGAGGCGGCTCTTTCACCGTCCTGCTAACAATGACCGCCATCAGTACACCCGGCAGGCCCACCACAATGAAGGCTGTGCGCCAATCAAAGAAATGCACCAGCCAGCCGCCAGCCAGAAATCCGATCATCACGCCAATTGGCGCGCCCAGCGAATAAATGCCCAGCGCGGTCGCCCGGTTTGCCGGCGCGAAATAATCTGAAATAAGTGAATGGGATGGCGGGCTGGCGCCCGCTTCGCCGATCGCGACGCCAATGCGCCCCAGCATCAACTGCCAGAAATTCTGCGCCAGTCCGCAGATGGCGGTCATCAGGCTCCAGGCGGCAAGCGACCAGGAAATTACCCTGACGCGCGAATGCTTGTCGGCATAGCGCGCAATCGGGATGCCAAAAGTAGTATAAAAAACAGCAAAGGCAATTCCAGAAAGCAGCCCCAACTGGGTATCGCTAAGCTGGAGATCCCGCTTGATCGGCTCCAGCAGCATCGACAAAATCTGTCTGTCGATCAGATTGAAAACATAAACAACAACCAGAACGCCAAGAACATATTGCCGGTAGCCAGTGCTAAAGGAAGCCCGCGCCTGCTGCGCAGGCAAACCAGTTACGCTATCCATTCACGCTCCCCACTTAGCCGGTTTATTTGTGCAACCGATCAATTATTATTATTATGCGTTCAACCGTTGCTGATTTTTTTCTGAATCGCAAGCGCATTCATCAGCTAGTACGACTTCGGCAATTCAAGCACCTGTTCGCTGACGAAATTCAAAATCATTTCGCGGCTGACGGGAGCGATGCGCGAAATCATGATTTCACGGAAATAGCGCTCGACCTGAAACTCTTTTGCATAACCCATTCCGCCCAGCGTCAGCACGGCCTGTTCGCAGGCGCGGTAGCCTGCTTCGGACGCCAGATATTTTGCCGTGTTGGCTTCTGCGCCACAGGGCAGCCCGGCATCATAAAGTGCAGCGGCCTTGAACATCATCAGGTTGGCGGCTTCAAGATCCATCCAGCATTTGGCCAGCGGATGCTGAATGCCCTGGTTCTGGCCTATGGGACGGTCAAACACCACGCGCTCCTTGGCGTATTGCACCGCGCGTTTCAGCGCCACGCGGCCCAGCCCCACGGCTTCGGCGGCTATCAGCACCCGTTCCGGGTTCAGACCATGCAGCAGATATTTGAAGCCCTTGCCTTCTTCGCCCAGCAGATTTTCCGGCGGCACCGGCAGATTGTCGATAAACACAGAATTGGAATCGACGCATTTGCGGCCCATTTTTTCAATCTCCGTCACCTCGATATAATCGCGGTCGAAATCCGTATAAAACAGACTTAGGCCATCGGCGGCTTTCTGTCCCGGCTTCGGGTCGCCGGTGCGCACGATCATCAGAATTTTGTTGGCGGTCTGCGCGGTGGAGGTCCAGATCTTGCGGCCATTGACAATATATTGATTGCCGTTCCATTCGGCGCGGGTTTGCAGCGCCGAGGTGTTCAAACCGGAATTGGGTTCCGTCACGCCAAAACAGCTGCGGTCCTTGCCCGCAATTAGCGGCGGCAGAAAGCGGCGTTTTTGTTCATCCGTACCGAACACCACAATGGGATTTGGCCCAAAAATGTTCATATGAATGGCGGACGCCCCGCTTTGCCCCGCACCGGATTCCGCAACCGCCTGCATCATGATCGCGGCCTCGGTTACGCCCAGGCCGGACCCGCCATATTCGGTTGGCATGGCGATGCCCAGCCAGCCGCCAGCCGCCATTTCCGCCGCAAAATCTTCCGGAAATTCGCCGGAACGGTCCCGCTCCAGCCAATAGGCGTCGTCATATTTGGCGCACAGCTTTAAGATGCTCTCGCGGATGGCTTGCTGTTCGGGGGAGAGGTCGAAATTCATGGTGGATTCCCTGTCATTTTCTTGATTGGCCGGTTAATTCAACTCCGTTTTACACTACCCGAACCATTCACTAAACGATTATGATGGCGTCAATCGACTTGACGCAGGGGTATTCCGGCGTAATTTGTGCGCTTCAAAAATCAAACAGACACAGCAGGGAGAAGAAAATGGCGGGATTATGTGAAGGACGCATCGTCGTGGTAACCGGTGGCGGACGCGGATTGGGGCGCGAACATTGCCTTTTGTTCGCAAAAGAAGGCGCGAAAGTCGTCGTCAATGATCTGGGCGGCAGCGTGGCGGGCGAAGGTTCAACCCTTAGCGCCGCGCAGGAAGTTGCCAACGAAATCACCGCAGCGGGCGGCACGGCCGTCGCCAATGGCGATGATATTTCCGATTTCAATGGCGCGGGACGCATGATCCAGCAGGCCATTGACACCTTTGGCGGGCTGGATGTTGTGGTCAATAATGCCGGTATTCTGCGCGATAAAATGATGGTCAACATGACCATGGCAGAATGGGATGCGGTGATCAAAGTGCATCTGACCGGCACCTTCTGCCCGATGCATCATGCGGCCAATTACTGGCGCCAGAACGCCAAGAATGGCGGAACCAATGACGGGCGCATCATCAACACCACATCGATTTCCGGCCTGTTCGGCAATCCAGGACAGTTGAACTATGCCGCCGCCAAGGCCGGCATTGCAGCCATGACCATTGTCGGTTCACGCGAATTGTCGCGGTTGAACGTTACCTGCAACGCGATTTCGCCGGGCGCCTTTACCCGCATGACGGAAAATCTGATGCCCGCGCGCGACCTGAAGCCTGGACAGTTTGACACTCAATCCCCCGCCAACGTATCCCCGATGGTGGTATGGCTGGGCAGCACGGAATCCAGGGACGTGACGGGGCGGGTGTTTGAAACCATGAATGGCGGCTTTGGCACCTATAATGGCTGGGAACGCGCCGCGCGTGAAAAATTCGATCACCGCCTGGACCCGAAGGAAATGGGCCCGATTGTCGCGCGCATGCTGGAAAAAACCAAAGGCCTGCAAAAAATCATGTAATACCAACGGCCCTGTGCCCTGACCTGTCATCCTGAACGAAGTGAAGGATCCCCCGAAATGGATGGGGATTCTTCGCTTCGCTCAGAATGACACAACGGGTCTGTTCATCGGGCAAGCAGGGCGGATTAATTCTGCACCCCACACCCTGTCATTGCTCCGGCATTGCCGGATAATGACAGGGGAAGGCGCGGGCGCGCACTACCGTATCGTCAGCGACGCGATCAGCATTATCAGCAATATCCAGCTTGTCACCTGCCAGAAGCGCAGCGGATTGCGCTCATAGAGCGATAGGCGCGCCGTTGACGTGACCGCGCCCCGCGCCAGCCCATTTTCCAATTCGAACACGAATTCCAGCACGTCCTCGTGACGTTCATCGGGATTGATCCGGATCGCCCGCATGATGGCGAATTCCAGCCAGGCAGGAAGGTCCGGGCGCAGCGACGATAACGGCGCCGGCTTGCGAAAGCGCGGGCGTGAAAACGGTTCAATCTCCCCATAGGGATAGGCCCCGCCGGAAAACATCCGGTACAACGTAACGCCCAGCG
>DAIOWE010000023.1:0-25330 GCA_036758605.1 Pseudomonadota bacterium | reverse complement strand
GCACGATGAATTTGACCGAGCCGCATTGCGGCACCGATCTGGGCCTGATGCGCACAAGGGCCGAACCGCAAGCCGATGGCAGCTATAAAATCAGCGGACAGAAGATTTTCATTTCCGCCGGCGAACATGATTTGGCGGAAAATATCATTCATCTGGTGCTGGCGAAAATTGTGGGCGGGCCGGAAGGCATCAAGGGTGTATCGCTGTTCGTTGTGCCGAAATTTCTGGTCAATGCGGATGGCGCACTGGGGGTGCGCAACGGCGTCAGTTGCGGGTCCATCGAGGAAAAAATGGGCATTCACGGCAATGCCACCTGTGTGCTGAATTATGATAACGCCGTGGGCTATCTGGTGGGCGAGGAACATAAAGGCATGCGCGCCATGTTCACCATGATGAACGAGGCGCGGCTGGGTGTGGGCCTGCAGGGTCTGGCGCTGTCGGAAGTGGCCTATCAGAATGCGGTTATTTACGCAAAGGACCGCCTGCAGGGGCGCGCGCTGAGCGGACCGGCGGAACCGGCAAAGCCCGCCGATCCGCTGATCGTGCATCCCGATATACGCCGTATGCTGATGAACCAGAAAGCCTTTAACGAAGGCGCGCGCGCTTTTTATCTGTGGATCGCGGTGCAGGCCGATATTATGCGCAGCGGCGCGGATGCGGCAGCTAGCGAACGGGCGGAGGATTTTCTGGCCCTGCTCACCCCGGTGGTGAAAGCCTATCTGACGGATCAGGGCTTCGCCAACTGCGTCAATGCGCAGCAGGTTTATGGCGGGCACGGTTATATCGCCGAACAGGGCATGGAGCAGTTCGTGCGCGATGCCCGCATCGCCATGATTTACGAAGGCGCCAATGGCGTTCAGGCGCTTGATCTGGTGGGCCGCAAGCTGGGCGCCAATGGCGGGCGCGCGGTGTTTGCGTTCTTCGCCGACATTGATGCGCTGCTGGCCGAATGCGCGACAGAGCCCGCGATGACGGAATATTGCCAGCCATTAAAAGAATCGCGTGACCGGCTGGAACAGGCAACCCTGTGGTTTCTGGAAAATGGCATGAAAAACCCCGATCATCTGGCGGCGGGATCCACCGACTATCTGCATCTGTTTGCGCTAACGGCCCTTGGCATGATGTGGCTGCGCATGGCGCGCGCCGCCCATTCCGGCTTAAAAGCAGGCGCAGGCGATGCAGGCTTCTATCAGTCCAAACTGGCGACCGCGCGCTATTTCATGCAGCGCGCACTGCCCGATGGCATTGCCATGCTGGCCAGGATAAAAACCGGCGCCGACGCCATGATGGCGCTGGATGCGGAGGTGTTTTAGGAAGAACAAATGAACAGGAAAAGGGTAGCGTCCCCTTAAAAAAAGCGTCCCCTTAACGTCCCCTTAAAAAATCCGCATCACAGCCGTTCCGGCGCGACATTAATGCAGATTTCCCATGGCGCGTTCTTCTTCGATCTGTTGTGCAAAGCGGCGCACGGTATTTTCCCACGAATCCACAAGTTGCCGGCATGTCAGCCGCAATAGCGGGTCCATATTCTGGCTATCTGCGATCAGCTCAAGCTGGCGCAGGACGATTTTCGCCCGGCCCGGGCACACATGGTGCAAGGCACAGGCCGAAAGCATATACAGGGCATCCGAGATCAGCTTTTCCGGTTTCCCGGTATATAGTGTGCGCAGATTATTCTGTTCCATAAAGCCATCCTTCCTTTCCGGCAAAGCCTTCCGTTATAGATTCTGAACTTGCGTCAGCACCTCTGGCCAGGGTTTCGAACCAAGATCCTTTGTGTCGCCGGACATCCAGAATAATTGATAATGATTATTAATAGCAATATTATCCTGAGCTTTACCGGGAGTCAACGCGCTATTTCGTGCAGCGCGTAAGGCCGGATAGCATTTCCATACTGGCCAGGATAAAAACCGGCGCGGACGCCATGATGGCGCTGGAAGTGACCTTGCCCCCGTGCCTTAATCCATATTGAAGTTAGCTCTGGCTCAACGAAAGGACCAGAGAATGAAGCGCAAGCGTTTTACGGAAGAGCAGATTATCGGGATTTTGCCTGAAAATGCAGGTACCAATAAAGGAGCATGAGGCCGGTGTTTCTGTAGCGAACTCAAAACTGGATAAAAGTTTGGGGCAAGGTCTAATTGAGAAATTTATTTAAGCAAAGAACCCTGGATGAATTTGAAATATGTGACCATGACGTTATCCGGGCGCTTACCGAAAGGGACATCCTTTATCAGGCAGATTAAAGGAATGGTTTCACAAGAAACCTGAAGTTAGCGTTTGACACGCGCCACCCGCACCATGATAATCCACTGCTTTCCATAGTCTAGTAGCCAACGGCCCCAGACACCGGGGCCGTCTGCCGTTCAGGAGAGCGCATCATGATCACCCCGGTATTGCCAAGCTATGCCAGAACCGGCCTCGCATTCGAGCGGGGCGAGGGCGCATATCTGTTCACCACCGGCGGCGAGCGATATCTGGACATGGGCGGCGGCATTGCGGTCAACGGACTTGGCCATGTGCATCCCGTACTGGTCGCGGCACTGAAAGCGCAGGCGGAGAAACTGTGGCACACCTCCAACCTGTATCATATTCCGGAGCAGGAGCGGCTGGCCCAACGGCTGGTTGCCGCCAGTTTCGCGGATACGGCGTTCTTTTGTAATTCGGGCGCGGAAGCCGTGGAATGCGCGATCAAAATGGCGCGCATCTATCATTATGCCAACGGCAATCCCGAACGCTACCGGCTGATCACCCAGGAAGGGGCGTTTCATGGCCGCACGCTCGCCACCATTTCCGCGGGCGGCAATGAAAAACATCTCAAGGGCTTTGGTCCCGAAGTGGATGGATTTGATCATGTCCCATTCGGTGATCTTGCAGCCATCAAAGCCGCCATCGGCCCGAAAACCGCCGGTGTGTTGCTGGAGCCGGTGCGCGGCGAAGGCGGCATCCGTGTGCTGCCATCCGGATTTCTGAAAGAATTGCGGGCGCTGTGCGACGCGCAGGGCATTCTGCTGGTGCTGGACGAAGTGCAATGCGGCATGGGCCGTACCGGCAAATTGTTCGCCCATGAATGGGCAGGCGTCACGCCGGATATCATGGCGATTGCAAAGGCTATTGGTGGCGGCTTTCCGCTGGGCGTATGTTTGGCCACTGAAAATGCGGCGAAGGGCATGACGGCGGGGACGCATGGTTCTACCTTTGGCGGCAATCCGCTGGCCTGCGCGGTTGGCAATGCGGTGCTGGATGTCATTCTGACCGATGGCTTTCTGGATCAGGTGCTGAAGCGCGCCAATCGATTGAAACAGCAACTGGTCATGCTGCGCGACCGGCACCCCGGCGTGATTGAAGAAATTCACGGGGAAGGCCTGATGATCGGCATCAAGTGCAAAGTGGTGAATACGGACCTGGTTGGTGCGCTGCTTGCCGAGAAAATGCTGACCGTTGGCGCCGGTGATAATCAGATACGTTTGCTGCCGCCGCTGAATATTGAAGATGCGCAGATCAGTGAAGCTGTTGCGGCGCTTGACGCCGCCTGCGCAAAGCTGAGTGAAAAGACATGACAGTAAAGAAAGCCCCCCGGCATTTTCTCGATCTGCATGTTCTGCCTGCGGCCGAATTGCATGGCATCCTGGCGCATGCGCGCAAACTTAAAGCCAGTCGTGCAAATCTTGGCAAGGCGGCGCTGGATCTTTCTGCGCCATTAAACGGTCAGGTGCTGGCGATGATATTTGAGAAACCATCGACCCGCACCCGCGTGTCGTTTGATGTCGCCATGCGGCAACTGGGCGGCCAGACCATACATCTGGGCGGCGGCGATATTCAGCTTGGGCATGGCGAAACCGTGGCCGATACGGCGCGCGTTCTGTCGCGCTATGTCGATGCGATCATGATCCGCACCACCAAACATGACAAACTGCATGAACTGGCGGCTAATGCGACGGTTCCGGTGATCAATGGCCTGACAGACGCCACGCATCCGTGTCAATTGATGGCCGATCTGATGACCTTTGAGGAAAAGCGCGGCCCCATCAAAGGCCGCACCATTGCCTGGTGTGGCGATGGCAATAATGTTGCCGCAAGCTGGATTCACGCCAGCGCCCAGTTTGAGTTTGAGCTGCGCCTGGCCTGCCCGAAAGAACTGGCGCCCGACGCCGCCGCCCTTGCGTGGGCGCGCGCACAGGGTGCGAACGTGCATGTTCTGCACGACGCAGGCGCCGCAGTGGACGGCGTGGATTGTGTTGTCACCGACACCTGGGTGTCGATGGGCGACACCGATACGGCAAACCGCCACAATCTTCTGGCGCCATACCGTGTCGATGCAAGGCTGATGGCGAAGGCGCGCAAGGATGCGATCTTCATGCATTGCCTGCCTGCGCATCGCGGCGAAGAAGTGACGGCTGAAATTATTGACGGCCCGCAATCCGTTGTGATCGACGAGGCGGAAAACCGGCTGCATGCGCAAAAGGGCATTCTGTCCTGGTGCTTTGCATGATGCACAACACCGCAAAAGGCGCGGGGGACGAACATGTGCTTCCGTTTGCAGTAGATGGCGCCGATGTGCGGGGGCGCATTGTCCGGCTGGGTCCGCTGGTGGATCAGGTGCTTCGCCGTCATGCCTATCCAGAGGCCGTTTCGCAGCTATTGGGTGAGGCACTAACCCTTGTGATATTGCTGGGCAGCAGCCTGAAATTTAAAGGATCGTTCAGTCTACAGACGAAAGGCGATGGCCCCGTGCCAATGCTGATCGCTGATTATCTTGCCAGTGGCGGCGCGGAGCCTGGGCATATACGCGGCTATGCCGTGTATGACAGGGAAGTGGATTTTGCCGCCTGTGAAAATGACTTTTCACAACTTACCGGCAGCGGTTATTTTGCACTGACCGTTGATCCTGGCGCGGGAACCGAGCGTTATCAGGGCATAGTCGCACTGGACGGAGATAGTCTGGCGCAGTGCGCCGAGCGGTATTTTCAGACCTCCGAGCAAATTCCAACATCCATCCGTCTGTCGGTCGGGCGATCCTATCTGCGCACCCCGGATCGCATGGCGCCGGAAGCAGCCACGGGTCAGTGGCGCGCAGGCGGCATGCTGATACAGCATCTGCCAAAAAATACGCAGGATTTACGCGCACCAGAAGACCCCATTGATGTACATGAAGATTGGCGGCGTTGCCGCATTCTGATGCAAAGCGCCACTGACGCCGAACTGATCGATCCTGATCTCACAAATGAGCAATTGCTGTATCGCCTGTTCCATGAGGATGGGGTCCGGGTTTTTCCCGGCCAGCCTGTCGCCTTTGGCTGCCCCTGTACGCGCGACCGGCTTGCGGGCGTGTTGCTGCAATATTCGCGTCCGGTACTGGAAGAACTGCTTCAGGATGGGCATATCTCTGGCAGTTGCGAGTTCTGCAACGAAACCTACCGCTTCACGCTCGATGAACTTGCACCGGAGAATGTCCTTGAACCCTGAAATCATGCGCCCCATGCGAACAATGGCATCCTGTTTCATGCTGGCTTTGAGCATATTTCTGGCGTCTGTCGGCGATGGGTACAGCCAGCCCGCCAGCAACCGCCGTCCGCCACTGGTTCTTTCAGCGCAGCAGATTATTCTGGAAGAAAAATATTCCGAACCCTATTCCCAAGAGGGGTTTACCGTAACGCCCGCAAGTGCGATACGCGATTGGGTGAAAACCCGGCTCGTTGCAGACGGCACATCCGGCATCATCAGGGTGATTATTCTGGATGCACGCATGACACGCCAGGAGTTAAAGACCAAAGGCGGTGTGCGTGGCTGGTTTACCGATGATCAGAAATATCGTTACGATGGCCGCATCCATATACGTGTGGAACATCAACCCGCCAGTCCCGGTCAGTATCCATCACAGGCAGAGGCGCAATCCAGCGGCTATTTCACCATGCCCGAGGACGCCACGCTAAATCAGCTGGAAAAGAAAGCCGCAGACCTGGTGCAGGATTTAATGCAGCGGACAGACCTCGAGATCGAAAACAATATGCTGCGTCACATGCCGGGGGTCGTGCGGTAACGCAGACCCGATGCAGCAGCCAGGTCTAGCCCTGACGCGCCTTGAAGCGCGGGTTAGTCTTGTTGATAACATAGACCTTGCCTTTGCGGCGCACAATGCGGCAATCTTTGTGACGGGCTTTGAGGGACCGCAGCGAGCTTCTGACTTTCATTGACCTGACCTATGACCTGACCTGTGTTTTCTGCGGTTACCCGCACCGGATAAGGGGCGCAAACTAGCCCCGCCGCCTGATGATGTCAAGCTTGAGAGTATAGGAAATCCATGCAGTTATTTATCTATGAACCTGCGTACCGGCGCATACAGGAACAAATTCACGCCATTTGCCCACATGTGCGCCCCATTCTGATGACGCCGGACAGCCGCATTCTGCAGGATGGCAGGGAATTAACCCCCGAAAAAGTCCGCCCGGACGCCGCATGGATCAGCACGGATGTGTTTTTCAGCCCCGCCGCACGGGATTTTCTGTTGACATTGATCAAGGGGCCGCCGGTCAAATGGCTGCAATCCGCCGCAGCCGGGTTCGACAATCCGATTTTCCAGACCCTGGCCAAAAAGGCGGAAATCTACACAAATAGCAATGGCGCCGCGAAAGGCATTGCCGAATTTGTCTTTGCCAGCGTCATTGACTTTTTCCACCCGAATGTGGCCCGCCGCAAGCTCCAGGCCGCCCATGAGTGGAAACGGCTGCCTTTTCGCGATATCGCAGCCACCAACTGGATGGTTATCGGCTATGGCAATATTGGTCAGGAGGTTGGCAGGCGCGCAATGGCGTTTGAAGCCCATGTTACCGGCATACGCCGCAACCCCGGCGGCACGGAACCTGCCAACGCCATGCTGCGCCCTGACGCCGTGCTGGCGGCGCTGCCCCGTATGGATGTGGTGGTGCTGACCGCCGATTCCAATGACAGCAACAGGCATCTGGTGAATGCACCCTTTCTGGCTGCCATGAAGCCCGGATCGGTACTGGTTAATATTGCGCGCGGGGCATTGATCGATGAGGCGGCGCTGCTGGATAGTTTGGCGCGAGGTGTGCCGGAGTGCGCGATTCTGGATGTATTCGAGACCGAACCCTTGCCTGCGGACAGCCCGTTCTGGGATCACCCAAGGGTGCGCCTGACCGCGCATTGCGCGGCGGCCAGCCCGATGATGGAACCCCGTGGCGATAATGTATTTTTGAGAAACCTTGCGCACTTCACAGCTAATGAGCCTCTTGAGTTGCGGGTAAGGTTTAATTGATAATATACGAATTTAAATTACTATTTTTAGTGGTACACCCAGTGGTGTACAATGTTCGCAACGGCCCATAACCCACAATAAAAATATGGATATTGGTTTAGATGAAAATTTTGGCGGCGGATGACCATTGGGTCTCGCGTACAGGGCTGCGCCATTCCCTGTCACGGCTTAATCGGCCCGTAAACCTGTTTCTCGAAGCAAGCAGCTTTGCCGAAGCGCGCAAACTGGCGGCAGAACGGCCAGATCTTGATTTGATCGTGCTGGATCTGTTGATGCCGGACGGCTCAGGATTCGACGAGATCGCAGCCCTTACCCGGATCGCGCCCGCCGTACCGATCATTGTCGTCTCCATGGCCGAAAGCCGCCAGGATGTCATGCGCGCGCTTGACGCAGGCGCCATGGGGTATGTGCCCAAGTCCGCCTCTGGCGATACGTTATTGCATGCAATCGAGATGGTGCTGCGCGGCGAAATATATATGCCACCGCAAATATTTGGCGCAGCCGGCGTGCAGGGAGATACATCACTCACGATTGCCCGGCCGCCTTTGACACGGGCGAAAACTTCTGCGGCAACCCAGGCTGCCGCAGCGCGCATTCCCAATCTGACCCGCCGTCAGAAACAGGTGTTTCAATTGCTGAGCGAGGGCAATTCCAATGCGTCTATCGCCAGGACTCTGGGCATTTCGGAACATACGATCGCCATTCATGTGTCCGCTATTCTGAAGACCCTGGAACTGGAAAATCGCACGCAGGCCGCCCTGGTCGCCACCAGCCAGCACGACGGCTGACCAGGCGCCACGTCTATTTTGCGATATCCATTTGTGTTCGGATAAAGTGCAGATGACGGGGGGAACGCCCGGCAGCGTAAGCTTTGGTTTCATATTTGGTGGGGGGCGCAGCGCCGCGTTCATGCACGGATTCCGAAAAGTCAGGATGGTTGTGCATATGCGCCAGCGTCCAGTGGCAATAATCCGCACTATCACTGGCGAAATGCAGTTCACCGCCTGGCCGCATAATATGCGCAAGCGCATCAAGGTTTGCTGTTGAGATAAAGCGCCGTTTATGGTGGCGTTTTCTGGGCCAGGGATCGGGAAACAGAATGAATGCCCGTGCAATGGCCTGTGCTGGCAACGCCGCCAGAACATCGCGCGCATCGCCTGCATGAATACGGATATTACCCAGGCCCTGCGCCGCAATCGTTTCAAGCAGATGGGTAACGCCGTTTACATAGGGCTCGCAGCCGATGAAACCGATATCGGGATTGGCCGCAGCAAGCCATGCCAGATGGCCGCCATCGCCAAAGCCAATTTCCAGCCATATTTCGCGGACAGGATGCGAAAATAACCCCGCCGGATTTTGCGCCGCCACATCCAGCGGAACCGGTAATAGCGGAAGTAATTCATCCAGCAATTGCTGACCGGAAGCCGACAGGCGATGGCTGCGCTTGCGGCCATGCACCCGGATTGCGGGCCGTTCAGCAATGGCCAAAAGTTTCCCTGCCGCTATCTGCAAAGCCTCAGCTCAGCGCGGCTTTCAGCGCGTCCACCAGATCGGTCTTTTCCCAGGAAAAGCCGCCATCGGCGTCTGGCGCACGGCCAAAATGCCCATAGGATGCCGTGCGCGCGTAAATGGGGCGGGCCAGGCCAAGCCGGTCGCGGATGCCACGCGGCGTGAAGTCGGCAACTTCGGCAATGGCCTTTTCCAGCCTGGTTTCGTCGACCCGGCCGGTGCCGTGGGTGTCGACATAAATCGCAAGCGGTTTGGAAACGCCAATCGCATAGGCCAACTGGATCGTGCAGCGTTCCGCCAGATCGGCCGCCACAATGTTCTTGGCCATATGCCGCGCGGCATAGGCGGCGGAACGGTCCACCTTGGTGGGATCCTTGCCGGAAAATGCGCCGCCGCCATGGGGCGCCGCGCCGCCGTAAGTATCCACGATGATCTTGCGCCCGGTCAGGCCCGCATCCCCGTCCGGTCCGCCAATGACGAACTTGCCGGTGGGATTGACGTAAAATTCATCTTCCGGGCACATCCAGCCCCTGGGCATGACGGATTCCACATAGGGGCGCACAAGTTTGCGTATATCCGCCTGGCTCAACCCTTCACGATGCTGGGTGGATACAACGATCGAGGTCGCCTTTACCGGTTTGCCATTCACATAATGCAGCGTGACCTGGCTTTTGGCGTCAGGTCCAAATTCAGGGGCCTTGCCGGCGTGGCGGGCGTCTGTCATGGCCTGCAGGATGCGGTGCGCATAGATCAGCGGCGCTGGCATCAGCACATCGGTTTCGCGGCACGCATAGCCGAACATGATGCCCTGGTCGCCAGCGCCGATATCCTTGTTGCCCGCGGCGTCAACGCCCTGGGCAATGTCAGCGGATTGCGCATGCAGGCGGATCAACACTTCGGCCCTAGCGTGGTGAAAGCCTTCCTGTTCATAGCCGATTTTTTTGACGGTTTCGCGGGCAATCGCCTCGATCCGGTCACGCGACACATTGCCACGCACTTCACCGGCCAGAACAATCAGATTGGTGGTGGTCAGGGTTTCACAGGCGACGCGCGCATTGGGATCGTGAGTCAGAAATTCATCCACCACAGCATCCGAAATCATGTCGCAAATCTTGTCGGGATGTCCTTCGGACACGGATTCGCTGGTAAAGAGATAATCGTTCCTGGCCACTGCACATTCTCCCAAATAATTTAACCGGGATGACATATCATCTTTATGCGCCCCGCGCACAGATTTATCGCCGACATCCACTTACGGCGTCATACCTGTTACACAGTTGGATTTAAGGCGTGTCCTGTCCCGCCAGAGCCTTGGCCAGATCAACGAACCGCTTACGCACGGACGCATCTTTAATGGCGGCAAAGGCGCGGTTCAGGTGAATGCCTTCTGGCGTATTGACGAAATCCATCAGCATGGGGGTCGGGTCAGCTTCAGCGAAACCCATCCCTTCCCCAACGGTTCCAACGGGCGCATCGTCAAAAAAGAACTGCACCGACACACCAAGAAGTTGTGCTATGCGAAACAACCGGCCGGCGCCGATGCGATTGGCACCCTTTTCATATTTCTGCACCTGCTGAAATGTCAGGTTCAAAGCATCGCCCAGCTTCTCCTGGCTCATCCCGATCAGCATCCGGCGCAAACGCACCCGTCCGCCAACATGCACATCCACGGGATCTGGAACTTTCTTGATCACAGGGTTTCCTATAGTGGTTTTTATTTACATCGATAAAGTGTGTTTAGGGGATAACTGATAGAAAAGTCAAGAAATCATATACTCATAATTGCAAAATAAATTAAACCGGCACGGATTCATGTGTTGTTCTGCGCTAAAATGCTTTTTGGTGTGCGGATCGGCGTACACCGATAAACACTAATGATACCAATGCTATAAGTAAGCCGAACGCAATATCTCCCTGGTCGGCGTAAAGGGTGGCGGGCAGCGCCCGTGGCAAGGCGGCATCAATAATCCCCTCATGGTTTAGCGTCAATTGGGCCCTGCTTCGGCCATAGGCGTCAAACACGGCAGAAATGCCGGTATTTGCGGCGCGGATCAGCGGCAGGCCCTGTTCAACCGCGCGCATGCGCGCCTGCACCAGATGTTGCCGGGGGCCGCTGGTGTCGCCAAACCAGGCGTCATTGGTGACATTCAGCAGCCAGGCCGGGCGATCCGTGGCGTCTACCACGCTATCGGGGAAAATCGCTTCATAACAGATCAGCGGGCTGAACGGCGGCAGGCCAGGCGCGCGCAGCGTTTTCGGGCCGGGGCCAGGGGCAAAGCTGCCAAGATCAACCGTCAGCTTTTTCAGCCCGACAGCGGCAAATATTTCAGGAAAAGGCAGATATTCGCCAAACGGCACCAGATGCGCCTTGTCGTATAGTGCGGGGACGCCACCATCGCCATCCACCACAAGCACGCTGTTATGGATGGGATTGGCGTCATCGCCGGTGGCGGCGCCCATGCGCGGCGCGCCTGTAATCACCGCACCGGTTGCGGGCACCAGCCGCGCCATCTGCGCCAGCGCCGCTTCGGATTGCAGCAGAAAAAATGGCGTTGCGGCTTCGGGCCAGATCACATGGGTTGGGGGCCTGTCCGACGGCGTTGCGGACAAGTCAATCAGGGTGCGGAATATTGCGGCGCGCTGTTCCGGCTGCCATTTGGCGGCCTGCGCAATATTGGGCTGAACGATGCGCAAACGCACACCGGCCACGTCTCCCGGCCCGGCCTGCCCCAGGCGCACGAAACCATATCCAGCCATGCCCAGCAATAGCGCCACACCGCACACAAGCGGGATCGCCACCGGCCCTGTGCGCAATTTTCCATCCGCCAGCAGTGCGGGAAGTGCTGCCAGCGCAACGGTAATCAGGCCCAGCCCATACACGCCAATGATTGATGCATTCTGCATCACCACCAGCAGGGGCGCAAAATCTGCGGACCAGACATAGCCGATCAGGTTCCAGGGAAAGCCGGTAAAAATATGCCCGCGCAACCATTCAAAAAGTGACCAGCACAGCGCCAGCAGCAAAATGCGCGCCGGTCCCGCTGACCAGCCAATCCTGGCCAACAAAGTGGCGGCGGCGCAAAAAACGGCCAGTCCCGCAGGCAGGGCCAGAACGGCCACCGGAATAAAATGCCCGAAGCTTTTCGCGTCCACCGTCAGCGCAAAGCCAACCCAGTACAGGCCCGTCAGAAAAAAGCCGAACCCGAACCACCAGCCAATGGCCGCCGCTGCGCGCAACCCGCGCCAGCCCGCAATACCGCACACCCCATCCAGCAACCATGTCAGCAAAGTGAAACTGACCAGCAGGATGGGCGCGAAATGAAACGGCGCCAGCGCCAGGCTGGTCGCGACGCCTGCCAAAAAAGCTGCGGTAAAGGCGCGCTTGCGCGGCCCCGCCCCCAGCCAGCCAGCGATGCAAGCCAGACGATCCGTGGTCACTTCACAACCGGTTCCGTATTTTCGCCGCTGTCTTTGGGGCGCGAAAAATGCACCCGCAGGCGTTTGACGCTGCGCGCATCGGCTTCGAGGATTTCAAACTCAAGACCGCCTGGATGCGTGATCAATTCTCCGCGTTGCGGCACGCGCCCGGTCAGGGATGTCACCAGGCCGCCCAGGGTATCGGTATAATATTCCTTGTCGTCGGGCACCAGGCTCAGCCCTGTCGCCTGTTCAAGTTCAGTGACTTCAACGCGGCCATCGGCGTCGAACCCGCCATCATCCGGGCGCGGGGTCAGCATGGGGCCATCTTCGTCATGTTCATCGCGAATTTCGCCGACAATTTCTTCCACCAGATCCTCGATGGTGACCAGACCGTCGGTGCCGCCATATTCATCAATGACAAGCGCCATATGGGTGCGGGTCACGCGCATTTTCAGCAACAGATCGACAGCGCGCATGGACGGCGGCACGAACAGCAGATCCCGGCGGATTTCCTGTATGGAAAATGCTGGTTGCTTTTGCATGCCATCCTGCGACCAGCGGCGCAGCAGATCCTTGATATGCACCATGCCCACCGGTTCATCCAGCGTGTCGCGGTACAGCGGCAAACGCGAATGTCCCGCTTCGTTAAAGGTTTTTATCAGCTCCTCCGGGGTTGAATTCAGATCGACCGCCACGATATCGGCGCGCGGCACCATCACATCATCCAGCCGCAATTGCCCGATGCGCATGATGTTAATCAGCATCATGCGTTCAACCGGCGTGAAATCCGCGCTTTCGTCCAGATGTTCGTCGATGACCTCTGCAAGACTTTCGCGCAGGCTGTCACTGCGCGCGCGGAAGCGGTCGCGCAGGCGGGCAATCAACCGGGAAGGCAACCGGACCGGCAGCGGCGCTTCGCCCTCGGCGGGCTGCGGGTCTGCGCCATGGCCAGCAGTGTTTTCCGGGCTGCTCACGAACGTCCGGCCCCCGCAAGATAGGGATCGGCAATGCCCAGCCGCGCCAGAATCGCGGTTTCAAGCGCCTCCATCTCTATCGCTTCCTGTTCATCTTCGTGATCAAACCCCAGCAGGTGCAATGTTCCATGAATAATCAGATGCGATACATGATCCAGCATCGGCTTGCCAGCGGCGTCCGCCTCGCGCTGCACGGTTTCATACGCCAGTATGACATCGCCCAGCAGACACGGCCCCAGCCCATCATCATCATCCGCTGGAAAGGATAGCACATTTGTTGGCGTGTCGATGTTGCGATATTGCCGGTTCAGATCGCGCACAAAGGCGTCATCGGCCAGCACAATGCTGATCTCATACGCGTCATCCGGCCCCATGCCCTGACCCGCTGCGCCAAGCGCGAAGCGCGGCGAGTCCGCCAGCGCCGCCAGCGCCGCACGGGTGACCGTGTCCGCTATCGCACCTGACTGCGCCCGCCAGTGGGGACATCTGTAATCAACGCCAATTTCATTCATAAGCTGTTCTTAGAGCATGGTTGAGTCAAATGAAACAGCCTGCTGTGCGGGTGAAATCCAGCACTAAAATCGGACATGTCACGCGCTCTCAGCATTCCCCCATTGAAGCCCCCCATTGAGGCGTTGACTTATCGTAGTTTATAAATTACATTTGCTGCGTAATGATCGAATTAAGGCAAACCGGGACATTCCGAAAATGGCGGACCCGGCTCAGGGATGAACGGGCGCGTGTCCTGATTGCGTCACGATTGGACCGCCTCGCCTTTGGTCATGCGGGGGATGTGGAGCCGGTAGGCCATGGGATTAGCGAATTGCGCATCCATTATGGCCCTGGATACCGCATCTACTTCCAGAAGCGGGGGAACACGATCATCGTCCTGCTGTGCGGCGGCGACAAAAGCACGCAAGCGAAGGACATCAAAACAGCGAAGCATCTGGCGGATGAATGGAGTGAATGAAATGGCTGAAAAACTGAGCGTCTATGATCCCGCCGAGGATCTGAATTCCGACGAGGCGATTGCAATCTTCATGGCCGAAGCGTTCCGCACGAATGACGCCGGCTACATCGCGCACGCACTGGGCGTCGTTGCCCGCGCCAAAGGCATGACCCAGATCGCAGGCCAGACAGGGCTATCGCGTGAGCAGCTTTACCGCTCATTCAGCGCGAACGGCAACCCGACATTGAAAACGACGCTGGCGGTCATGAAAGCGCTGGGCATAGAGCTGACCGCGAAGGTTGCGGCGGGTTTGTAAACTTCCCCGCAGACAAAGGGAACATCACCTTTTTTCTTCCCTACCAGACAAAAGGCCAGACGGTGGAAATTCCTGGCGTTATCCATGGCGCGCGTAAACGGCCGATGGATGGAGGGGGTGCCTACAATTTCAACTATGAAGTGTCCCCTTTTACCCAAACTCGGGCAAGTCCAGGTCAACTTAGGCGGCGGCAGGAAGAGACAGATCACGCCCTATCCTCCTGACTGCAGCGTCTTCGTCACCACGGAAAATTGGCATGGACAGCGACCGGTTTTGTGCACGTTGAAACTTTTTTTTGCTGATAGGGCCCATTTGTGAGTCTTCTATCAAGGCTATAATCTTTAGGTCAGTGCGTTTGAGCTTTTCGGTCTCCATCTGCAAGAGAAGCGCCTCACTAAGCTTTTCGTTCGACGTGACGAAATAGAGCGCGCCGACCATGCTACTTGCCGTGTCTATTGGCTTGATAACCAAGTCGGCGGGAAATTCACTGAGCGTTCTATCGATGGCCGCGCTCTCATTGAAAGTTGCAACTGCGCCATAGCGCTCCTTGAGGGCCGCAATCGCATCCTCGCGGAAGGTAGAACGCACTACATCGCGCGTCAGCAGCTCAAGGTCACGCACGCGAATAAGCGAGGAAAGGAAGTTGGTGAGATGTGGACCGATATCCTCAGCCGGAAAGGACTGGCTGTGTATCTCGTAGGTGTCCTGATCCCAGCTAGCTCCCCCCTGAGCGAGGATCGCCTCAAGAATCTGGCCACGCTGTCCCTGGTCGATCGGTATGCCAGAACCGACGAGGCGAGCGAGGTATTCGCCGTCATCCTCAATACGATAACCGTCTCCATCCTCCACGACGTAACAGCCAATCGGATCGCCGGAACGATCAGCAAAAAATGTGCTTACGGCAAATCCGCACGGGACCGGATTCACCTTGATTGAGGAACAGAAGGTCTGACAAAGGACCCTTTCAAGAAAATCAGGGTTTATCATAACAGCGAACCCTTAATTTCCTGAACGCGGAAGTGGCGCTTGGCAGCCTCCCAAAAACTTCCCTCCGTCCAGGCATTGTTGCGGCGGTGGTAAGCCTCGGGACCCGCTTGGGGAACCCGGATTAGATCATCAAGGCTGGCCGGACCAGATTCTATTCCGCCGCGTTGGCAATGCGCATGCGCATGTAACCCCGGATGACTGCCATGATGCTCGAACCGGCCGACTGTCGAAGCAGAACCATCTTCGGCGAGCTTCATAAGGATAGCCTTCCAATTGTCCCGTCTAGGATTGCACTGAGCCAGCAGCACATATTTTCCACTCTTGCCGTTGGCCCTGGCAGATCGCCACATCCATCCGTTCCTGATCGGTGTCGTTTTAGGAAAAAGTGGCGCATATCTAGGAGCGAGATCATCTGTCTTCCACTGTGTGTCAGATTCTAACTCTTTCTTTTCCCTAATAATCTGCCTTACGCGCATAGGCCGCCCTTAAACCTGAATGACGTCAAAATAAAGCAAAAACATTAACCTACCCCTTGCCCCCCATCTTCGCCCGCGCTTCATACGCCCGCACGATCCGCCCGACCAGGGGGTGGCGGACCACGTCGCTGTCGGTGAAGCGCAGCATGGAGATGCCTTCGACGCCGTGTAGGATGTCGATGGCCTCATTGAGGCCGGATTTCATGCCGTGCGGCAGGTCGATCTGGGTCGGATCGCCGGTGATCGCCATGCGGGAATTTTCGCCGAGCCGCGTGAGAAACATTTTCATCTGCATCGGGGTGCAATTCTGCGCCTCGTCCAGAATGACATAGGCGTCGCGCAGGGTGCGGCCGCGCATGAAGGCGAGCGGGGCGACCTCGATTTCGCCGCTTTCCAGCTTGCGGGCAATCTGGTCGCCGGTGAACATGTCATGCAGCGCGTCATAGAGCGGGCGCAGGTAAGGATCGACTTTTTCGCGCATGTCGCCGGGCAGAAAGCCCAGCCGCTCGCCCGCCTCGACCGCCGGGCGGGACAGGACCAGCCGGTCCACCTTGCCTTCCGCCAGCATGCTGGCCGCCACCGCCACCGCCAGATAGGTTTTGCCTGTGCCCGCCGGACCCAGGCCGAACACCAGATCATCGCGCCGCAGCGCCTCGATATAATGCGCCTGCACCGGCGAACGCGGCGCAATGCGGCGCCGGCTCATCTGTATCGTGACACCTTCATCGGCCATGGAATAGACGCGCTCCCCCGCTATGGTTCCCAGGGCCATGCGGATGGCCGCCTCAACCTCGGCCTTGCCCAGCTGGCGTTTGGCCTGCGCCTGTTTGTACAGATCACGCAGGACGGTGGCGGCAACCTGACGTTCAGCGGGCTGTCCGGTGATGACAATCTTGTTGCCGCGCGCCACACAGGCCACACCGACCCGGTCCTCGATCAGGGCCAGATGGCGGTCATGCTCGCCCAGCAATTGCAACAGTAACCGGTTATTATCAAACTCCAGCATCAGGGACGCCTGCGCATCCCCCTGGGGTTCACGTTCCCCCAGAATTGGGCTCATGCCCGTATCCGCGCTCAATGTCCGCCGCCTATTGCTAATGGGTTCATTCCGCTGCCACCTTTGTGTGAGAGAGCACATTTCCCTGCAGGCTGTTTGATCCGGTTCCAATGATCTGTGTGCGGACAATCTGTCCAATCATGTCCGCGCCGCCTTCGGCGAACACGGGTTGCAGATAGGGGCTGCGGCCAATGATCTGGCCGGCATGGCGGCCGGGCTTTTCAAACAGCACCGGCAATTCACGGCCCACGCAGCTTTCATTGAAGGCAAGGCGCTGTGTATCCAGCAGCGCCTGCAGGGCGGCCAGCCGTTCGGATTTAACGCGTTCCGGTATCTGGCCGTCCATCGTGGCGGCGGGTGTGCCGGGGCGCGCGCTGAACTTGAACGAAAAGGCGCTGGCGAAGCCCACGGCGCGCACCAGATCAAGGGTGGCCTCAAACTCGGCATCGGTTTCACCGGGAAAACCGACGATAAAATCCGATGACAGGGCGATATCGGGCGTAGCTGCGCGAATGCGTTCGACCAGCCGCAGATAAAATTCCGCCGTATGGCGGCGGTTCATCACATCCAGAATGCGGTCGGAACCCGACTGCACCGGAAGATGCAGATAGGGCATCAGTTGCGGCACCTCCGCATGGGCGCAAATCAGATCTTCGTCCACCTCGCCGGGATAGCTGGTGGTGTAGCGGATGCGCGCCAGCCCGTCAATTTCCGCCAGCCGCCGGATCAGCTGGCCCAGCGAACAGGTTTCGCCCTTTCCCGCATTGCCGTGATAGGCGTTCACATTCTGCCCCAGCAGGGTGATTTCGCGCACGCCCTGCGCCACCAGCCGTCTGGCCTCGGCCAGCACAGGCGGCACGGGCCGGGAATATTCGGCCCCACGGGTATAGGGCACCACGCAATAGGTGCAGAATTTGTCGCAACCTTCCTGAATGCTCAGAAATGCGGCAACACCGGGCGCCTGATGATCTTCGGGCAGGGTATCGAATTTTTCCGCCGCCGAAAAATCCATACCCACGGGTTTTTCGCGTCCGCCCCTGGCGTTAAAGCCCTGTGCGCGCGCAAGCATTTCCGGCAGACGGTGATAGGCCTGCGGCCCGAACACCATATTGACGACGGGTGCGCGGCGCAGAATTTCATCGCCTTCGGCCTGGGCCACACAGCCCGCCACGGCAACCATCATGTCCGCGCCAGCAAGACCCCGGTCACGTTTAAGATCCCGGATACGGCCCAGATCGGAATAAACCTTTTCCGCTGCTTTTTCGCGAATATGACAGGTATTGAGAATGACCAGATCCGCCGCGTCGGGAGTATCTGTCAATGCGTACCCAAGCGGGATCAATATGTCCGCCATGCGATCCGAATCATAGGCATTCATCTGACAGCCATAGGTCTTGATGAAAAGCTTTTTCGGCAATTCAGTATTGCTCCGCGGTCAGGCGCATCCGGAACATCGTTCTCCTAGGTGAAGTTGGATTCTACCGTCTGATACTAGCATCAGAAGGGAGTTTTCACAAGCAATGCGGCCGGTCCGGTTATTGGATGTCCAGCCCGCGCGCGCCCGTAAGATCGGCCCCGTCAAACACAGCGCCGCTCACCTGTGCATGGGATAGATTGGCGTAACGCAGACAGGCCCCGTTTAACCTTGCGCCAATCTGCCGCCCGCCCGCAACCAGCAGGGCGCCAAGATTGCTTTCACGAAGATTCGCATGGTTAAGACGTGCGCCAGTAAGGTTGGCCCCGCGCAGATCGGCACCGCGCAAATTTACCCCGCGCAGATCGGCGCCCATCAACTGCGCCCCCTGCAACGCAGCGCCGCGTAAACTCAGCCCGTAGAATACGGCATTTTCCGCCTTTAGCGCCGTAAGTTCGCAGCCTTCCAGATCGCCGGTATTGCGCAGGTCAAAACCGCTTAAATCAGCATACTGTCCCGAGGCGCCCCCGCTTGAAACCCATACTGCATGATCGTGTAATAATTCACTCAGGGGTTTTCCCAATTCCTTAACACACCTGCCCGCCGGGACGTCGGTCAGCTCCTTCGCCAAGGCGGTTCTGTTAAGGATTGTCCGGTTCAGGGTTGCGCCGCATAGAATTACGCCATTGAGGGATGCGCCGGTCAAATCCGCGCCGGTCAAATCAGCCCCATGCAAAATGGCATGGTCAAGCCGGACGTTTTTCATGTTTGCCCGCGTCAGATTACAGCGCGTCATATTTGCGTCGGTAAAATCGGACTGCGGTAAAACAAAACCTGTGCGGGCTGAATCTTCGGAAATAGTTTCCACTCCGCCTGCATGCGACAGATAATTGAACACACCTATTTTTTGCCGCTCGGCAATGGCGCCTTCGCGCAGATCAGCCTGGGTTAGATCGGCACGGACAAGATTAGCCCCGCGTGCGCATATGCCGCGCATATCCGTGCGGCGTAATATCGCCCCGCCCAAATCCGCATCGCGCAAATCCGCCGCAAAAAATGCGGCGCGTTCCAGCATGGTGCCGGAAAGATCGGTTTTGAACAAACGGGCGCCGGTAAAATCCGTGTCAGAAAGATTGCAGTTCACCAGATTAAGGCCCGACAAATCATGAAATGAGAAATCCGCCCGTGCGCCACCTAAAGCGCCGGAGTTTAATTTTTTATGCTTGCGGATAATCACGTCCACCTGGGCCTGACTAAGCGTCACCAGCGGGCGCAAGCGTAAATTGGTCAATTAAAACACCTGGAATATCCATGGACAGGCCCGGACTATAGAACTTTAGACCTAAAAGTTTATTTAAGAAATATGACGCCTGCCTTTTCACCTGTCCGCCAGAGCCATGCCTTTGACCTGGGCGAAGAGCTGGCTGCCCGGGCGCAGGGCCAGGATGTCCCAGGATTTGCGGGTAATACTGGACATCAGACGGGTCTGCCCGGTGACGCCAAGGCCGAGCAACACCAGCATCTGGTTGGGGCTGACCATCTGCGCTGACAGGATGCAGGCGGGCAGAACGTTCAGCACACTGGTACCGCCGGGTTGTTGGGTCGCAAGGCTGACATCGCTGGCGCGCACACGGATACGCCGCACGGTTCCCGCCGCGCCCATGGGCCCGGGCACAAAAAACGGCAGGCCATCAATACGGCACTGGCTCACATCATACTGCGCATCATATTGTTCCACCGTCAGGGAAAGCACGGCGGCGGCTTCCGGCAACCGCGCCAGAGGCAGTGACAGATCGGTGAGCAATTGGCTCAGCGGGCCTGCGGCCTGCACCTGGCCGTCCTTGTTCATCAGCACCAGATGATCAGCCAGCCGTTCCACTTCCACAAGATCATGCGAGACATAGATGATGGGAATGGAAAGCGCGCGGGGCAGGCTTTCGAGGTAAGGCAGAATTTCGTTCTTGCTCTGGCGGTCCAGCGCCGACAGCGGTTCATCCATCAACAGCAGACGTGGTTGTGACAGCAGCGCCCGGCCAATGGCGATGCGCTGGCGCTGCCCGCCCGAAAGCGTTGCGGGGGAACGCGCCAACAGATCGCGGATGCCCATCAGATCGATGATCGGATCCAGCCCGATAGTATGCGTTTTCGCGCGGCGCAGGCCATATTGCAGATTGCCCAGAACCGGCAGATGCGAAAACAGGCGTGGTTCCTGAAACACATATCCGACGGATCGTTTGTGCGGGGGCAGGAACTGATCCGCATCCTGCCACACCGCGCCATCGGCCCTGAGATAGCCATCCGCCAACCGTGTCAGCCCCGCGATGCAGCGCAGCACGGTGGTCTTGCCGCACCCCGATGGGCCGAACAGGCCGGTAATGCCCCTGGCGGGTGTGTTAAACGACACGTCCAGATTAAAGCCGCCAACCGCGCCCCTGAACCGCGCTTCAACGCCGCTCATGGTTGCGGGGTTCCGGTGCGTTTGGCGATCAGCATGGTGAGCAGGATCACCACAAACGAAAACACCAGCATGCCCGCAGACAGCGCATGCGCCGCGCCCCATTGCATGGTCTCGACATAATCAAAAATGGTGATGGAAAGTGTTTTGGTTTCGCCGGGAATATTGCCGCCGATCATCAGCACCACCCCAAACTCCCCCACCGTATGCGCAAAGCTGAGGATCGCGCCGGACAGAATGCCGCCGCGCGCCAGCGGCGCCACCACGGAAAAAAATGCATCCAGCGGCGATGCGCGCAACGTCGCCGCTGCTTCCAGCGGGGCATCGCCGATCAATTGAAACGCATTGCGCACCGGCTGCACCATGAAGGGCAGCGAATAAATCACCGATCCGATCAGCAGCCCTTCAAAACTGAAGGCCAGCGTGCGCATGCCAAACATTTGTAACAATGGCGCAAGCGGGCCGTTCGGCCCCATCGCCACCAGAAGATAAAACCCCAGCACAGTCGGCGGCAGCACCACGGGCAGCGCCACCAGCGCCGCCACCGGCTCAACCCACCAGCTTCTGGATCGCGCCAGCCACCAGGCCAGCGGCACACCCGCCGCCACAAGGATCAGCGTGGTAAGCGTCGCGAGTTGCAGGGTAAGCGCAATGGCCTGCCACATGGTTCTGTTACTTCCCCGGTGACGTGCCGTAACCGTGCCGCCGGATGATCCCGGCCGCCTGCGGACTTTTCAGAAAGGCGAAAAACGCGATCGCGGCTTCATTCCCGGCACCTGTCATCAGGAGTACCGCATCCTGCAGAATGGGAGTGTACAGATTTTCCGGCACGGTCCAGCGTGATCCGGCGGCCTGCCCTGTTAATTGCGACAGCGCCACAAAGCCAAGTTCCGCATTGCCGCTGGCGATGAACTGGAAGGTCTGGGCGATGCTTTCCCCCTGCGCGATTTTGGGCGCAGCACTTTCATAAAGCCCCAGCGCCTTCAGGCTTTCGATGGCCGCCGCCCCATAGGGTGCGCTGGCCGGATTGGCGATGGCGATATGCGTGAAGCCCCCCCGGCGCAGTACCGCGCCGTCTTCATCAATAAAACCGGGCCTTGCGCTCCACAGAACCAGTTTTCCAATCGCATAGGTAAAGCGCGTATCGGCAACCGCCCAGCCTTCGTCCTCGGCCTTTTTGGGGCGGATAGTGTCCGCTGACAGCAGAATATCAAACGGCGCGCCCTGTGTGATCTGCGTGTAAAGCTGTCCGGAAGCGCCGAAGCTGAGACCGGCGGTATGCCCGGTTTTCGCATGAAACCCGTCCGCGATTTCCTGTGCCGCCGCCGTGAAATTCGCCGCCACCGCCACCGAAACCTTTCCGGCATGGCCGGACGCCGGGGCCAGCGCAAGAAGCCCCACGCACAGCGCAGCAGGCAACAGGCTTCTGCATTTCATCCGTAATGTGATCATAAAATTGAACCCTCCGGCGCCTGGATCAAAATTCGTTGCAGGCTTCTTATCATAAGCGATCTTCCCGGAGCCTGTCCTCAATTGCGTTGCTGTGCGGATGATGTCACACTTATCCGGAATAACCGGCAAAACAGCAAGAGGATCAGGTCCATGAGCGACGCAATTACCCCATTCACATTGTCCGTGCCGCAGGCGGCGCTGGATGATCTGGCGCGCCGGCTGGACGCTACGCGCTGGCCGGAACGCGAAGTGGTGAACGACTGGACGCAGGGCGCGCCGCTGGCCAGGGTGCAGGCGCTGTGTCACCACTGGCGTCATAAATATGACTGGCGGCGCATTGAGTCGCATCTCAACGGGCTGGGGCAGTTCAAAACTGAAATTGACGGGCTGGATATTCATTTTCTGCATGTACGCTCCAGACATCCGAATGCGATGCCGCTGCTTATTACCCATGGCTGGCCCGGATCGGTGATTGAATTCATGAAGGTCATTGGCCCGCTGACCGATCCGGTTGCGCATGGCGGCAAGGCGGAGGATGCGTTTGATGTCATCGCGCCGTCCCTGCCCGGCTATGGCTTTTCCGGCAAGCCTGCGACAACAGGATGGGGCGTCGCGCATATCGCCGATGCGTGGGGCAAACTGATGACGCGCCTTGGCTATACCAAATGGGTGGCGCAGGGCGGTGATTGGGGGGCGGCCGTCACCACGGCCATCGGCGTCGCCAGGCCTGCGGGATGCCTCGCTGTTCATGTGAATATGCCGCTGATATTTCCCGGGCCCGATGATATGGGGGATCTGACCCCCAGGGAAAAATCGGCCGTGGAGGCCATGGCCTATTATCAGCAATGGGACTCGGGCTATTCCAAACAGCAATCGACCCGGCCGCAAACCGTCGGATACGGCCTGGTCGATTCCCCCGCCGGACAGGCCGCCTGGATTTACGAAAAAATGTGGGCCTGGACCGACAATAACGGTAATCCCGAAGATGTGCTGAGCCTGGATGAAATGCTGGATAATATCATGCTGTACTGGCTGCCGGGTGCGGGCGCATCCTCCGCGCGGCTATATTGGGAAAGCTTCGGCAATGCGTTCGGCTCCACCAAACTGGAAATTCCGGTGGGCGTCAGCATCTATCCCAAAGAAATCTTCCGCGCCTCACGCCGCTGGGCCGAAAAGCACATGGCCAACATTATTCACTGGAACGAGCTGGACCGCGGCGGACATTTCGCGGCGTGGGAACAGCCCGAACTGTTCGTGGGTGAAATTCGGAATTGTTTCCGCCAGTTCCGCTGAGGGGCGCGTGACATGCGTGTTCGCTACAGACGCGATCCGAAATCCATCTGTTGATGCAGTACACTGATGATCCCGATCCCGCCGCCGGATATCTGACAATATAATCGGCCTGCGCCTCGAGCACACCAGCCATACGCCGCTTTTTCACGAATTTGAGGGTGTCGAAAGTTACGGTCGCCGTGGTTTGTTTGTAGCAAAATATCCAGAGCAGTCAATAAAAGGGATGTCATCCTGAGCGAAGCGACCAGGCTACGCCGAAGGGAAGCTTCAGCTTCGCCCAGGCGAGAGGATCTCCCGCGCGGGAATTCCGCCGATGGGGATCCTTCGGGCTGCGCCCTCAGGATGACACCCTTCTTTTTTCCTTCTCACCTTGTGGGAGAAGGTCAGGATGAGGGGGGGCGCATTTATGCGCGTAAAAAGTTTTTATACACGGCCCCCTCACCCCAACCCTCTCCCACGCTTGCCATGCCGTAGCCTTCTGGCGAAGGCTGGAGGGGAGAGGGAGCTACATACCGTGAACAAAATTTCATATGCGATAGCCCTGATGACGAGAGGGGACGGCTTGGGGCATAAGGCCGCTGGTATAAGGGCCTTGCGGCAAAAGCGCCGAATCGCTTTCAGCGCCGCGCGCATCGTGTAAAGCTGCGCCGACACAGCGATAACAGGGGAACGGGCGGCGCCGTATGATTTCAGGACAGGGTAAATCTGGCGCGGTTCTTGTGCTTGGCGTTCTGCTGATCGCGATTGCCGGATGGTGGCTGGGCAGCCGGGACAAGCCGCAACCGGTGGCGGATGCCCCCGCGCAAACCTCCGTCCATGTGATTCCCCGGACATTCTTCGACTATCAGAAACCCACGGCGCCCGTTATGGGGCCGTTTACGCCACCCATTCCAGCACCCATGGCAGCACCCATGGCGCCCCCCATTGCAAATGTTCCGGCGCATCCTGTTCCCCCGCCGCGTCACGGTGGGGCACGGCCCGCACCCCCGGCGCCGGACGCCATGCAGCCACAGGCCTGGATGCGGCATGCGCAGGCCAGCCCCGCCAATCCGGGCAATTTGCCGCTGATTGCGATTGTCATCGACGATCTGGGCGTGGCGCCCGCCCGCGTGGCGGCGGCGCTGGCGCTGCCTGCGCCGATGACGATGGCCGTGCTGCCCTATGCAAGTGACGCGGCGGCGCTGGCCCGCCGGGCGCGGCTGCTTGGCCATGAAGTGCTGGTGCATCTGCCGATGGAGGCCACAAACGGGCAGGATCCGGGGCCGCATGCCCTGCTGGCGGAACAGACCCCGGCGGCGTTTGCGCAAAATATGCAGTGGAACCTGTCGCGTCTTGCGGGCTATGTCGGCGTCAACAACCATATGGGCAGCAGGCTGACACAGAACAGCGCCGCAATGGCTATGGTGATGCAGGAACTAAAACGCCGCGGATTGCTGTTTCTGGATTCGCGCACGGCAAGGCACACGCTTGGCGCCAGCACCGCGCGCGCGACCGGGGTGACGGCGCTGGAACGCGATGTGTTTCTGGACAATGTGATCACGCCGGAAATGATCCGCATACAGATTGGAAAGGCCGAAGAAATTGCGCGGCGCAAAGGCTACGCCATTGCAATCGGCCATCCGCATCCGGCAACCATCAATGCGCTAACGCAATGGGCCGCCGGCATGGAAGCGCGTGGCTTCCGGCTTGCCCCGCTGTCGGCCATTGCGCGCATGGGACCATCCGGGGGGCGGCTGGTTTCGCTGCCGCCCCCCG
>DAIOWE010000022.1:0-25743 GCA_036758605.1 Pseudomonadota bacterium | reverse complement strand
TCAGCTATCAAATCCTCACCAGCCGCTGGGCGCTCAGCCCGGACATGGATGTCAATTACATGCTGTGCGCGGTGAAACAGGCTTAGGGACGGAAGGGATTGGTGATGCGCAGCCGCCCCTCCAGCAAAACGCCATCCTGCATATCTTCCGACCACAGATTATCGCATGAGGCCTGCAATGCCGCGGCGGCGATCATCGCGTCATAGATCGAAAGATTATACCGTCCGGCCAAGGCAAGGCCGCTATCATGGGTTTCAACCGTCATCGGCTCCACGCGCAGCAGCCCGCGCACCAGCGACAAAAAACCATGGGTCTCGTCCCACGACATCCGCATCTTGCGCCGCGCCACATTGGCGATTTCGTTGAGAACCTGCACGCTGATCACGCCGCCGCCCGCGATCAGGCTTTCCGCCTTGTCCGCCTTCGCCGCATCGGGGCCGGCAAGATACAAAAGAATGTTCGTATCAAAAAAACTACCGGGCATTCGCCTCTTCCCGGTCGAACCTGAAATCGGCGGGAAGGCGGCCCCGGAAGGCGCGCAGGCGTTTCAGAAGCTCCTGTGAATCGGGCTTGCGCGACACCCCAAAGGTGCGGGCGTCCGCGACATGAATTTCAATATCATCGCCCTCTTTCAGCCCCAGCGCCTCGACCACCGCCGCAGGCAGCCGCACCGCAAGGCTATTCCCCCATTTCGCAACCTGCATCACGGCCTCCATGGATATACGTTCAGGTGTATGTATATCTAAAAGGGAGTCCTGTCAAGATGCGAGGAAATGAAGCAGGAGAATGGAAAAGAATAGTAATATGCTGGATATGCCGCTGCGGCATGGTTCAAAACCCCGTTATGAAACCATCGCCGCCGTCCTGCGCGCGCTCAATGTCCGCATCGCGGTTGAGGTGAAGTAATTAGAAGGCACCTTACTATTCCCCTCATTCTTTTGTGTGTTCTTTCAGTCGCCTGCACCCCTTTCTGCGGGAAGCCGACTTTGGGCATGCCGATGCGCCAGTGTAATCAAGTCCCTGACATTTTGATAATCTTCCGGATCGATTCTACCCGGCATGTTGTTGCGCCCTTCAGCATCCAGCACTCTCTGCCATGCCTTGGGTCTGCGCAGGGGTGGAGTGGGATAGCGACCATGCCATTCGACCAGGTGCCTTAGCTGTCTCACAAGATACTCTTGGCTGCTTGAAAGTGGCATTTGAATGCGCGAGCAAAGGTCTTCGAGGTTATGCGTGTAAATATCTTTCCCCTCAACAATCATTGGGTCAGCCTGAACAAGGTGGCCCTTTAAGGCGAGTTCAAGGGCAACGGCCAAATGATAAAAAACAATTGTCGTGAGCGCCAAATCGTCAACGAACGGCAGATCAGGGTCATTGTGATACGCATCCGGGTCGGCCTGAAACTTTGAGCGGGCGGTGGTGTAGGCGTCCCATATTAGGTCGGCTGCGCGTAGGTGTTTTAGTTCCCAAATGTACCAAAAAGTCTGATCGCGCAACTGACCGTCGTGCTGTTCCTTCCACCAATCATTCTGGGACAAAGGATGTTTCCAATCTGTTGGCGTGACGACGGGAAAAAAATAAGTTCCCAATTAAGTTAAAACATTAAGAGGTCACATAAAGTGGCACTAGGTCGTGACATGATCTGTTTTGGAAATGTTACTCCTTTATCCCACTCATTACCCGCTCACCCCCCTACCTGCACTGCCTGAGACAGTCGCGGATTTCCTTGACGAACAGTTCGGGCTGTTCCTAGGCGGCGAAATGCCCGCCCCAGCCCCGGGCATTGACCCCGCGGAAGTGGCGCGCTTTTCCGTTCAAGCGGCGCGTTATTCATCACCGCGACAGATCATAGGCCGCCAGCGCCGCCATGTTGACCAGATCGGAAACTTTCGCGCCGATATGGGCGATCTGCACCGGGTGGGACAGGCCGATGATCATCGGGCCGACGACCGTGCCGCCGCCCAGTTCCTGTACCATGCGTGTACTGATGGAGGCGCTGTGCACGGCCGGCATGAGAAGCACATTGGCGGGGCCGGTCAGGCGGCAGAACGGATATAATCTCATCAGATCCATATTCAGCGCCACATCGGCGGCGATGTCGCCGTCAAATTCAAAATCCACGCCGCGCTTTTCGAGGATTGCCACCGCTTCGCGCTGCGCATCGGAACGTTCGGTCGCCGGATTGCCGAAGGTGGAGGACGCCAGCAGCGCCACGCGCGGTTCGTGCCCCATGCGCCGCACCAGACGCGCGGTCTGTTCGGCAATGTCGGCAAGCTGAATGGCGGTGGGCATTTCATGCACGGTGGTGTCGGCGACAAACACGGTATGCTTGCGCGACAGCATTAAACTCACTCCGATCACGCGCTGGCCGGGTTTGGTGTCAATGGCGTGACGCACATCCTGTAACGCGACAGCCGAATTGCGGGTCACGCCGGTGACCATGCAATCCGCATCGCCGCACGCCACCATGGCGGCCGCAAAAATATTGCGGTCATAGGTTACCAGCCGCGTGCAATCGCGGATCAGGAATCCCTTGCGCTGCAACCGGCCATACAGAAAGTCGCGGTATTTGGCGACCAGCGCGGGTTCGCGCGAATTGTGAATCTCCAGTTCTTCGTTGGGGTCAAGCCCGCTTGCGGCCAGACTTGCGCGGATGCGTTCCTCCACCCCGATCAGAATGGGCGTGCCATAGCCGCTGTTGCGGTATGAAAGCGCGGCGCGGATGACCTGTTCTTCCTCGCCCTCGGCGAACACAATGCGTTTGGGGTTGGCGCGCACATATTCAAACACCGGATGCAGCGTGTCTGCGATGGGGTCCAGGCGCGCGCGCAACTGATGCTTATAGGCGTCCATATCGACAATCGGGCGGCGCGCCACGCCGCTATCCATCGCCGCTTTGGCGACGGCGGGCGGCACATGGCTGATCAGGCGCGGATCAAACGGCACCGGGATGATATATTTGCGGCCATATTTTGGACGTTCACCGGCATAGGCGGCGGCGACCTCATCGGGCACATCCTCGCGGGCCAGTTCCGCCAGCGCGGTGGCGGCGGCAATTTTCATTTCTTCATTGATGGTGCTGGCGCGCACATCCAGCGCGCCCCGGAAAATATAGGGAAAGCCCAACACATTATTGACCTGGTTGGGGTAATCCGAACGCCCGGTGGCGATGATGGCGTCGCCGCGAATGGCCTCGACTTCTTCGGGCAGAATTTCAGGGTCCGGATTGGCCATGGCGAAAATAATCGGGTTGGGGGCCATGGAACGCACCATTGCTGCGTTGACCGCGCCTTTCGCGGACAGGCCAAGAAAAATATCCGCGCCTTCCATGGCCTCTTCCAGTGTGCGCGCCCTGGTCACCACTGCATGGGCGGATTTCCACTGGTTCATGCCTTCGGTGCGGCCCTGAAAGACGACCCCCTTGGTGTCGCACAGAATGACATTATTGTGCGGCATGCCCATCGCCTTGATCAGTTCGATGCAGGCAATGCCCGCCGCGCCCGCGCCATTGACCACCATGGTGACGTCTTTGATATCCTTTCCCGCCAGATGCAGCGCATTGATCAGCGCCGCCGCAGAAATAATGGCCGTGCCATGCTGGTCATCGTGAAACACCGGAATATCCATCAGCTCGCGCAGGCGCTGTTCGATGATGAAACAGTCGGGCGCCTTGATGTCTTCCAGATTGATGCCGCCAAAGCTTGGCCCCAGATAGCGGATCGCCGCAATCATTTCATCGGCATCTTTGGTGTCCAGTTCCAGATCGATTGAATCCACATCGGCAAAGCGCTTGAACAGCACCGATTTGCCTTCCATGACGGGTTTTGACGCCAGCGCCCCCAGATCGCCCAGCCCCAGAATGGCGGTGCCATTGGAAATCACCGCAACCAGATTACCCTTGGCGGTATATTCATAGGCCAGCGACGGGTCTTCCGCGATGGCGCGCACCGGCACCGCGACACCGGGCGAATAGGCCAGCGACAGATCGCGCTGGGTCGCCAGCGGCTTGCTGGCGATGATTTCGATCTTGCCGGGGCGCCCTTCCGAATGAAATAGCAGCACTTCTTCATCGGTGAATTGCGGGCGTTTATCGGCGGGCGGCTTCGGGCTGTTCATTGTTTTACCAGGGTTAGAGAGCGAAGTGTTCGTTGTAGGCGATTGGGTGCGCCCCTGTCACCCGAAAAGCCGCGCATTATCTGGATTTTATGTTATTTTCGTCGAATGCCTGACAGCCTGACCGAATCGGAAATTGACCGGAACCCGCCGCAAACGCCGGATTTGTTTCCGCTTGCGCCGGTGGCGGCGGTGACGACGCCGATGATGAGCCAATATCTGGCGATCAAGGCGGCGCATCCGGATTATCTGCTGTTTTACCGCATGGGCGATTTTTACGAACTGTTCTTTGAGGATGCGGTCAAGGCCTCCGCCGCGCTGGATATCGCCCTGACCAAACGCGGCAAGCATCTGGGCGAAAATATCGCCATGTGCGGGGTGCCGGTGCATGCCTCGGAAGGCTATCTGGCGCGCCTGACCGCCAGCGGTTTCAAGGTGGCGGTGTGCGAACAGATCGAAGACCCGGCAGAGGCGCGCAAGCGCGGCGCGAAATCCGTGGTGGCGCGCGAGGTCGTGCGGCTGGTCACGCCGGGCACGCTGACCGAGGACAGTCTGCTGGATGGGCGGGCGCATAATTATCTGCTGGCGGTGGGGGCGGTGGGTGCGGGCGCGAGCCGGGAATGGGCGCTGGCCTGGTGCGATATTTCCACCGGAAGTTTTGAGGTCATGGCGTTGCCGCAGGAGCGTGTGGCGGCGGAAATGGCGCGGCTTGGGCCACGTGAAGTGCTGTTGGCCGAACGCCTGCTGGAAGAGCCGGAACTGCTCGCCAGCTTTGCCATTGAGGGCGCGGCGCTGAGCCCCCTGCCGGGTGGATATTTTGACAGTCAGGCGGGTGAGCGGCGCCTGATGGCGCTGTTCAGGGTGGGCGCGCTGGATGGTTTTGGCGGCTACGGCCGTGCGGAACTTGCGGCCTGTGGGGCGCTCGTGGCCTATATGGAGCTGACCCAGAAAGGGCGGCTGCCGCTGTTGCGCCCGCCCTCGCGCCAGCAGCAGGGCGCCATCATGGCGATCGATGCGGCGACCCGGCGCAATCTGGAACTGAATGTCACGCTGAGCGGCGCGCGCAAGGGCAGCCTGCTGTCCGCCATTGACCGCACTGTCACAGGGGCAGGGGCGCGCCTGCTGGCAGCAAGGCTGAATGCGCCGCTGACGGATGTGGCGGCCATCCGGCGGCGTCAGGATATGGTGCAGCATTTTTATGATGACCGGGATCTGGGCGATGCGGTGCGCGCCGAATTGCGCCGCGCGCCGGATCTGGAACGCGCATTGGCGCGGCTGTCGGTGGGGCGCGGCGGTCCGCGCGACCTGCTGGCGGTGCGCGATGCGCTGATGGTTGCGGCCAGCCTGAAACTGCGTCTGCAGCAGGCGCCGCATCCGCTTGGCGGTTTGCCCGAAGACCTTGCGGCGCTGCTGCCTGATCTGGACCATCAGGAAATTCTGATTGCGCGCCTGAGCGAAGCCCTGAAACCCGAACCGCCCTTGTTGACCGGTGATGGCGGATTTATTGCGCAGGGCTATCATCCGGGACTGGATGAATTGCGCGGGCTTGCCAGCGAAAGCAAGCGGGTGATTGCATCGCTTGAGGAAAAATACCGCAGGCTGAGCGGCATTGACCGCCTGAAGGTGAAACATAACCGGGTGTTGGGATATTTTCTGGAAACGGGTCTGGCGCAGGGCGACAGATTGATGCGCGCCCCGCTGAATGAAACTTTCATTCACCGCCAGACCATGGCCAGTAACGCCCGCTTCAGCACGGTTGAGCTGGGCGAACTGGAACGCAAGATCGATCAGGCGGGCAATCAGGCGCTGGGAATCGAACTGGCGCTGTGGGAAGATTTACTGGGCGAAGTAATGGGGCGCAGTGTGGCGGTGCTGCGTATGGCGGCGGCACTGGCGGAACTGGATGTCGCCAGCGCACTTGCCGAGCTGGCGCATCGCGCGCGTCAGGTGCGCCCAATGCTAGACGCGGGTTTGGCGTTTCATATTGCGGGCGGGCGTCATCCGGTGGTGGAGGCGGCGCTACAGGAGAATGTGGGCGTGTTCGTGGCCAATGACTGCGATCTCGGCGCGGATGGGGGCGCGGATGCCGAAGGCCGCCGTCTGTGGCTGGTGACCGGGCCGAACATGGCGGGCAAATCAACATTTCTGCGGCAAAATGCCCTGATCGCCATTCTGGCGCAGATGGGGGCGTTTGTGCCCGCGCAATCGGCCCATATCGGCATTGTCGACCGGCTGTTCAGCCGGGTGGGGGCGGCCGATGATCTGGCGCGGGGGCGCTCCACCTTTATGGTGGAAATGGTGGAAACCGCCGCCATTCTTAATCAGGCGACGGCGCGGTCGCTGGTTATACTGGATGAAATCGGCCGCGGCACGGCAACCTATGACGGGCTGTCCATCGCCTGGGCCGCGCTCGAACATCTGCACGAAACCAACAGATGCCGGGCGCTGTTCGCCACGCATTATCATGAATTGACGGCGCTCGGCGCAGTATTGCCGGGCATGGCCAATGTCACCATGCGGGTGCGCGAATGGCGCGGCGATGTGATTTTCCTGCATGAGGTCGTGCCGGGGGCGGCGGACCGCTCCTACGGCATACAGGTGGCGAAACTTGCGGGATTGCCCGCCCCGGTGATCGCCCGGGCGCAGGCCGTTCTGGCGCAACTGGAAAGTCAGGCAGCGCCAGGCTGGGGCGCGCAGATGATAGACGCCCTGCCCCTGTTCAATGCCCCGCCCGCGACGCCAGAAGAAACCCCGGACGCAGGGCTCGCCGCTGCATTGCGGGCAATTAATCCCGACGAACTGTCGCCAAAAGAAGCGTTGCAAATCATATACCAATTACGTGGCCTTTTAGAGTAAGCATGACCGACCCGTGTCATCATTACCGGATACAATATTCCTTATGCCTGACAGCACTGTTCCAGAAGCTTTGAAACCCGCACCGGAAATCGCGGTAACGCCGCATGATGTGCTGGCCGCCGGCCTGCGCGCCATTGGCGCGGATGAGGATGCCAGCGATTCCGAGCGCAACCGGCGTCTGGTGGAGCTGTTAAAGGACGCGCGGGCGCGCACATTGGAATCGCTGGACAAGGCCCTGGCCGCAGGCGCCGGGGGGCTGCAGGCCATTCAGGCGCTGTCCAACTGTCAGGACAATATCGTCTCGGCGCTGTTTGAGTATGCCAGCCGCTGGGTCAGCCGTGCGACCAATCCAACCAGCGGGGAACGCTTAAGCGTTGCCGCCGTGGGGGGCTATGGCCGGGGCGGGCTGGCGCCGCAGTCGGATATTGATCTGCTGTTTCTGCTGCCCTACAAACAAACGCCCTGGGGCGAAAGCGTGGTTGAGTTCATGCTGTATGTGCTGTGGGATCTGGGGCTGAAGGTCGGGCACGCCACACGTTCGGTGGATGAATGCATCCGCCTGTCCAAAGGCGATACGACCATCCGCACGGCGCTGCTGGAAAGCCGGTATATTTGCGGCGACCAGGAACTGTTCAGTGATCTGAAGAAACGCTACACCGCCGATATTGCCGCCGACACTTCATCCAGTTTTATCGACGCCAAACTTGCGGAACGTGATCAGCGGCATATGCGCCAGGGCGAAACACGCTATCTGGTGGAGCCCAATGTCAAGGACGGCAAGGGTGGCCTGCGTGATCTGCACACGCTGTACTGGATCGGCAAATATATTTACGGCGCTGAAGATCCGCGCGAACTGATCGCCAGGGGCGTTCTGACACAGGCCGAATATGACAGCTTTCTGCATGCGGAAGATTTTCTGTCGCTGGTGCGATGCCATTTGCATCTGGTGACCGGGCGTCCGGTGGAGCGTCTGTCATTCGATGTGCAGCAGATGATTGCAAACCGGATGGGCTATCAGGATCATGACGGCCTGTCGGCGGTGGAATGGTTCATGAAAGACTATTTCCGAACCGCCAAGGAAGTTGGCGATCTGACGCGAATATTCTGCGCGCTGCTGGAAGATATTCATCGCAAGCCGGTGGGACTGCGCCGGTTTCTGCCCCGTTTTGGCCGCTCCCGGCACAAGGGATTTGACGCCTTCAAGGCGGAGGGCGGGCGTCTTAATGTGGCCCATGACGCGGTCTTTACCAATGATCCTGCAAATCTGCTGCGGTTGTTTCACACGGCCCAGCACAATGATCTGGATATTCATCCAAAGGCGCTGCGTCTTGTTACGCGCTCGCTTGATCTGATTGATGATCGTCTGCGTGCGGACAAAGAGGCCAACCGCCTGTTTCTGGAAATGCTGTGTTCGCGCAAAGACCCGGAAACCACATTGCGCCGGTTGAACGAGGCTGGGGTGTTCGGTCTTTTTGTGCCGGATTTCGGGCGTGTCGTCGCCATGATGCAGTTCAACATGTATCATCATTATACGGTGGATGAGCATCTTATCCGCGCCATCGGCATTCTGTCGGAGATCGAGGCGGGCACACTGACGGACGATCATCCGCTGGCCAGTGAAATCATGCGGCGCATTAAAAAACGCGAAGTGATTTATCTGGGTGTGCTGCTGCACGATATCGCCAAGGGGCGTCCCGATGACCATTCGCATGCAGGCGCGAGTGTGGCGCGTGAACTGTGCCCGCGTCTTGGCCTGACCGATACGGATACAGAACTGGTGGCGTGGCTGGTGGAAAAGCATCTGCTGATGAGTGACGTCGCGCAGAAACGCGATATTTCCGATCCCAGAACCATTGCAAAATTTGTTGAAGAAATAAAATCCCAGGAACGGCTGCGCCTGATGCTGGTGCTGACCGTGGTGGATATTCGCGCGGTTGGCCCCGGCGTGTGGAATAGCTGGAAGGGGCAGCTGTTACGCCAGCTGAATGAAGAAGCCGAAAGCCTGCTGTCGGGCGGTCATAGCACGGCGGGGCGCGGCGAGAGGATCGCCGCCGCCAAAGCGCAACTGGCGGAACGGCTGGCGGATATTGAGCCCGCGCAACGCGAAGGCATTCTCGCCATGCATTATCCGCCCTATTGGCTGGCGGGGGATGCGGACCTGCACGAAAAACATGCCAGGTTTGTCATGGATGCGCGTGCAAAAGGCGGGCCATTCCATATGAAATATGAAATCGATACGGCGCGCGGCGTTACCGAGGTCACATTATTTGCGCCCGATCATGCAGGCCTGTTCGCGCGTGTGGCCGGGGCGTTCGCATCCATTGGCGCCAATATTGTTGACGCAAAAATATTCACAACATCCGATGGCATGGCGCTGGACATGTTCCTGGTGCAGGACGCGGAGGGCGGGGCGCTGACGGAAGAGAAAAAACTGCAACGCCTGTCGGAAATTCTGCACAAGACGCTGGAGGGCCGCCATCGTCCGCATATTGTGCTGGCGGGCAGGCAAAAACGGCCCAAGCGCGAACAGGCCTTTACCGTGCGCAGCCAGGTGCTGTTCGATAATGAAGCGTCCAATACCACAACCATGATCGAGGTGACGGCCCGCGACCGGCCCGGTCTGCTGCATGATCTGACCTGGGCGCTGTTTGAAAATGGCGTGTCGATCAATTCCGCCCATGTTACGACCTATGGCGAGGAAGCCATTGACACTTTCTATGTGCGCGATGCGTTCGGCCTGAAAATTACTTCCGAAGAAAAACTCAGGCGCATCAAGAATGTGCTTCTGGAGGCGCTGGACGGCAAACCTGAAAAAACCGGCTGATAATCGTCCGCCGCTGTTGCAAAAACGCCACATATTAAGGCCTGTTTCTGGCGCCTTCCAGGATAGCACGCCAATCATAATGATTATAAACAGCGCTGCTTTCTTGTACAGTAACTCTTGTACTTTGTAGTTATTTATGATAGGCTCTCGTTTAAATGCTGAAGGAGCGATTTCTTCCCCATACGGCACGCTAACCAGGGTTAAAAGACATGTATTCTCATCCGCAACATAGTGCAGGGCATGATGTTCAGAAGCTGCGCCAGCAGGCTGGCAAGTGGTTGAAAGAACTGCGTGAAGCCAACAATCTTACGCAGCGGCAACTGGCGGCGCTGGTGGGTGTTGAATATTACACCTTTGTTTCGCAGCTTGAATCGGGCCGGGGCCGGATACCGCCGGACCGTTACGAACGCTGGGCGCAGGCGCTCAATGTCGATACAACGGTTTTTGTGAAGGAATTAATGAAATATTATGACCCGGAAACCTATCGTTTGCTGTTCGCGAACGCATAGACAGGGGTTGAATATTGCGGCTGGCCGAATCCCCGATTCGCTGCTAGCCTGTCATCCGTCAACGTTCTGATTTTGCAGGACATGAAGGGCCAGACCTAGGGCAAATGGGCATATAAATATCATGGCGGCTATTCTCGCTTTCCGGCAACCGCACAAGGATCAGAACTGGACCAATGAAGAATTGGCCGAACTGTTTCGCGTCGTGGATATTCTCAGCCGCGCCGGGGTAGCCATTGATACAGATATGGGCCTGTCCGATGAAGGCGAACCCTGGTTTGCCTTTTGCCGCGCCGATACAGGCGACGTCATCGTCCATTTCTCACGCATTGATGGCCAGTTTGTTGCGGTCAGCGCCGCCACCGATGCGGTGATGCGCGGCAATAATTTTCGCCGCGTTGCAGAGGCGCTGGTCAATCGTCAGCCGCTGATCCTGCCCGCGCCCAGTTCGGGCCAGAAATTATTCCTGCATCCATCGGTCATTCTGACCGCGCTGGTCGCGACCACGCTGGCGCAGATGAAAAGCTGGGAAGGTCAGGATATCACCGCAATCGATGATGCGGCGGATGCTGCTGTTCACGCCGTATCCGAAGGCAGATTCTCGGAAACACTGAAAACCGCCTTTATGGATGCGCTGAACCTTGTGCTGCGTGGTTTCACGGGCCCGATTGATACGAAAAACGCATCTGCCGAGTATGCGCAGGCTACGGCCCTTGGTCTGGGGCTTGGTAATCTGTCGCTGGCATCTGTGGTTGCATTCGCAATCTCGGTGATCCAGGGATCGTCATTGCAGGATGAGGTGGATATTGCGAGCCGTGCATCGCGGCCTGCCGATTCTTCTGATGCGGCGGTAAAAAAATCTGCCGGACCCGTTGGCGCGCCACAGATTGCGGAAAACAAGGTGCAAGCGGATGCAGGCGCTGTTGACCGGCTCGCTGAAAGCAAGGAACCGGCCCCGGCTAAAACAGTGTTGCACGATGCAGCCGTATCAGGCGCCATGGAAAAACCGGGGCTTGCCGAAAAATCAGGTGCTGCCGCTTCAAACGAAGAAATTTCTGCCAGTACAGCACATAAGGAAGCAGCAGACAGGCTTATTCCCGCAGACACCGGAACAGGTATATCGCAAGACAGGGTTGCGGTGGTGGCGGAAGCAAAAGCGGATGCACCCAAAGCCGAGCCTGCGCGGCAGCAGCCTGCCGGGCAAAAGGAAATGGTATTTCAGGTTGCCGAACCGAAAGCGGGTGGAGAGAACCACCGCATCAGCTTCACCGAAATCAGCAAGGAAGCGATTGAAATATTTTTCGGCAACCCCACAGAGAAACTGGCCGACGGCATTACTTTGCGTATCGGAGATGTTGCTGGCGATAAAATTGAAATGTCATCCGTCGCAGGCGTCACGGCGCCGCCGCAGGATGGTCAGGGCGGATTTTCCATCACCACTGTCCGTCAGGCGCTGAATGCATCTGATATTGTGTTTGCAGGCGGTGACCCGGTGGCGCTGGCGCGGCTTAATCTGATCACGGATTTTGTCAATTCCACGGACAGCAAATTTTCTGTCCCCGCCAGCTTTCCCGAATTGCTGAAGCAATATTGGGCAGGGGATAAAGCCCTGACCGTGGTGGTTTTTGACAGTGATGATCTGCCGCTTGATATTTTTTCTTTCACCAGCAATGTGCTGTTTGTGGAAGAAAGTCAGTTGAGCGGCGTAGCCACGGATTTTGGCGATAGCGCCCTGCAGGTTGATCTGGCGAATGGCGGCGATGTAACGCTGCTGGGCGTAATCAATCTGAACCCGGCGGTTGAAGCCGCCTGATCGGCGCGGCTACATCCCTTTGAATTCCGCCTTGCGTTTTTCGTTGAAGGCGCGCACGCCTTCGCGGCGGTCCTCCGAAACGTAAACCTTATCATAGGCGGCCAGTTCCAGTTTCAGGCCTGATTTCAGATCGGTTTGCATGCCGCCATTCACCGCCTGTTTCACATTTCTGATCGACAGCGGCGCGTTGGCGCAAATGGCGCGCGCGGTGTCAAGCGCCTCGTCCAGCAAATTGGCGGGTTCGCATACGCGGTTGACAATGCCCCATTCCAGCGCTTCGGCGGCGGAAAAGGGACGGCCGGTCATCAGAATTTCCCTGGCGCGCGGGCTGCCCGCCACGCGCGGCAAATTCTGGGTGCCGCCGCAACCCGGAAGAATGCCCAGCGTCACTTCGGTCAGCGCAAAACGCGCCTCCGCCGCCGCATAGGCGAAATCACAGGCCAGGGCGATTTCACAGCCGCCGCCGAACGCCGCCCCGTTGACCGCCGCAATCACCGGCAGCGGGCAGTCCATAATGCCATAGATGGCTTCTTCGAAAATCACATGCTGGGCGCGCCAGGCCTCATCGCTCATGCCGTCGCGTTCCTTCAGGTCGCCGCCCGCGCAAAATGCCTTGCCGCCCGCGCCGGTCAGAACCACACAGCGCACGTCCCCCGCATCGCGGTTCAGTCCGTTCTGAAACAGATCGCGCAGGTCGCGCCCCATCTGGGTATTGAGGGCGTTGCGGAAATCCGGACGGTTCAACGTCACGCATAACAGGCCCGGCCCGGGTGTCTCTAAAGCCAATGTATCAAATTTTTGCTGCATTTTTCGCTGTCCTGATGATCCTGATTTTTGATGCCAGACGGCCTGAAACCCTCTATGCTAGAACCACCGTTAGTCAAGAGAAACCAACACTGCAGGGAGAAAGCAATGCGTGAAGCAGTTATCGTATCCACCGCACGTACCGGACTGGCCAAAAGCTTCCGGGGCGGGTTCAACGCCACCCATTCAGGCGCCCTGGGCGGCCATGTGGTCAAACACGCCATCGCGCGCGCCAAGATTGAGCCGGGCGAAGTGGACGACGTCTATATGGGCTGTGTCGCCCCGGACGGCGGCTCGACTGCGAATGTGGCGCGCAGCTCCGCGCTTTGGGCCGGGTGCCCGGTTTCGGTGTCGGCTGTCACCATCAACCGGTATTGTTCGTCGGGTCTGCAATCCATTGCCATGGCGGCGCAGCATATCATTGTGGACGGCGCCAATATCGCCATTGGCGGCGGCGTTGAAACCATCTCCATGGGCGGTCAGGTCAAACAGGACCCCAAGGACCCCAAGCTGGCGGCCGAATGGCCGGCGCTGTGGATGCCGATGATCGAAACCGCCGATATTGTGGCGCAGCGCTATAAGGTGTCGCGCGAATATCAGGATGAATTTTCGCTCGAAAGCCAGAAGCGCACGGCTGCGGCCCAGCAGGGCGGCAAGTTCGCGGACGAAATCGTGCCAATGAAAGTCATGATGGCCGTCAAGGACAAGGAAACCGGCGCCGTCACCATGAAGGAAACCATTGTTGACCGGGATGACTGCAACCGCCCCGACACGAAGCTTGATGGCCTTGCGGCATTGCAGCCGGTGCGCGGCCCGGGCAATTTCATCACGGCGGGTAACGCCAGCCAGCTTTCCGATGGCGCCTCCGCCTGTGTGCTGATGGAAGCCAAAGAGGCCGAACGCCGCGGATTGCAGCCGATGGGCCGCTTCCGCGGTTTTGCCGTTGGCGGCTGCTCGCCCGAAGAAATGGGTATCGGCCCCGTCTTCGCCATTCCCAAGCTGCTGGAACGCACCGGCCTCAAGATGGATGACATTGATCTGTGGGAACTGAACGAAGCCTTTGCCAGCCAGGCGCTCTATTGCAAGGACAAGCTCGGCATTCCCGGCGACCGGCTGAATGTTAATGGCGGCGCGATTTCCATCGGCCATCCGTTCGGCATGACAGGCAGCCGCCTCACCGGCCACATCCTGATCGAAGGCAAGCGCCGCAAGGCCAAGAACGTCGTCGTCACCATGTGCATCGGCGGCGGCATGGGCGCAGCGGGCCTGTTCGAAGTGTACTGATCTGGATCACATACGCATGAATCGCAAAAGCCGGGCCTCGCGCCCGGTTTTTTTTGTGGCGGCCCGTTGGACTGTTATGTGATTATTACGGTGCGTAGTCTCTCCGTTGCCGTTTGTATTAGCTTTACTATATGATTCTCATGAACATATACTGACAGTATTGCGTTTGAGGATGCCGTGCAGCACAGAGAAATGGAGGGCACATGAAAAAAACATACGCGCCCATTGAGATTGCAAATACTTTGCTTGATAAATTTGGTAAGAAATCAGGTGGTATTGATCACATGAAATTGCAGAAACTTGTTTATTGCGTTCATGGCTGGTGGCTTGCTTATAAAGAAACTTCCAAATTGGCGGAACAGCCGGAAGTTTGGCAATACGGCCCTGTCTTCCCTTCTATGTATCATGAACTGAAAATTTATGGCAACTCGCCCATTAATGAGCCGGTCAAGACATCACCCTTTGAAGAGGAAGCTCCTAAAGTCCCTGACGATGATACTGATTGCCTTAATCTGATAGAATGGGTTTGGAAGCGGTATGGCCATTTATCTGGAATGGCGCTGTCTGAAATGACGCACAAGGAGGGGACTGCCTGGCGCAAAGTAGCCGTAGAAAGAGAGTTTAGAGTGCCAAAGGGTCTATCTTTAGATGACAATTACGTCAAAGAAGAATTTCTACGCCTCAAAGAGGAGTTTCAGGTTAAGGCATAATGAGAGATACTACGGATAACGGAGAAGAGATTCAACTCCCCCGGACGCCTACTCCAGAGCAAGAAAAAGCCATTTTTGAAGGGCTTGACCATAATAATAGACGGCTTCAGAATGAAAAACTGGAAGACGAAATAAAGTTACGCAAGGAGTACGCAAATACTGCTAAACATCTTGCGTGGACGTGGGCTGGTTTTTCAATGATTATGGCGCTCCTGCAATTTTGCAAGCCTTACAGCAAACATTTGGAACAAGCTGAATTCATAGCTATTGTTGCCACCGCTTTGGCCACGGTAGTTACGCTTTATGTCCAGGTTGGCAAGGGCATGTTTTCCAGAAATCCATAGTTGAACTTAAACACGACGTTACTCCATTAATGATCAGATTTTCTTCACAATCAGTTTGCCATTAAAGGGGACGCTTCCTTTTTCCGGCCAACCCAGCTTTCTGCGCCACGCCGAAACCGCTGCTGCTACCCACGGCATCGACACGCGGGATATTTTAGTGAAACTGGGCCGCAGACGCATGGTCGGCGGCCAGGAAGACATAATCGTCGACGTGGCGCTCGATTTATTGGTGCAACGAGGAAAAAGCGCGCCGGGACATTAAGGTCTGATCTGCATATACTGAAGTTCGAAAAGTCATTTTTTAGGATGATTAAAGGGTAGCGTCCCCTTTAATCCAGGCTTCGGCTTGGATCAGGAAACGTTCGGCAACCGCATCGCCAGCGTTTCCCGACAGGTAGACAAAGTGCGCGATCAGGTCACGCCGCGCGGCAGCGCGCCGGTAAACTGTTCCCATCAGGAACGTGTCTTTCGGCCCTTTTTAACCTGGCTCAAGGCTTCCTGGCGGATTGCCTGCCAGTCCTCGCGGGTGAATACGGCTTCTTCGCCTTGCATACCTTCGAGCAGCAGTGCTTCGAGATGTTCTTCGGCTTTGCGTTTCTCGTCGGCGCGGATCAGTTCGCGCACATATTCGCTGACGCTGCTGTAACGGCCCTTGGCAATCTGCCCATCCACAAACTGCTTCAACGGATCCGGCAGCGATATGTTCATGCTTTGCATAGGGGATCTCCTGATACGGCGAACTATCCTATAAATGACATAAAATGTCAAGAAATGTCATTATTATAAGGATCAACGGCTGTTGGCGAGGATACCGCAGCCTGTTCGATCATTTCGCCGTCAACTGCAAAAACACGTCTTCCAGGTCGGATTCTTCGGTTGAGATATCGGCGATCATGATGCCGGCGTCTTTTATGCGTTCGATCAGCATCATCACCGGCGTGTCGGCGGGATTATATTGCACGGCCAGTTTGCCGTCGCGCAGGCATTCCACATTGAGGTCGGCAAGGCCTGGCGGAACCTGCGCCAGGGCATGGGTGGGGGTGATCACCAGGCGTTTGTCGCTGATGCGGGCCAGCAGTTGCGGGGTTGGCTCACATGCGATGACCTGCCCGTGATTGATGATGGCGATGCGGTCGCACATCGCCTCGGCCTCTTCCAGATAATGCGTGGTCAGCACAATGGTGGTGCCGCGCGCATTCAGGGTACGGACATATTCCCAAAGCTGCTGGCGCAGTTCCACATCGACGCCCGCCGTGGGTTCGTCCAGCACCAGAATGGGCGGGCTATGCACCATCGCCTTGGCCACCAGCAGGCGCCGCCGCATGCCCCCCGACAGCGTGCGGGCATAGGCCTGCGCCTTGTCGGTCAGGCCGAGCACTTCCAGAATTTCTGCGGTGCGGCGTTCGGCTTTGGGTACCCCATACATGCCGGCCTGCAAATCCAGCAGATCAGCGGGGGTGAAAAATGGATCAATGTTCAGTTCCTGCGGCACAACGCCGATGGAGGCGCGCGCCTTGCGCGGATTTTTATCAATATCAAACCCCCAGATGCGGGCCTGACCCCCGCTTTTAATCACCAGCCCGGCCAGAATATTGATAAAGGTGGATTTTCCCGCGCCATTGGGGCCAAGCAGGCCAAAGATCGCGCCGCGCGGAATATCCAGATCAATGCCTTTCAGCGCATGCTTGGGTGGCCCGCCACTCTGGCTGCGGTAAAATTTCTGCAAATTGCGCGCCTCGATGGCGTTTTCGCCAATGCGCGCATTTTCTTCGATGGATGCTTTCATGTTAGACATAGGAATGGGTATCATTGGGCGCCAAGCCAGGTCAACGGAGAGTTCAGATAATCTTATGCAGTCACAGCAAAGCCCGCAAATTGCGGCCAAACCGCCTGGCCCCGGCGACCATCTCTATCTGATTGACGGGTCGGGATATATTTTTCGCGCCTATCACGCGCTGCCGCCGCTGACGCGCAAGCGCGACGGCTTGCCGGTAGGGGCGGTCAGCGGTTTTTGCAACATGCTTTACAAGCTGATCGAGGACACCAGATCCGGCGAGACGGTGACCCATATCGCGGTGATATTTGATTCCGGCCGGCAGACCTTCCGCAACGAAATTTATCCGGCCTATAAGGCCAACCGGAGCGAGACGCCAGAAGATCTGATCCCGCAATTTTCTTTCATTCGCGATGCGGTGCGGGCCTTCAATGTGGTGGCGGTGGAACAGCCGGGATATGAGGCGGACGATCTGATCGCAACTTTTGCGCGTCAGGCCCGTGCGCGTCAGACGCAGGTGACAATTGTGTCATCCGACAAGGATCTGATGCAGCTGGTGGGGGATGGCGTCGATATGCTTGACCCGATGAAGAACATTCATATCGGCCCCGATCAGGTGTTTGAAAAATTCGGCGTTGGCCCGGACAGGGTTGTGGATGTGCAATCGCTGGCGGGGGATTCATCCGACAATGTGCCGGGTGTTCCCGGCATCGGCGTCAAGACGGCGGCGCAACTGATTCAGGAATATGGCGATCTGGACACGCTGCTGGCGCGCGCGGGTGAAATCAAACAGCCCAGGCGCCGCGAAAGCCTTCTGGAACATGCTGAAATGGCGCGCATCAGCCGTGATCTGGTGCGGCTGCGCGATGATGTTGTGACGGATACTGATATTGACGCCATGACCATCCGGCATCCCGATCCTGCGCAATTGCTGGGCTTTCTCACAGACATGGAGTTCAGCACGCTGGCGCGCCGTATTGGCGCAGAGATGCGCGTGGAAGTTCCGCAACCAACAGCAATCGCGCCTGCTGATGCTGTGGCGCATATTGTGCCGCAGGGCGAACGCGGCGCTCCTGGCGCGACAATCCCCGGGCTGGATGCGCGCATTGATCCGTATACGTATGAAACCATTGTCAGCATGGAAGCGCTGGACCGCTGGATCGCTGCGGCATTCAAGGCTGGAACTGTTATCGTTGATACGGAAACCAATTCGCTGGATGCGATGCGCGCCGATCTGGTGGGAATTTCACTTTCAACCGCACCCGGCAAGGCCTGTTATATTCCGGTTGGGCATACGGGGCCGGATGGGGACGGCGCATTGTCACTTGGCGGTGGCGCACCGGCGCAACTGGCCCGCGATCAGGTGCTGGCGCGTTTGCGGCCCCTGTTCGAAGATCCCGGTGTGCTGAAGGTCGGGCAGAATCTGAAATATGACATGCTGGTGCTGTCACGCTACGATGTGCGCCTGACGCCGATTGATGACACCATGCTGCTATCCTATGCGCTGGATGCGGGATTGCATGGCCACGGCATGGATGAATTATCCAAACTGCATCTGGGCCACACGCCGATTGCGTTCAGGGAAGTGACGGGTACCGGCAAGGAAAAGCGCACGTTCGACCGGGTGCCGCTGGACAGGGCGACCGCATATGCCGCCGAAGACGCGGATGTTACCGGGCGTCTGTTTCATATTCTGAAACCCCGGCTGATTGCCGAACATATGAGCGCCATGTATGAAACGCTGGAACGTCCGCTGGCGCCGGTGCTGGTCGAAATGGAGCGCGCGGGCATCAGGGTGGATGCGCCCTTTCTGGCGCGCCTGTCGTCGGAATTTGCACAGCGCATGGCGGAATATGAGGATCAGATTTATTCCCTGGCGGGCGAGAAATTCAATGTCGCGTCCCCCAAGCAGCTTGGTGAAATCCTGTTTGGCAAGCTGGGCATGGCGGGCGATAGAAAAACCAGGGGCGGCGATCAGTCCACCGGCGCGGATGTGCTTGAAACGCTGGCCGCACAGGGCCATGATCTGCCCGCGCGTGTGATTGACTGGCGCCAATTGTCCAAACTCAGGGGAACCTATACCGAAGCGCTTCAGGGGCATATCAATCCCGAAACCGGGCGTGTGCATACATCCTATTCAATGGCCTCGACATCGACCGGGCGGCTGTCGTCCAACGATCCGAATTTGCAGAATATTCCCATCCGCACCGAAGAAGGCCGCAAACTGCGCGAGGCGTTTATCGCAAGCCCCGGTCACAAACTGATCAGCGCCGATTACAGCCAGATCGAGTTGCGCATTCTGGCCGAGATCGCCAATATTGATGCGCTGAAACAGGCCTTTGCCAGAGGCGACGATATTCACGCCATCACGGCAAGCGAGATGTTCGATGTCCCCGTAAAGGATATGGACCCCGCCATCCGGCGGCGCGCCAAGGCAATTAACTTCGGCATTATTTATGGCATTTCGGCTTTCGGCCTGGCCAATCAGTTGCGCATCCCCCAGGGCGAGGCGCAGCGTTATATCGCGGCCTATTTTCAGAAATTTCCGGGCATTCGCGCCTATATGGATGAGACCAAAAAAATCTGCCGCGATCAGGGTTATGTGACGACGCTGTTCGGGCGCAAAATTCATTTTCCCGGCATCAATCAGAAAAATCCCGCACACCGCGCATTCAGTGAACGCGCCGCAATCAATGCGCCCATTCAGGGATCAGCGGCGGATATTATCCGCCGCGCCATGATCCGTATTCCCGATGCGTTGCGCGCCGCGCGTCTGAATGCGCGCATGCTGTTGCAGGTGCATGATGAACTGGTGTTCGAGGCGCCCGAGGCAGAGATCGCGCAAACCCTGCGTGTGGTCACGCGGGTGATGGAACAGGCCGCCATGCCGGCACTGGCGCTGTCAGTGCCTCTGACAGTTGACGCCAAGGCCGGCGATAATTGGGGGCAGGCGCATTGAAATTGTTTACGCCGCGTGGCGGCCAAGCACCGATTCAGGGTCAATGCCCGCATCATGCAACATGGTGCGCAGTTCCTCGACTTTTGTGGAGACTTCGGAATCCGCGCTATTGCCCAGATAATTTTTCAGGGCGCCGGGTTGCTGTATAAATCCCAGGGCTAGGCGTTGCGCCGTATCGCGGGATTTACCCCGGGTCAGGATATTTGCAGATGCAAGCTTCAGCAACGCCAGGGATTTATTCAGCGGGTTATCCTGACCACTGATAACGCGGTCAAACAATTTATTGGTTTCAATGATTGCAAAACATATTGTGTCCATCTGCTGGGAAATTAATTGTTTACGGGGCGCATCCAGTTCCGATTGTGCAACCCTGTTTTGCAGATCACACAGCAGCCGTAACCGGTTGGATACGGGCACTTCCGCGGACATAAAATATTGATTGAAAACAGGGGCTTCCAGCATCGCCAGCAAAATGGCGGTAAGCTTGCGCTTGTTTTTATCGCCAACGATATTATCACCGATATATAGCAGGCGCTCCGCCTTTTCGGCGGGATTTTCGGCCTCACCCAGATAGGCGTCAAGCGCATCGGGCGATATCAGGCGCTCAGATCGCGTACGAAATGCCGCCAGGACTTCATCATTGGGAATAAGATTACCACAGGCGAGCGCAACCTTTGACGCCAGACGGCGCAAAAATTTAACTTCCACAGCCAACGAATCCTGCGTAAGCCGTTTTGGCCCTTCCAGCTCCGTCAAAACCCGGCGGATGATTGCTGTCCGGGTTTCGGGAAGCTCGCCCGCGCCAAAATGAAAGTTAAGCGAAGCAAGGCCGGGAGAGGTGATTTCCTCGTCTTTTAGCAGGCCGCTGGAAAGTTCGACCATCCGCTGCAGGGCGCCGCCCAGATCCTTCTGTTCACCCACCACATCCTTGATGGCTGAGGATGAGGATAATATTTCCGACACATAGCCATCGATAATATTAAGACAGAATTTACGTAAAGTAGAATCATCATGGGGAACGTCCTTGATGAACTCCAGCATGACCACAAGCTTGCTATCCCAGTCGTTGCAATTCTGAAGACATGCAGTGATGGCGGAATTCAGCAGATATTCGCATCTGGGGTCGCCAACAAGCTGACGCGCCAGTTCACCGATAGTTTTATTTTTTAATGATGGTATGCGCTTTTTATCCCGGTCCACATAGACCATCACCATGGCGTCGCTAACCAGCTTGTGCAGTATTTTTACGCGCTCGCCTACGGTGCCTGCGCCCGCCTGCGCCTGCGAAATGGCCATTTTTTGCACGGCTGCCTGCAACACCGTGCCGGTGCTTTCCAGCATATCAAGATTAACCGGGCTATGCAGCAGTTCAAGCGAGGTAATTTTCCAGCGGTTCAGGCTATCCTGCAGCAGGCGGACAATTGTTTTGCGCGCCTCATATGAATAAAGATCAAGTGGCCGAAAACACGGGAGTGCCTCAAAAGAATCTGTTTTGCCGGCGTTCGGACGGGCGTCGCCGCAGTCACCTTCCTGGAAGATGCGCACGGACAGATAATTGCCATCAGCCCCGAGGGTTTCTTTCATTACCTGTACGGCGGCGCCCCCGCCCGCAAGCTCTTTTGCCTGCTTGAGCGCCTTATCGCGCAACTCCATAGCGCCGTAAAACTGCCATTTTCCACGCGGGGGCTTGATATGGATTTCGTAATGTATCTGGCCGCTTGACATACCTAGCCTCTATATTTAGTCCGGCTGGCATAATAACCCGGGTGCGTTAATGCCGGATGAATATGCGCAGAAGAAATAAAAACCATATAAATTCTGGTATTGGGTAAAAGTATGGTTAACCGGAACATCCGGGTCGGGACGACGGCATTATGCCTGATCTTAAGCCGCGCGGCCGCACGGGCAGGCGGATGGAGGCGTCGTGCCGTGAATTTTTCGCCCGGCTTGCGCACGCACTGAAAATATGCCTTTTTCGTTTGATCTGATATTATGCGCGGACAGAAAAATGAAGGGGAGCAGGGGAAATGCGGCTGACAGTGCCACGGGTTAAGCCATTGCAGGATAATGAACTTAACGCCGAACAGCAGGAAATCATGAAGCCATTGGCGCGCAATGGCCAGGTGTTCAATATTTTCCGATCCATGATCCATCATCCGGTGCTGTTCAAAAGCTGGCTGACTTTTGCCAATTATGTTCTGAGCAAGCGTAGCAGCATTTCGGCGCGCGACCGCGAAATTGCGATTCTGCGCATTGGCTGGCTGTGCAGGGCGGAATATGAATGGGCGCAGCATGTGATCATCGGCAAGGCGGCGGGCATCACGGACGAAGAAATTGACCGTATCGCCGCTGGGCCAGACGCCCCCGGCTGGGACGCCTTTGACGCCGCCATCGTGCGCGCCGCCGATGAACTGCATAAAGACAAAATCATCAGCGATGCGACCTGGGCCAAATTGTCCGAGCGCTATAACGAAGCACAGCGTATGGATCTGGTGTTTGCAATCGGCCAGTATAATCTGGTGTCAATGGCGCTAAATACATTTGGGGTGCAACTGGACCCTGGCCTCAAGGGTTTCAAGAAATAATGGATGCAGCGGCTTTTTTTAATAGCGTCGAGGCCCGCAGCCGCCGCATCGAAACCGCCTGCGGCGATGGCCGCATGGTGTGGCGCATCTGGGGCGAAGGCGCGCCGCTGGTGTTTATCCATGGCGGGGCCGGGGCGTGGTCGCACTGGATACGCAATATTCCGGAATTTGAAACGGATCGCATGGTGATTGCACCGGATCTGCCCGGCCTTGGCGATTCTGCGTCACCCCCCAAACCCTATTCACCCGAAAGCATAGCGGAGATCGCCGCCAATGGCCTGCATCAGGTGCTGCCGACGGGTGTGCCGTTTGACATGGCGGGCTTTTCATTTGGCGGCATGATCAGTGGCCTGATGGCCAGGCTGCATGGCGCGCGGGTGCGCACGCTGACATTGATGGGACCGAGCGGGCTGGGCGGGCAATTTGGCAATATCCGGCCGCCGGTAAAACTGCCGCTAAGCGGAACGCCAGAGCAAATGGCAGCCGCGCACCGGCATAATCTGGCGGCAATCATGCTGCATGACCCGGCAAAAATTGATGATATCGCCATGCATATGCAGGCGGTAAATGCGCCCCGCACCCGGATTCTTAGTCCCGAACATGCGCTGAGTGAAAAACTTCTGAATGCGTTGCGCGAAATTCCCGCCAGGGTGTGCAGCATCTGGGGTGAATTTGATATTTCATCGCCCTATCTGGAACACCGGCGCGATGTGATTGCCAGCGTTCATCCAGAGGCGGAGTTTCACATTGTTCCGGGTGCTGGCCATTGGGTGCAGTATGAAGCGGCGGATGTAACCAATGCCATTTTGAGAAAATTTATCGCATGAATGAAAATGCCGTCTATGATTATGTGATCGTAGGCGCCGGTTCGGCGGGTTGCGTGCTGGCCAACCGGCTGAGTGAAGACCCGAAGGTCAGCGTGCTGCTGCTGGAGGCGGGGCCAAAAGACCGTAATCCGATGATCCATCTGCCCGCGGGCTTCGTCATGACGCTGAAAGACCCGAAGGTCAACTGGCTGTATGAAACCGAACCGGAACCTGGCGCGAATAATCGCTCTATTGTCTGGCCGCGCGGCAAGGTGCTGGGGGGATCGTCCTCCATCAATGGTCTTTTATATGTACGCGGACAGACACAGGATTATGACCGCTGGGCGCAACTGGGAAATAAGGGTTGGGCATGGGATGATGTCGAACCGTATTTCAGAAAATCCGCCGATCATGCTGAACCCGGCGCGCTGCATGGTGTGGGGGGCGCGCTTGCGGTGTCTGTGACGCCGGACCGGCATCCCATCAGCGACGCCTTCATCGCTGCGGGTGAACAGCTTGGCATTCCGCGACGCGATGATCTGAACGGGCTGGATCAGGAAGGCATCGGCTATTACCATATGACGGCGCGCAACGGCCTGCGGGTCAGCACGGCGAAGGCGTTTCTGAAGCCCATCCGTGCACGGCGCAATCTGACCGTTGCAACAGATGCGCTGGCGTTCCGGATTTTCCTTGAAGACGCAATGGCAAGCGGGGTGGCCTATAACCAGGGCGGTCAGCAGTGTTACGCCAAAGCGGGACGCGAGGTGTTGCTGTGCGGCGGGACGGTTAATTCACCACAATTATTGCAGCTATCAGGTATTGGTCCCGCAAACTTGCTGCGCGCGCATGGTATTGAAGTTGTGAAAGACCTGCCCGGTGTGGGTGAAAACCTTCAGGATCATTATGTAGTTGGCTGCGCCTATCGGGCGACCCAACCGATTACGGCAAATGAATTGACGCGCGGCCTGCCACTGCTGCGCGAAGCTGTGAAATGGGCGGTGTCGCGGCGCGGCGTGCTGGCCATGAGTGCGGCGCATATTGGCGCATTTGTAAAGACACGGCCGGAACTCGACAGCCCCGATGTGCAATACCATATTCTGCCCGCCAGCATGACGCAGAATATCGGATCCGGTAAAATGGATCTTGATCCATTTCCCGGCATAACCTGCGCGCCCTGCCAGTTGCGTCCCGAAAGCCGGGGTTCCATTCACATCAAATCTTCCATACCCACGCAATATCCGGCAATACGCGCAAATTATCTTTCAGCCAGACTGGATCAGGAAACTGTTGTGGAAAGTCTGAAAATCGCGCGGCGCCTGTTTAACGCAGCGCCGCTTGACGCCTTTCGTGGCGCGGAACTGGAGCCGGGCGCGGATGTGCAAAGCGATGATGAATTGCTGGCCTTCGCCCGCGAACGCGGCAACACGATCTATCATCCGGTGGGCACCTGCAAAATGGGCAGTGATCCGATGGCGGTGGTGGATGCGCAATTGCGCGTGCATGGGATACAGAATTTACGGGTGATCGACGCCTCGATCATGCCCAATCTGGTGTCGGGCAATACCAATGCGCCGGTTATCATGATTGCTGAAAAAGCCGCGGACATGATCAAGGCGGCGGCGCGGCGGCAGTAACAAAAAGGAAAATCTTATGTTGAAAGTTGCATACGAAGATCTGCCCGGCCTTGCAGGCAGGGAAATAGGCGTCTCTGACTGGGTGCGGCTTGACCAGGCCAAGGTCAACCAGTTTGCCGATGCGACCGGCGATCATCAATGGATCCATGTCGATGTGGAACGCGCCAGGCGCGAAATGGCCACCGGCGGAACCATCGTGCATGGCTATTTCACTTTGTCGCTGATCCCCAAATTCATGTTCGAACTGCTGGAAATCACCGGCATCAGCCAGATGATCAATTATGGCGCCAACAAGGTGCGTTTCACCAATATGGTGCCAACCGGCTCGAACGTGCGCGGAAGGCTGAAAGTGATGTCTGTGGAACCGAAGGGCAAGGCGACCACCATGAACTATGAAATGGTGCTGGAAATCGAGGGCCAGGAACGCCCCGCCTGCATCGCCGAGGTCATCATGATGGCGTTTCCTTGAAATATTAAGCGCTCTCCCGATATAGTATCGACCGTACCGTTTGAATAAGGAAGGCCGGGTTTTCCAAATGGGCATTGCGCGTGCGACACTTACATTGGCCAGTCCGGTCCGGCGTGACCTGGCGCCCATTGAGGCGCTTGCGCTGGCGGATACAGGGGCAATGCATTTATGCATCCCGGAACATGTCGCCATTCAGTTGGACCTGAAAGAGCTGGAGAAGCGCGAGGTTACCCTTGCAGACGGATCAAAAAGACTTGTGTCC
>DAIOWE010000021.1:0-27000 GCA_036758605.1 Pseudomonadota bacterium | reverse complement strand
GGCGAAGGCTATATGACCGATGAGCGCCGACTGATCAAGGACAGCGCGCGCGCCTTCACCATGAAAGAAGTGCTGCCCGTCGCCAATGAGCTTGATCCGGTGCAGGGCAAAATCCCCATGGATTTGCGACAGAAAATGGCCGATATGGGCTATTTCGGCATCACCATTCCCACACGTTACGGCGGCATGGGGCTGGGCTGTTTTGAATATTGCCTGGTGGCGGAAGAACTGGCGCGCGGCTGGATGAGCGTCGCAAGTCTGATTGCGCGCGGCAACGGCCTGATCGGTTCGCGTGGCATGACCGAGGAGCAATTGCAGGACCGCCTGCCCAAGGTGGCGCGCGGCGAATGGCTGGGCGCTTTTTCCATGTCGGAACCGGGGGCTGGGTCGGACATTGCGGCGCTGACCTGCCGCGCGGTTCAGGACGGCGATGAATGGGTGATTACCGGCAATAAATACTGGTGCACCTTTGCCGATGACGCGGATTATATTTATGTGGTGGCGCGCACGGAAGCGGTCGATCCCAAGGCGCGGCACAAGGGCATTTCGGGTTTCATCGTGGAAAAACCACGCGGCGAATTGCCGAACAACTGCAAGGGCGCGGCCATTCCAAAAATCGGTTATTTCGGCTGGAATACTTTTGAGCTTGCCTTTGATGGCTGCCGGGTGCCGCTAAGCGCGCAAGTGGGCGGCAAGAAGGGCGGCGGCAACGCCTTTTATCAGATCAGTTCCGGGCTGGAACGTGCGCGCGCGCATACAGCGGCGCGCTCCATCGGGCTGGCGCAGGGCGCGCTGGAAGACGCCATGGAATATGCCAAACAGCGGGTGCAGTTCGGCAAACAGATTGGCGATTTTCAGGCGATCCGGTTCAAGATCGCCAAAATGGCGACCGAAATCGAAGCGGCACGGCAATTAATGTATTTTGTCTGCCACCAGATCGACACCGGCAAACGTTGCGACCGCGAAGCGGCGATGGTGAAATATTTTGCCTCCGAAATGTCTGAGCGCGTTACCAGCGAGGCGTTGCAGATTTTCGGTGGCGCGGGCTACACCAAACTGAACGCGGTCGAGCGGTACTGGCGCGATGCGCGGCTGACCAAAATATTCGAAGGCACATCGGAAATTCAGTTGCGGATCATTTCCGACAGCCTGATGGGACGGGGGAAAAGCTGATCATGGCGCTAACTGGATCGAATAATTATTACGAAGACTTCACCCCCGGCGATGTCTACAAGCATGCGCGGGGCAAGACGATCATGGAATATGACAATGTCGGCACCACATTGCAGGTGATGAACACGGCGGAGGGGCATTTCAACGAAGATTTGATGTCGAAATCCGGCGCGATCTTTCCGCACCGGGTGAATTTCGGCGGCGTCACCATCGCCACCATTGTCGGCCTTTCCATGCAGGACACCGGTGAAAACGCCCTGCGCGAAATTGGCATGGATAAAATCCGGCTGAAAGGCCCGGTGTTTCACGGCGACACGCTATATGCGTATACGGAAGTTCTGTCCAAGGATGATAGCGGCCAGAAGGATGCGGGTATCGTTCATTTCAAACATTATGGTTATAATCAGGATGGCAAGGAAGTGTTTGAGGGCGAGCGCCGGGTGCTGATCAAAAAGCGCGGGTCGTAGGAATGGTTTATAGTGTGGAGCTTAGCCAATTCATCGTCATTGCGAGGAGCGAAGCGACGCGGCAATCCAGAAGCCTCAGTCGAAGGCTTTCCCGTGTGACTCTGGATCGCCACGCTTCGCTCGCGATGACACGGTTACTAAATCAAAGGGCCGTGAAATGATCGCATCCCCTGTCACCAGCGGCGCGCTGAAAGGCCTCAAGGTTATTGATCTGACCATGATGCTGGCGGGGCCGTTCGCCACCATGCTGCTGGGCGATCAGGGCGCCACGATCATCAAGATTGAACCGGTCAAGGGCGGCGACATGACGCGCACGCTGGGCAAGGGGCAGCAAGACATACCGTTTGGCGGTTATTTTCAGAGCATCAATCGCAATAAATTGTCGCTTGCGCTGGATTTGAAAACCGAGGCCGGTAAAGAAGTGCTACGCCGTCTGGTGAAGGACGCCGATGTGCTGGTGGAAAATTACCGGGTGGGCGTGATGGACCGGCTTGGGCTTTCCTATGAAAGCCTGGCGAAGATCAATCCGAAACTGGTCTATGCGACGGTGCGCGGCTTTGGCGATCCGCGCACGGGAAAAAGTCCGTATGCGGACTGGCCGGCCTTTGACGTTATCGCCCAGGCCATGGGCGGCATCATGGGCATTACCGGGCCGGACGCACACACGCCGCTGAAGATTGGCCCCGGCGTGGGCGATATTGTTCCGGCCATGCTGATGACGATTGGCATTTTGTCAGCCGTTCGCCACGCTGAAAAAACTGGCGAGGGGCAATTTGTCGATGTCGGCATGTATGACGCCATTCTGGCGCTGTGCGAACGCATTGTCTATCAGCACAGCTATGACGGCGCGGTGCCGGGGCCGGAGGGAAATTCGCATCCGCTGTTGTGTCCGTTTGGACTGTTTCCTGCCAAAGACGGCTGGGTGTCGATTGCCTGTCCGCGTGATCATTTCTGGAAAATTCTGGCGGAAAATATGGGTAGGCCGGAACTTGGCGAGGATGAGCGCTATGCGCTGAATGCGGCGCGCGTGGCGCGCAATGCCGAAGTTGTGGAAATGGTGGGCGGCTGGACCAGAACCCTGACCAAAAATCAGTTGGCCCAATGTCTGGGCGGCAAAATTCCGTTTGGCCCGGTCAATAATGTCGTTGATATCTTTAATGATCCGCACACGGCGGTTCGCGAAATGCTGCCGCAGGTGGAACAGCCGGGGCGCGATCCGGTGCGTATCGCCGGAACCCCCATCCGCATGACCAAAACGCAAGGCGGCGTGGCGCGGCGTGGTGCGCTGCTGGGCGAAGATACGGATGCGATTTTGCAGGACGCCGGTTATTCGGCGGAACAAATTGCGGCGCTGCGCAACAGCGGCGCTGTGCGTTAAAACATAAACAGGAGAAGATCATGGCTCACCATAATAAACGTCCCAAACGCGCCCGGCGCTGTCAGTTATCGATACCCGGCAGCAGTGAGAAGATGATGGTGAAAGGGGTTGGCCTTCCCAATGTCGATCATGTGTTTCTGGATCTGGAAGATGCGGTTGCGCCCAGCGCCAAGGTGGGCGCGCGTGGTTTGATCGCTGATGCGCTGAATAATCTGGACTGGGGTAAAAAGGTGCGCTGTGTGCGCGTCAATGATTGCGCGACCGAATGGTGCCATGACGATATTATCGAGGTGGTGACCAAGGCCGGGCGCAATCTCGACACCATCATGCTGACCAAGGCGAAATCGGCGCATGATCTGACATTTGTGGATACGTTGCTCAACCAGCTTGAGAAAAAACTGGGCCTGGTTGAAGGGCGCATCGGCATCGAAGTGCTGATCGAGGAAGTCGAAGGCATGATGAATGTCGAGGAAATCGCCAAATCCACGCCGCGTCTGGAATGCCTGATTTTCGGCATGGGCGATTATTCCGCCAGTCAGGGCATTGATGTGCGCCATATTGGCGGCGACAGCGCCTATCCTGGCGATATCTGGCATTACACCCGCTACAAAATGACCATCGCCGCGCGCGCCAACGGGCTGGACCCGGTAGACGGCCCGTTCGCCAATTTCAAAAACCCCGACGCCTATCGCCGCGAGGCCGAACGCGCCTCTATTCTGGGAATGGTGGGCAAATGGGCCATCCATCCCAGCCAGTGCGAAATCGCCCAGGCGGTGTTTTCGCCCGATCCTAAAGAAGTGGCCCGCGCCCGCGCCATGGCCAAGGCCTATGACGAAGCCCTGGCGCGCGGCGAAGGCGCCGTAACCTATGAAGGCATGATGATCGACGCTGCCTCGGTGCGCATTGTGCAGAACACGCTTGATAAGGCCGATCTGTACGGGATGTGATGGGACCACGTGCAAGTCTATATTGATGGCGATGCCTGTCCGGTAAAGCAGGAGGCGCTGAAAGTCGCCGCCCGCCATGCGCTGCCGGTGGTTCTGGTCAGCAATCAATGGCTGCGCGGGGTGGATGGCCCGCTGGTGCGCCAGCATGTGGCGCCCAATACGCCCGACGCCGCCGATGACTGGATCGTTGAACAAATCGCACAGGGCGATATTTGCGTCACCGCCGATATTCCGCTGGCCGCGCGCGTCATCAAAAAGGGCGCGGCCTGTATCGGCCCGAACGGCAAAGCTTTTACCGAGGCCAGCATTGGTGATGTGCTCGCCACCCGCAACCTGCTGACCCAATTGCGCGAGCAGGGCGCCATCAACAGCCAGAGCGCAGGCTTTGGCAAAAAGGACCGCTCCAATTTCCTCAACGGCTTTGAGCAGATGATTCAGGCGGTGAAGCGGATGGGGTAGTTCCAGCCTTTCACCCTGCCTTGCGCGCCGGCCTTTCGGGCGGTTGCAACTGAATGGTGCGGGCAGGGCGGCCGCGCAGCAGGTCGGTGTCGATGCGGAACGGGTCGCCAGTGACGCCCAGGCGCAGACGGTACACGCCGACGCCCTCCATCACGCGCTGTACATAGTTGCGGGTTTCACGGAACGGAATCATCTCGATCCAGTCGATCACATCGGTGGTGGATTTGCGCGGATCGCCATTTTTGGCGGACCATTTCACGACGCGGCTGCCGCCGGCATTATAGGCGGCCAGCGCCATCACATAAGACCCGTCAAAATTTGCCAGCATCTTATCCAGATAGGCCGTACCCAGACGAAGATTATAAACGGGATCACGGGTTAGCCGTTGCGGTGAATAGGGCGCCTTGATCTGGCGGGCGATTTCCTGCGCGGTGGCAGGCATCAACTGCATCAGCCCCAGCGCGCCAGCAGGGCTGACGGCCTTGACGTTGAATCCGCTTTCCTGTTTTGACAGCGCCAGGATCAGGGGTATTTCCGGGCCGTTGCGCCCCCCCAGATCAGTGGGCAGATTGAGCACGGGATAGCCTTCTTCGAACAGCCAGACGGCGTCGCGGCTTGCCAGTTTGGCGGCAATCACGCCAAAATCCCGGCGTTGCAGTTCTGTCGCAAAAGCGGCCGCCAGACGGTAATCCTGTGGTTTGCGTGACGATTCCACCAGTGCTGTGTAGAATTGTTTTGCCAGACTGTCCTTGTTCACGGACAACAGAATTTTCGTTGCGCGGGCAAGTTCCTTTTGGGCATAGGTATTCATTTCCTTTTGTGTAGGACGCGTGGTGTTATCCAGCGCCGCGCGCACTACGGTTCCGCCATTCCACTCGGCTGCAAGCTGACCATAGAAGCTGACGGGGTAACGGGCGGCCTCGCCATACCAGAATTTTGCGGATTTCTGATCGCCTTTTGCTTCGGCGGCGCGGCCTGCCCAATAGGCCCCCCGGCTGCGGCTCATCGGCGAAGTCACGGCATTGTACAGGCGGGTGAAGTGCGGGAACGCTTTGGCGGGTTGTTTGAGAAACCGTAACGCCACCCAGCCCGCCAGCCATTCTGCTTCGGCATAAGAGGCGGCTTCTTCTGGCGGGCGGAAATTGTGGGTGGCGGCTATTTGATAGGCTGTATTGTAATCACGCTTTTCCAGCGCCATGCGGGCAATGGTTTCCTGATGATCCCACCAGATTTCACCGATAGAGGATTGCGGTGCGCGCAGGCTGTTGGCGGCATTACGCGCCAGTTCCAGCGCCAGTTCCGGTTTGCCGTTATTCAGGCGCCAATGCACCCGCTCATAAAACAGGCCGGCATCGGCGCGTAACAGATTGGGAACACGCGATAAAGCCGCCTCGACATCCGGTGCGCGATAGCGCAGGGCAATGCGGGCCTTGCCCAAAAGCTCCATGTCCTGGCCAACCAGTTTGTACATGCGTACCGCCGCATCGCGTTGTCCGCGCCATAATAATCCATCAAAGCGGGCGATGTGATCCTGCCGGTCCAGTTTATGGCCATATTGACGCAAAATCTGGCGTTCTATGTCGGTATCGAAGCCGCCCTCGCGCCATAGTTCGCGCAGGACGCGCAGACCGGTTTTATGATCGCCGGCATCCATGAAAGTCTGCGCAGCCTGATATTTTCCCTTGGCCGTGTAGGGCGGATAGCGGCGGAACCATTCGACACGTTCGCGCAGGGGCATGGAGGGCAGAAAACTGTGTTCCGCACGGACCACCAGTTCTTTCATGCCCGGCCAGCTTGGGTTGGCGATCAGAAAGCTGGCAATTTCGGCAAAGCTTGGGCTGCTGCGCGAGGAAGTCAGATACAGATACTCGACCAGCTTGCGGGCGGCGGGATCACCACTTTGCGAGGCCAGCTTGCGGGCATATTGCCAGCTGCCGCTATCTATGGCGCCAACAGCGCGCGCAACCAGGTGGCCCTGTTCCGCAGCATGCGCTTGCAGCGGCGCCAGGGTTCCGGCAAGCAGCGCCATGCTAACGGTGACAATATAGCGCCAAAATTTCTGGCGCGGTGATGTGTGCGATAGCATTGCGAATCTCTTAAATGCAGTGGTCCTGACAATAGGCGGGCCAGGATGCCCAGCCAAGCTTTATAGAGATATAATTTAAGGCATCTTTGCTTTACTGCTTGTAAAGGCGCCCTTGCCACGGCACATGAGTGTGGTAATTTCCCTTTAATATTTCAACTCCAAGCCACAGGCAGCCCATGCCCTCATCCAGGCCTATGTTTTTTGGCTCAATCCCGGCCCTTATCACCCCGTTTCGCAACGGCAAGGTGGACGATAAGGCGTTTCAGGAGTTTGTGGACTGGCAGATCAGGCAGGGATCGCACGGCCTGGTACCTTGTGGCACGACGGGCGAATCGCCGACACTGGATCATGACGAACATAAGCGTGTTGTGGAAATGTGTGTTGAGGCGGCGGCGGGGCGTGTACCGGTGATCGCCGGCACAGGTTCCAATTCCACTGCCGAAGCCATTGATTTGACAGTGCATGCCAAACGGGCAGGGGCGGCGGGCACGCTGGTGGTTGTTCCCTATTACAACAAGCCAACCCAGGAAGGCATGTATCAGCATTACAAGGCACTGAACGATGCGGCGGATATTCCGATCCTGATTTACAACATACCGGGCCGCACCGGGGTCAATATGACCGTTGAGACCATGGCGCGGCTGGCCAAACTGCCGAATATTGTCGGGGTGAAAGACGCAGCGAATGATATTACGCGCACCAGTTTGCAGCGCGTGGCAATCGGGCCAGATTTTATCCAGCTTTCCGGTGATGACGGAAATGCGTTGGGCCAGGCGGCACATGGCGGGCATGGCTGCATTTCTGTGACCGCCAATGTGGCGCCAGCGGAAATTGCAGCGTTTCAGAATGCTTTGATGGCGGGGGATTTCAAAACCGCATTGCAGTGGCAGGATAAATTGATGCCGCTGCATGATGCGCTGTTTGTGGAAACCAGTCCGGGGCCAATTAAATATGCCGTCAGCCTGCGGGGACTGTGCAACAATGAGTTGCGCCTGCCGATGGTTCCGGTTGCGGCGTCGACCGGGAAAACCGTACGCGCGGCGATGGACGGACTTGGGCTGCTTACCCGTCCGCAAGCTGTCAGCGGCGCTTGAGGATCTGCATATAAAATAATGGCAGGCAAAAACAAAGCAGCGAAGAAGCCGGTTAAAAAATCAGATGCAGGACGGTTGCTGGCTGATAACCGCAAGGCGCGCTACAATTATGAAATTGGCGAAACGGTGGAAGCCGGGATCATGCTCAAGGGATCGGAGGTGAAGTCGTTGCGCGCGGGCCGTGCCAATATCGCGGAATCCTATGCCAGCGCAGAAGGCGATGAGATGTGGCTGATCAATGCCTATATCCCACCCTATGATCCCGCCGGCCGGTATGACAGCCACGATCCGCGCCGCAAACGCAAGCTGTTATTGCATCGTAAACAGATCAGCCGCCTGTCAGGGTTGCGCAAACAGCAGGGCATTACGCTGATCCCGTTGCGGCTGTACTTCAATGATCGCGGTCTGGCCAAGCTGGTCATTTCTCTGGCCAGCGGCAAAAAACAGCATGACAAGCGCGCCAGTGAAAAAGACCGCGACTGGAAACGCGAACAGGGCCGCCTGATGCGCGAGAAAGGGTAGGGATGCTGGACCGGGCTCTTATTCATTTTACGTTTGGATCACAAATTTCCGTTGGCATCCTGTTGCTTGAAGATGGATTTTACGTGCCGGGCATGTTGCAGGCGGCGGCCGCATTGTTTGATCCCACAAGTCCGGGGCGCTGTGTTTCCGGGTTTTGCGCGGTGCATCATAAGCTGGTTGCGGATATTGTGCCGCCCCCGGATGCAGACTGGCCGCAATGGGGCTTTCTTCAGTGGGACCATTATTTTGGCTGGAATAGCGGCGTCTATCTGGTTGATCTGCCGCATATGCGCGTGCGGCAATATCATCCTGTGTCGGTGCATCGCGATGGCAGGCCTGTGCAATGTGATCTGTCGCGGACACCGCGAATTTTGCATGTGGTGAAGTAGAAAGATTTATTTAAGGATTTTTCTGATATTGTCAAACACCACACTGAACATTTCCGGCGTCAGGCGCCGCGTGTTCGTGTTGTAGCGCGAGCAATGATAGCTGTTGATCAGTATGCGCCCGTCCGGCAATTCATGGCGCGCGCCATGGGCGAATTTGGCTTTTGAGGGGCGAAGGCCAAACACGGTTGTGGTGCTGTCATGGGCGATTTTTCCCAGGGTAAGAATGACTTCTACTTCTGACATGATCGCAATTGTTGCCTTTAAATATTTACGGCAATTGAAAATTTCAGAAGTTTCAGGCTTGTTTTGTGGCGGCACGCAGCGCACCGAATTGGTGATCATGCAATCCTTGAGACGTAAGCCATCCTGCGCGTGGGCCGCATAATCGCCCTGGCTAAAGCCGTGCGCCGCCAATGTTGCATAGAGAAGATCGCCCGCATAATCGCCGGTAAACGGACGCCCTGTGCGGTTCGCCCCCTGTAGGCCTGGGGCAAGACCGACAATTAACAGGCGGGCGTTTGGGTCTCCGAAAGATGGAACCGGGCGATTAAACCAGTCCGGCTGGGCCTGCCGGTTGGTTTGGCGCATTGCGGCCAGGCGCGGGCAAAGCTGACAGTCGCCTGCTGGTTCTTCGGCGCGCATGCCTAACTGTCAATTGGCGTCGTCATCATCGTCATCATAGTCGCCGTCTTCATCATCTTCGTAATTGTCGTCATCATCTTCGAAATCGTCTTCGTCTCCAACGGCCATGGCGGGTGCGGGATCAAGGCGGCGGGTGCCCCCCAGAATTGGCTGCGAATCACGGAAATCATCGTGACGCCGTGTTGGCCTGGCTCCTGAATCCCGCGAGATGGCGGGTGCGATATCCATAAGTTCGATAAAACGATCGCATTGACGGCGCAATTCATCCGCGATCATTGGCGGATTTGATTTCACAGTGGAAACCACCGTCACGCGAAGACCTTTGCGCTGGATTGCTTCGACCAGACGGCGAAAATCCCCGTCACCGGAAAAAATGATTGCATGATCGAGATGCTCGGCCATTTCCATGACATCGATGGCCAGTTCAATGTCCATATTGCCTTTGATTTTTTTGCGGCCAAAGGCGTCGGTAAATTCCTTGGTCGGCTTTGTGACCATGGTGTAGCCATTATAATCCAGCCAATCGACGAGTGGTCGAATGGGAGAATATTCCTGATCTTCGATCAGGGCGGTATAATAAAATGCCCGCACCAGCATGCTGTTTTCAGAAAAATGATCCAGAAGCCGCTTGTAATCAATGTCGAAATTCAGGGCGCGGGCGGCGGCATAAAGGTTTGAACCGTCAATAAAAAGTGCAATACGTTCGTTTGGATAAAATTTCATAAAATACCTTTTTATTATATGGTTGCATCCGGGCCTATAAAACGCCGCCCGGCGCGCGGTTAAAGGACATCCTGCTAAATCCATGCAGGTATTCGCTAGTGGTAAAGAGACACCGGGACCGACTATATTACATAATTGTGTAATGTGGCAAAATATTAGGCAGTGAGATGATCCTGATCGGGATAGGGGGTAACCTGCCCAGCCAATTTGGTCCGCCAGAACAGGGCCTGCCACACGCTCTTGGCATGATGGCAGCGCGAGGCTGGGGGGTTGTGCTCTGTTCACCCTGGTATGGGGCGCATGCGGTTCCGGTGTCTGAGCAGCCGGATTTCGTAAATGCCGTTGTTTGCATCACGACGCCCCTGCCGCCAGAGGCCCTGTTGACAAGTTTACAGGCTATCGAGCTTGAATTTGGGCGGGTTCGGAGCGTTATAAATGCTCCCCGGACTCTGGACCTGGATTTATTGGCTTATAATGATATCTGCCTTGAAAATGGGATGCAGGTCCCGCATCCAAGACTGCATCAGAGGGCGTTTGTTCTGGCCCCGTTGTGTGATATTGCGCCGGAATGGCGGCATCCTGTGCTAAAACGCACGGCGCGGGAACTTTTTACCGCCCTGCCAGAACCCCATGGCGTATGGCGGCTTTAGCATAATCTGTTGCACTGTAACGCATAAATGACTAGATAGAGGGTTAGTTTCCCAGATTCAGACTTATCCGGAGGCCAGCCCATGGCGCGCGTTACTATTGAAGATTGCATCGACAAAATTCAGAACCGGTTTGAACTGGTATTGCTGGCCGGGCAGCGGGCCCGGGCAATCTCGTCCGGCGCGCCCATTACGGTGGACCGCGACAATGATAAAAACCCGGTAGTGTCGTTACGCGAAATTGCGGAAGAGACCGTGCAGCCGGATCGTCTGCGCGAAGATCTGCTTGCCAGCCTGCAACGTTACAGCCGCAATGAAGATGCGGAAGAGGGCGGTTTGCCTCTGCTGGCGGGGTCGGAAAATGATGAAGCAGTTGATACTATGAGCGAAGAGGATTTGCTTCGCGCAATGCGCAATGAAGCAGATGGCGGAAGTGCATCATCAAGTGGTGGCAGATAAGCGTTGCAGTTTCATTCCTGATAGCGATGTCATTGCGCGGGCATGCCTGGCGTGTGCGCAGAACAAATTTCTGACGATATTTTCTGTTGGCCGTAAATCACATGGGCCACGCCGATGATCCGGCAATATGAACTTGTCGACATGGTGCGCGCGTACGATCCAAATCTGGACGAGGCGATGCTGAACCGCGCATATGTTTTCGCCACCCGGGCGCATGGTGATCAGAAACGTGCGTCGGGCGACCCATACTTTTCCCACCCTGTCGAGGTTGCGGGCATCCTTGCCGGATTAAAACTGGATACCGCGACGATCACCACGGCCCTGCTGCACGATACGCTGGAAGATACCGCAGCGACGCCGGAGGAAATTGATCAGTCTTTTGGCCCGGAAGTGGCGGCGCTGGTTGAGGGCGTCACCAAACTATCCAAAATTTCTTTTACGTCCAAACAGAGCGAGCAGGCGGAGAATTTCCGCAAACTGCTGATTGCGATGTCGGTGGATATTCGTGTGCTGCTGGTGAAGCTGGCTGACAGGCTGCATAATATGCGGACATTGCAGTTTATCAAAAATCCGGAAAAGCGCGAACGGATTGCCAGGGAAACCATGGAAATTTACGCGCCGCTGGCCGGGCGCATCGGCATGCAGGAAATGCTGGAGGAGTTGCAGGATTTAGCTTTTGCGGAGCTGAATAACGAGGCGCGGGAATCGGTTATCGTGCGGCGTGATTTTTTACGCCAGCGTACCGGTGAAAGCACGGACCGCATTGCGGTTCTGCTGAAGGAAACGCTTGCTGCAAAAGGTATCAGGGCGACGGTGTCCGGACGTGAAAAGCGTCCTTATTCCATCTGGAGCAAGATGCAGCGCAAGGCAATTTCCTTTGAACAGCTTTCTGATATTTTCGGGTTCCGCATGATTGTTGACACGGCGGATGACTGTTATCGCGCCCTCGGCGTCATTCATCAGGCATGGCCCGTTATGCCTGGACGTTTCAAGGATTATATATCGACGCCAAAGCGTAACAATTACCAGTCCATTCACACCACGGTGATTGGCCCGGACAAGCAGCGCGTGGAAATTCAAATCCGTACCGCTGATATGCACCGCCTGGCGGAATATGGCGTTGCCGCGCATTGGCAGTACAAGCAGAAGAATGGCGCAGATGCGTCTGTATTGCTGCATGATCCTTATGTCTGGCTGCGTGAACTGGTGGAGATGATTGAAGACGGCGAAAGCCCCGAGCAGTTTCTGGAATATACAAAGCTGGATCTGTTCGTTGATCAGGTGTTCTGTTTTACGCCTGCTGGAGACTTGATTGCCTTGCCGCGCGGGGCGACGCCGATTGACTTTGCCTATGCCGTGCATACCGAGGTTGGCGATAGCTGTGTGGGATGCCGCATCAATGGACGCCCGATGCCATTACAGTCAGAGCTGAAAAATGGCGATCAGGTGGAGATAATCCGGTCTGAGGCACAAACACCTTCGCCTGGATGGGAAGGCGTGGCGGTGACTGCAAAAGCGCGCGCGGCTGTGCGTAGATATGTACGTGAAAGCCAGCGCGGAGAATATGTCACTCTGGGCAGAGAAATTGCGCAAAAGGCATTCCGCACGGAAGATTATCCGTTTACGGAAAAAGCAGTGGCGCAGGCGCTGCAACCATTAAATCTGAATTCGGTTGAGGAGGTTTACGAAAGGCTGGGGCGCGGTCTTTTGACCGGGTTGCAGCTTATGGAAGCCGCTTTCCCCGGCATTAAAATGAAGGCGCCGCAGATACCTGTCGCCCTGACCACCGCGAATGGGAATGGCCGCCGTCCGCGTTCGGCGGCCATTCCCATTCGCGGCATGACGGCAGGGATTGCTGTGCATTATGGAGATTGCTGTCACCCCCTGCCGGGAGACCGTATCGTCGGTATTCAAACCACCGGCGGCGGCGCAACGATACACACCATTGACTGTGAAATTCTGGAGCAATTCGGCGATACGCCTGAACGCTGGCTGGATGTCAGTTGGGACGCCAGCGGTGACGCGCCGGAATTTTTTGTGGGTCGTATCGAAACCACATTGTCGAATGAGCCGGGATCCCTGTCCGTGCTTTCAACCCTTATCGCAAAAAATCAGGGGAATATCAGTAATCTTAAAATTTCCGGTCGTACCCCGGATTTTTTTGACATGCTGGTGGATATTGAAGTGCGCGACGTTAAACATTTGAATAATATTATCGCCGCGTTGCGGGGCTCTCCCCATGTCAGCAAGGTGGAACGTACCCACGGTTAAAAAGGTTTTAATAGAAGTGTTCAAACGCCGGACAGAACGGACGCTGTTTCAAAAGACGCGGGAGTTGATATGGCCGACGTCGGGTTACCGGCGCACCATGATGTATTTATGGCACAGGCTGGTGCGCCTGGATGCATCGCCGCATACGGTTGCGCTGGGTTTTGCAGTTGGCGTTTTTATGTCGTTTTCACCTTTTCTGGGTTTTCATCTTGCCCTGTCCGGTTTGGTTGCGTGGGCGTTGCGGGTGAATATCGCGGCTTCGATGCTGGGAAATTTTCTTGGGAATCCTGTGACCTATCCTCTGATGTGGGCGGCGGTATATCAGACAGGTGCGGCGATTCTGGGGGAATCATCCGCGGCGCCCATTGACCTGACTCTGCCAAGGTTCGACGCCGCCAGCTTTTGGGATATGTTCATGCCGTTTCTTGTGGGCAGTATTCCCGTCGGTATTTTGGCAGGGCTGGTGTTTTATTTTCCTGTTAAAAATGGTGTTGCGAAATATCAGACCGCGAGGCGTGCACGCTTTATTAAAACGCACCCCTCACTTGCCGCGGGCGCCATGCCATCGCAAACAGGCGTGGTGCGTTGATGGGCGCCCCCCCTTACCTGCGGCTTGGTGTGAATATCGACCATGTTGCGACCATTCGTAACGCGCGGGGCGGGCTGCATCCCGATCCGGTGCGCGCCGCAAAGCTGGCTGCGGATGCGGGGGCCGATGGTATTACCGCGCATCTGCGCGAAGACCGCAGGCATATATCCGACGACGATGTATTACGCCTTAGCCGTGAGATTAATCTGCCGTTAAATCTGGAATGCGCGGCCACCTCAGAAATGCTGGACATTGCATTGCGGTACCGCCCTCATGCGGTGTGTCTGGTGCCGGAAAAGCGCCAAGAAAAAACCACCGAGGGTGGCCTGGATGTGGCTGGCCAGCATAATTTTCTGAAGCTATTTGCAGGTCGTCTGCGTGAAGCGGGTATTCGTGTTTCCCTATTTATTAATCCGGACGAAAGACAGATTGTTGCGGCAAAGGAAATTGGTGCGGACATTATTGAATTACACGCAGGCGCCTATTGTGAGGAAATTAGTGCCGGGGATCGTGCGGCGGCGGAGACCGAGCTTGCCAAACATCGCAAGGCCGCCATTGATGCTGCCGCGCTGGGGCTGGAAGTGCATGCGGGCCATGGCATCAGTTTTGATACGGTCGGCGTGTTTGCCGCAATGCCACAGGTGGTTGAGCTGAATATCGGTCACTTTCTGATTGGCGAAGCGATTTTCAGTGGCCTGCATGCGGCGATCACGCGCATGCGCAAGCTGATGGATGAGGCGTGCCGCTAATGGTTATTGGTCTTGGCAATGATCTGATCGATATCCGGCGCATCGAAAAAACCCTGGAACGGTTTGGTGCGCGCTTTATAAACCGTCTGTACACAGAAAAGGAACAGGCGCGCTCTGAACGCAAACACAACCGCGCGGCCAGTTACGCCAAACGTTTCGCTGCCAAGGAGGCCTGCTCAAAGGCGCTGGGAACCGGATTTCGCAAAGGTGTCTACTGGCGCGATATGGGGGTCAGCAATCTATCTTCCGGCAAGCCAACCATGGTGCTGACTGGCGGCGCGTTGCAGCGGCTGCAGGAAATCACCCCTGCCGGGTGTAGCGCGCAGATCGATCTGACCCTTACCGATGATTTTCCACTGGCGCAGGCGATTGTGCTAATTACCGCCGTGCCGCTTGCAGTATCAAATAACTAGGAAATTTTTAATGTCCGAAAAGCAACCGAGTGAACTGGTTGAAAATATCAAGACGATTGTCTACGCGCTGCTGATTGCCCTTGTTATCCGGGCATTTTTGTTTCAGCCTTTCAATATTCCATCCGGGTCTATGATCCCGACACTGCTGGTGGGTGATTATCTGTTCGTCTCCAAATACAGCTATGGATATAGCCGACACTCGTTTCCATTCAGTCCACCACTGTTCGACGGACGTATCTGGGGAAGGGAACCCGCGCGCGGGGATGTTGCGGTGTTCAAACTGCCCACCGATGGGCATACGGATTATATCAAGCGCGTGGTCGGCTTGCCCGGTGATCGCATTCAGATGCGTGGCGGTGTACTTTACATCAACGGGCAGCTTGTGCCGCAAACGCCGGTTGCGGATTATCTGGAAAAAGACGCTGTGGGAAATGCCGTGCAAATCCGGCAGTTTCGTGAGGTCATGCCGGGCGGTGTCAGCCATAATGTACTGGATATGCTGATCAACGGCCCGGTCGATGACACGGGGGTGTTTACCGTGCCGCAGGGGCATGTCTTTATGATGGGCGATAACCGCGATAATTCCAGTGACAGCCGGGTTCCCAATGGCGGCGTTGGCTTTGTGCCGATGGAAAACCTTGTCGGGCGGGCGGAGTTTCTGTTTTTCTCAACAGATGGCAGCGCCCGATGGTGGGAATTCTGGCGCTGGTTGCAAGCCGCACGCTATGAGCGGATGTTCCGCAGCATCGGCTCGATACAGGGAGAATAGGTGAGCACAGACCACCTTGCACGCCTGCAGCAACGGCTTGGATATCAATTCAGGTCTGTCGGCCTGCTGCGTCAGGCCCTGACCCATTCCAGCGCCACGGCGGCAAACAGCCGCAATAATGAGCGGCTGGAATTTCTGGGCGACCGGGTATTGGCGTTTCTGATTGCGGATTTATTGCTACAACATTACCCCGATGCGGACGAAGGGGAGCTGGCGTTGCGGCTGAATGCGCTGGTGCGGCGTGAAACCTGTGCCGCTGTGGCGCGGGAGATCGATCTGGGTGCCTGTCTGATTCTGGCACCTGCGGAAGCGGCAAGTGGCGGCCAGAACAAGCCCGTTATTCTGGGCGACGCGTGTGAAGCGGTGATTGGCTCCATGTATCTGGATGGTGGCATGGCGGCGGCGCGCACATTTGTGGAAGCCTGCTGGACGCCTCGGCTGGCAGGGCTGGCCGCTGTGCCTTCTGACGCTAAATCGGCATTACAGGAATGGAGCCAGGCCCGCAAACTGGGCACCCCGGTTTATTCCGTGATCCGTCGCGAAGGGCCTGACCATGCGCCGGTATTTGTGATAGAAGTGCAATTACCGGGTCATGCGCCATTATGTGGCACAGGGGCCTCGAAACGCGAAGCGGAACGTGCAGCGGCACTGGCCATGCTACGTGAAGTGCACGTGGATTTTATAACACCGGAAAACACATGAACGCTGTTGCCCAGACCCGATGCGGTTTTGTGGCCCTTATCGGGCCGACCAATGCCGGAAAATCAACTTTGCTGAATTGCCTGGTTGGGGCGAAGCTGGCCATTGTCACCCATAAGGTGCAAACCACGCGATCCCGGCTGCGCGGCATCGCGGTGCTTGGGGATGCGCAGATTATCTTTGTCGATACGCCGGGAATTTTCAAACCGCAACGGCGGCTGGACCGCGCCATGGTGCAGGCGGCATGGGGCGGCGCGGACGAGGCGGATTGCATCGTGCTGGTCATCGATGCGGTGCGCGGGTTAAACGCTGATGCCCAGACCATCCTGGATGGGCTGGCAAAAAACCGGCGCAAGGCTGTGCTGGTGCTGAACAAGATTGATCTGATCCGGCGCGAGGACTTGCTGGCGCTGGCCGAAAAATTTGATCAGTCAGGATTGTTTACCCGGACCTTCATGATCTCTGCTTCAAACGGCGATGGGGTGGATGATTTGCGTATGTTTCTGGCGGGGGTTGTTGCGCCGGGGCCGTGGCTGTATCCCGAAGACCAGCTATCGGATGCGACCGGGCGCATGATGGCGTCGGAAATCACCCGTGAGAAGTTATTTCTGCGGGTGCATCAGGAATTGCCGTATGATTCAACGGTCGAAACCGAATCCTGGAAAGAAATGAAAGACGGCAGCGCGCGCATCGATCAAACCATCTATGTACGGCGCGACAGCCAGAAGCCCATTGTTTTAGGCAAGGGCGGACAAACCCTGAAACAGATCGGTGAAGCCGCCCGCCATGATATGGAAAAAAGTTTTGAGCGGCGCATTCATCTTTTTCTGCATGTTAAAGTAAATGAAAAATGGCTCGATGAACCGGCCCGTTATCGTGAAATGGGATTGGACTTCAGCAAGGATTAAGGTGATCCGCAGACTGATGGCATATGCAGATGGAATGGGTTGACGACGCCATTATTTTATCGGCCCGGCGCCATGGGGAGCGTGGGGTTATAGTGGATGCCCTGACGCGCAGCCATGGCCGGCATGCGGGGTTGGTGCGCTATGGCGCCTCAAAGCAGATGCGCGGGGTTCTGGAACCCGGCAATGAGGTCAGTGTCAAATGGCGTGCGCGGCTATCCGAACATCTGGGAAATTATTCTGTTGAACCGGTGCGCGCCCGCGCGGCGGCGGTGATGCGCGACCCGCTGCGTCTTGCCGGGTTGACTTCTGCATGCGCGGTGGCGCAACAGGTGCTGCCGGAACGTGAGCCGCATGGCCCGGTCTTTGACGGGATGCGGGTGATGCTGGACGCGATTGAGCATATCGAAATGTGGCCGGCCGCATTGGTGCGATGGGAGCTGGGGGTACTGGAAGAACTGGGCTTTGGGCTGGATCTTTCCAAATGCGCAGCAACCGGCGCGATTGATGAGCTGATTTATGTGTCGCCGCGCACCGGACGCGCGGTTAGCCGCGTGCCAGGTTTGCCGTATCATGAACGGTTGATGCCGCTGCCGGGCTTTTTGCTTGGTGCGCAGATGCAGGGGCAGCCAACAGATATTCTGGCGGGGCTTGACCTGACTGGATTTTTCATGGCCCGCCATGTGCTGGAGCCGCATGGCAAGCCGATGCCTGCGGCGCGCAGCCGTTTGTGTGAGCGCCTGAAAATCTGGTGCGAAGAAGCAGTTTCAGTGTAATTGAGCATGATAAATATTTTCATTTCATCCCTGCCTGCGCGCCGGCAAATTGCCGTCTGGCTGTTTTGCCTCTGCGGCTTTATAGGGCTTGTTGTTCTGGTTGGCGGGATGACACGGCTGACGGATTCTGGCCTGTCAATTACCGAGTGGAAACCGGTCACCGGAATGTTGCCGCCCTTATCGTTGGAGGCGTGGCAACAGGAATTCGCCAAATATCAGAAAATTCCGGAATACAGGCTGATAAACCGGGATATGGATCTGGCCGCATTCAAATCAATCTATTGGTGGGAATGGGGGCATCGGTTTCTGGCGCGTATGGCCGGATTGGTTTTTCTGATACCCTTTGTCTATTTCTGGGCAACGAAAAAAATCAACCGTGCCGAATTGCCGAAATTTGTGGTGCTGTTTGTTCTGGGTGGCGCTCAGGGCGCGCTCGGCTGGTACATGGTGAAAAGCGGCCTGAGCGTAAGGGTAGATGTCAGTCAATACCGGTTGGCCGCGCATCTGGGGCTGGCTTTTCTGGTTTATGGTTACAGTCTGTGGATGGGGTTGGGCCATTGGCGGGGGCAATCTGGCGGGGCAACATCGCCGCGTCTGTTGCAGGTAGGCAGTATTGCCCTATGCGCCATGGTTTTTTTGCAAATAATGCTGGGTGCTCTGGTTGCCGGACTGGATGCGGGGCTGACCTATAATAGCTGGCCCTTGATGGATAGATACTGGATTCCGCCGGGTTTGATACGGCTTACCCCCTGGCATCTCAATCTGTTTGAAAATATTACTCTGGTGCAGTTCAATCACCGGAATATGGCGGTGCTTGTTGCCGCCTTGACCGCCGCACTGTGGTTGGCGGGAAGGCATGTGCCCCATCTTGGATCCGCGCTAGGGATGGTGCTGGGCATGGTGGCTTTGCAATTCGCACTCGGCGTTTGGACATTGCTGGCGGTTGCACCGCCCGCGCTGGCGGCAGCCCATCAAATGGGCGGCCTGATCAGCTTCGGCGCCGCGCTTTGGCTGACGCATTTGATATGGAGGCCAGAATGTGCGGTTACAGATAGCCACTAATTATTAACTGTTTCCAGAATAATATTCCTCTATGGACCGCTTGACCCTTGTCACGGCGTGCAGGTTTCTGGGGAGCCATTATGGGACTGTTTCAACGGATTAAGGCGTTTGCCGGGGGGGAATCCCGTCCGGTAGAAGCACCGAGTCAGCAGCCCGGCGCTGAGCGGCGGCGCCATCGCCGTACTCAATCCTCTAAATTGACGATTTTTGTCAATGACAAGCGCTACAAGACCAATGACTGGTCGCTGGGCGGTTTTCGGGTTGTGGTTCCCGGCAATAATTTTGTCACCAATCAACGCATTAGCGGCGCCATACATGGTCCCGGTCTTTTTGATCGTGGCGCCTATGAGGCAACCATCGTCTGGACGGCCGATGATGGCGAAATTGGCGTGCATTTCATTGAGCTTTCCCACGAAAGCTTTTTGGCCATGAGTGCGGCACAAGTCTAAAAAACCTTGTATCAAGCCCCCAGCCTGTCATTCTGAACGAAACGAAGAATCTTGTCTGTGGCAGGGAGCCTTCGCTTTGCTCAGGATTGACAAGTTAGAAATAGGGTCTTCATCGTAACATGGCGCTGCATCTGATCAAGTTATGTGTCGGCATATCACAGTTCGAGGAACTGGTGGCGTGGCAGCAGCATCGTCAGCGCAAGGACGGTGTGCTGCAACATATCACCCGCATGACGCCGCGCCGGGGCGATGAATTGCTCAGGGGCGGCTCGATCTATTGGGTGATCAAGGGGCATATTCAGGCGCGGCAGAAATTGCTGGAATTGCGGCCGGTAACGGATGCGGAAGGGGTGGCGCATTGCGCGCTGATCTTGGATCCGAAACTGGTCCGCACCCAGCCGCACCCCCGCCGCCCGTTTCAGGGCTGGCGCTATCTTAAGGCGCAAGATGCGCCCCGGGATATCGGCAAAGTCAGCGGTAAAAACGAAATGCCGCTGGAAATGCGTGCTGAATTAATGGCGCTGGGGCTGCTGTAGTGGCTTATCAGTTTGCCGCTTGACAGAGCGCCGCCTTGTGGGACAGGTAGCGCCATGAACAAGGTTACGGAAAATCATAATCCTGATGATCGGCAGGCCTCGCCCCGCTTTGAGCCGGTGATGCGCTTTGGCATGGATGCGCCGCTGGTGCTGGATTGTGGGGCAAGCCTGGCCCCGCTGGAAATTGCCTATCAGACTTATGGTACGCTGAATGCCGATCGTTCGAACGCCATATTGGTGTGTCATGCGCTGACAGGCGATCAATATGTAGCTAGTGCGCATCCGATTACCGGGCGGCCGGGCTGGTGGAATACGATTGTTGGTCCGGGGCGGCCGGTGGATACGAACCGCTATTTCGTCATATGCGCTAATGTCATTGGCGGTTGTATCGGCAGCACGGGGCCGACCAGTATCAATCCGGCAACCGGCAAGCCCTATGGCCTCTCGTTTCCGGTGATCACCATTGGCGACATGGTGAACGCGCAGGCGCGGCTGGTGGAGGCGCTGGGCATTGAGCAATTATTCTGCGTCATTGGCGGCTCGATGGGCGGCATGCAGGTGTTGCAATGGGCCTATGATTATCCGGATAAAGTTTTTTGCGCTGTGCCGATTGCCACGGCGGCCTGGCATTCGGCGCAGAACATTGCTTTTCACGAGGTCGGGCGCCAGGCGATAATGGCGGACCCGGACTGGTGTAATGGCGATTATCTGGCGCAGGACAAGCGCCCCGAAAAGGGCCTGGCCGTGGCGCGCATGGCGGCGCACATTACCTATCTGTCGGAATCTGCGTTACACGACAAGTTTGGACGAAACTTGCAGGACCGCCAGAAAGTTGGTTTTGGTTTTGAGGCAGACTTTCAGGTGGAAAGCTATCTGCGCTATCAGGGATCCACGTTCGTGGACCGGTTTGACGCCAATTCCTATCTGTATCTGACGCGGGCGATGGATTATTTCGATCTGGCTGCGGAATATGGCGATGTGCTGGCAGAGGCCTTCCGGGGTACACCGACGCGGTTTTGCGTGGTTTCATTCACCAGCGACTGGCTGTTCCCGACATCCGAAAGCCGCGACATTGTGCAGGCGCTCAACGCATCGGCGGCCAATGTCAGTTTCGTCGAAATTGAAAGCCAGAAAGGCCATGACGCCTTTTTGCTGGATGAGCCGGAACTGTTCGCCACCCTGACCGGGTTTCTGAATGCGGCGGCGCAAAAGCGTGGTTTGAAAAATGGCGATTGATCCGGCACAGAAAAATGGCGCCCGTGTTGATCTGCAACTGATTGCCAGCATGATCGAACCTGGCAGCCGCGTACTTGACGTGGGGTGTGGCGACGGGGAACTGCTGCGCCTGTTGAACGCTACGCGGGACGTAGATTGCCGGGGCATTGAGTTGAGCCAGAAGGGCGTGAATGCGGGAGTGGCGCAGGGCCTGTCGGTGGTGCAGGGCGATGCAGATACCGATCTGGTAAATTATCCAACCAAAGGATTTGATTATGTGATTTTGAGCCAGACCCTGCAGGCCACCCGCGCCCCGCAAAAGGTGGTGCGCGAAATGGTACGCATCGGCAAGCGCGCGATCATTTCATTTCCGAATTTCGGGCATTGGCGCGTGCGTCTGCATGTGATGCTTACCGGGCAAATGCCGGTAACGCGCACTTTGCCATTTCTATGGTTTGAAACACCGAACATTCATTTGTGTGCGATAGATGATTTCGAGGATATGACCAGGCGCATGGGCGTCACCATCGAGCGTTTCATCGCACTGGACCAGCAAGGCAAAGTCAGCCTGACCAACCGGTGCCGCCCAATGGCCAACCTGCTCGCGGCGCAGGCGCTGTTCATGCTGCGGGCGGAATAGTCAGGCGCGCGGCTGTAACTGCGCCGTGATCAGCTGCCGGATGCGGGCGGTGGATTGTTCCGGGATGGGAACATAAATTTGTTTGCTGGCTTCGACTATCCAGACGCCGGCAAAGCGCGGCCAGAGTAATTTTCCTACCCGTTCCCAGCCATCGGGATTGCGCAGCATCATCATACGTCCCAGCGGCGGCATATACAGTGACGCCGACCATTGTTCGGGTGAAAACAGACAATCGCGCAGCAGGTGTGTTAACTGGCTGCGTGAAAATGGGCGGCCATGACCGAATGGGGTTGTCTCCAGACGTGCCCATGGACCAATACGATTGGGCGCTATGATCAGCAATTTTCCGCCCGGCGCCAGCACCCGCCACAATTCCCGCAGGGCAGGGCGGATTTGTTCGCTGGTTTCCAGTGAATGCACCAGGAGGATGCGATCAATGGACGCATCATTCAGCGGCAGTCGGGTTTCGTCCACCAGCGCTGTCAGGCTTGGGCCTTCACCGGGCCAGCGCATGACGCCCTGACTGGCGGGCATCATGGCCAGGGTGCGCGACGCCTCGTCCTGAAACGGCAATAAATAGGGGGTGGCATAGCCGAGACCCAATAGGGACTGGCCCGTAAGGTTTGACCAGATTTGCCTGGTTTTCAGGCCAATAGCGCGCCGGGCTGCGTCCCCCAGGGGGCTGCTGTAAAACGCGCGCAGATCGATGACATCCAGATGCATGGCGCTACTATAGAACGGCAATCTTATGTTAGGATGAACAAAATAAACTGTTGGAGAGGAGGTCGCCATGGCGTTGCAGATTCACCAATTTCCCTGCCTGACCGATAATTATGCCTGGTTGGTGCATGAGCCGGAGGCCAATATCACGGCGGTGGTCGATACACCGGAGGTTTCGGCAATCCTCAAGGCGCTGGATCAAACAGGCTGGAAGCTGACGCATATTCTGAACACCCACTGGCATCCGGATCATGCGGGCGGGAACGAGGAATTGAAGGCCAAGACCGGGTGCCAGATTATTGGCCCACGCGCCGAGGCCGCGCGAATTCCCGCGATAGAGCGGCAGGTAGGCGATGGCGATGAAGTGAAGTTCGGCAATGCCAGCGCCAAAGTGTTTGATGTGCCGGGGCATACTGCGGGTCATATTGCATACTGGTTTGCGCAGGATAAAGTGGCGTTCGTCGGTGATACGCTGTTTGCGCTGGGATGCGGACGCTTGTTCGAGGGCACCGCGCAGCAAATGTGGACGTCACTGCAAAAGCTGATGGCGCTGCCCCCGGAGACCAAAGTGTATTGCGCCCATGAATATACGCAGTCCAATGCACGCTTTGCCCTGAGCGTGGATCCTGATAACGCGGCGCTGGTGGCCCGCGCGAAGGAGATTGACGCGATGCGCGCCAAGGGTATTCCCACGGTTCCGAGTAGCATCGGTCTTGAACTGGCGACCAATCCGTTTTTGCGGCCGATGAGTGAAAGCCTGCAGCGCAGCCTGGGGATGACGGGGGCAGACCCGGTGGCGGTGTTTGCCGAAACACGGCGGCGTAAGGATAATTTCTAGGCGTTTGCCAGCGTTTGCAAAAGACGCGCCTTTGTTTTCCGGATATCATCCGTTTACGGATCAGTATTAATTTTATTCTGGCGGCGCGATCCGGCCAGCGTCTTTAAGTAGCTGAATAAGTTTTTTCGTGTGCTTTATCTGGCATGGGCGCGTGAGGTGCCAATTCGTGTCATAGGCGCAATTATCATTGAATAAAAACAGTTGCGGATCGCCCAGTGTGGTGATCCCCCGATCTGCCATGGCGCGCGAGAGTTGCTCAAAAAATGCCTTGTTAGCTGTACTGTTCAGCATTCTCTCATGGACATTTGGGGGAATGACAATCACGGTAATGTCCAGCGCCTGCAAGTCCTCTGCAAATTTTTGCAGCACATTCAGGGCATCATTATCCAGTTTCCAGACACGTATCGTCTCGTTTTTTACCGCTTCACGCATTTGCGGTGTAATGCTGGCGGAATCGGCGTCGATCACATCTCCCACATCGTTTAACAATGGCGCGCCCGGCAGACGCGCGCCTATGGCAACTGGCGCTGGCGGGTTTTGGCTGCTGAGATAATAATATTGCCAATGTTTTATTCTTACTGCCCAGGCAAATTCGAACCGTTCCAGCCAGGATAATGACTTTAGCCAAGCCTGGTCATGTGAAATAAATTGAAAGATAGCTGAATCGTGCACCTGCGCTTTTTCGAATAGTGGATATTCAAGCGGTAACACAAACAGGTCGCCAGGTTTGGCGATATTTCTGCCGATGTGCAGTAAATATTTCAGCCCGAACCCGGCATTGAGTCCTGCGTTTAATGCCGGACGGCCGGTCTGACTGGTAATCATTTCCGCCGAAAACCCGTAAAGCGTATTTGAACCGCCGAGAAGGACGATACGCTTTGAAGTCAGCGCCGCTGAGGCTGCGACCTTGCGGTTAACCCAATCTGCATTTGTGCGTCCGGCCTCTACATCCGTCCCCGCAAACAGGACAGGCAGGCTTAGCAGCACTATCAGCATTACAATTGCGGCGCCGGCCATGCCAAACCATCGCCATAGTACTGCGCGCACAGAATGTACTGCGCGATCAGAATTGAAAATAAAGGAATTCACTATTTCCGCCATAAATCCGGTGCAATGACGCAAGCAGCAATAACCCAAGACCGGCACCCTGAACGATAGGTTTGAACATCCCTAATCTTTTGTCAGAGCCTCCATCAAAGCTGCTTATGCGTTCAATGCATTGTTGGCTGCTTGGCAGCCATAACACGATAATGCCGCCTGTGGCAAACAACGCTACACCCCAGTTGTCGAGTATCAGTGATCCCAGGCCGTTCAAGCCAAGCATCCCTGAAAGTATGATCGTCGCGGCCTCAAAACTTTCGGCCCGGAAAAAAACCCATCCGATCACAACGCAAAGCAATGTTAATCCGGTTGCCAGCCCATTTCCGATCCATGCCGTCATGCCTGTCGCCGGCGCTGCATCGCGGCGGAAATATTGCCACAGGCGATGCAGAAGCAAATAAAGCCCATGTAATCCGCCCCACACCGCAAAGGTCCAGTTGGCCCCATGCCATAAGCCGCCAAGCAGCATTGTAGCCATGAGGTTGATACCCGTGCGAACGGCCCCATGCCGGTTGCCGCCCAATGGAATGTATAAATATTCGCGCAGGAATGTTGACAATGTCATGTGCCAGCGCCGCCAGAACTCGGAAATATTACGCGCCTTATAGGGCGATGAAAAATTAACTGGTAACGTAATTCCAAACATGCGCGACATACCAATGGCCATGTCCGAATATCCTGAAAAATCAAAATAAAGTTGCAGCGTATAAGCCAGGGCGGCCTTCCATGATATGAATGCTTCGAGTAATGCGCCGTCCTGGGCGGCATCGAATACAGGGGTTGAATGTTCGGCAAAGCTATCGGCGAGAAGCACTTTTTTCGCCAGGCCCAATATGAACAGTGCGAAACCATATTGTAAATCGGCTGCATGCGGGCGCAGTGTAGCCGGATTTCCAAATTGTGGCATTATTTGCTGATGGTGCAGCAAGGGGCCGGCAACCAGATGCGGAAAATAAGTCACAAACAATGCGTAACGAAATGGATCAACTTCACGGACTTTGCCGCGCCAGGTGTCAACCAGAAATGCTATCTGGGTAAAGGTGAAAAACGAGATTCCCAGAGGCAGGATGATTGTGAATAGCGGCAGTTGTGCGTTGCTTATGTCATTCAGTGTGCTGATAAAAAAATTGGCGTATTTGAACCATCCCAAAAGGAGCAAATTGCAGCTTATCGCGAAACCAAGCAGAATCCGGCCTGGTTTTCGAATTAATATTAATCCGAATGCATAATTGAAACCGATTGAGAGCAATAACAGGCCAATCAGGCGGACATTCCAGAGGCCATAAAAAACCAAAGACGCTGCCAGCAGCCAGAGTATTGCCGCGCGGCCGCCATATTTGTCACCTCCCAGCCAACCGGATAGAAAATATCCAAATAATGAAACAGGCAGAAAAACCGCAATAAAGGAATAAGCGTTGAATAGCATTCGGAATTAGTTTTCCCCGTGTAGAGCGGGCATGCCGGTTTTGTATGTTTTTCATGTCCACAAGCCAGATTTATGGCATGTCCGGCATCCCTGATATAGAAATTTTATGGACCGGTGCGTATCTGGTGCGGGGGCGCTGCACCCCGTTATAACGAGGGAGCGGAAAATGCTATAGGCCAACCATTTTTTGTGGTGATCAGCGGGGGTTTTTGAAGGGTTCCGGCCTGGCCGGTTTCGGCAATTTTCCGCCCCAGCCATAGGCCGTTTCGCGCATGGTTTTTCCACTATATTCTGTGTCGCGTTCGCCGATAGTCTGGCCGCCCATGCGTTCGTAAAATTTGCAGGCGGGGCTGTCGGCAAATACCCAGAGCATCACGGCGCTATAGCCTGCGTGGCTAAGGTTGGCGAGGGCAGATTCCAGTAATTGCGCGCCAAGCCCCATGCCCTGGCAGACGGGGCGGACATAGAGCCTTAATATCTCGCCACGGAAATTACCGGTTTCAATGCGGAGCGGGTTTTGCGCGGGGCCAACGCTGACAAAGCCCATGGGGCCTAATTTATCATCCTCGGCGAGGAACACACCTTGTGGCGCATGCACCAATTCGGTCTTCCAGAATTTCAGGCATGCGTCATAATTATTGGCGGTAATCGCCTCGGGCGGCAGAATGCCGACATAGGTCTCCGCCCAGGTGTCTGCATGAATGGCGGCGATGGCGGCGGCGTCAGTTGGGCGGGCGGCGCGGAATTGAATCATGGATAAAACATTGCGCCGGTTATGCGGAGACAGCAACACCTTTCTCAGTCAGGAAATCGGCCAGTTCACCGCTTTCATACATTTCGCGCACAATGTCGCAGC
>DAIOWE010000020.1:0-27205 GCA_036758605.1 Pseudomonadota bacterium | reverse complement strand
AAAGTGTAACCCATGTGTCCGGTACAAAATGTCACCTATGTCTCGGGTCGCTCAGCGTGTTCAATCCTAAATTTTCGGCTTGCGCGCATCGGGCCAGGCGCCCGCCAGCAGAGTGGTGGTTGAGACGCCGATCGCCACCAGCTGGCTGCCCGCCCGCACCTCAATCCGGGTAGAGGCGATGCCGCGCGAAATATGTTCCAACCGGCAGGCGGAGATCATGGTTCCGGGCAATGCCGGTTCCGCGCAGAACCGCAATGTCAGATCGGGATTGGGAATGGGAATTGGCTTGCCGCCCAACGCACTTCCCACCGGCGGGCCAACCGAAATGTCGGCGGCGATACAGGCGGCTTCGGCGCAGGTGCCCTGTTCATCCCAAAGCACTTTTATCTCGGTTGCATAACCGCGCGCATCATTCCCGACCAGCCTTGGGCCAAACGTATCGATCAATGGCACTTCCACGCCACTGCCGGGTTTTGCCCAGGGTTTTCCATCCTCATAGGTTTTCCAGCCTTCTGGAACGCCGGCAAAACCCGCATGTTCAAATGGCTCCAACGCCGCCAGATTGGCCATGCTGACGGTGGCGCGGGTGCACAACTTGCCGCGCCCATCGAATATATCCACGCTGATCACGGATAGTGTGCGCCCCTCATGCAGCATTACCGGCACCACCCGCGCCGTACCCTCGGTCAGTCCACGGATGAAACGCACATCCAGGCCAGCGGGGGCGCGCCCGGGCGAAAGCGAACGCGCCACGTTTACACATACCGCCCCTACCACGCCACCATTGGCCCCGCCGAATGCGCCATGCAGTTCGCGCCCCAGATCATAATGCCACTCGCCATTGCCCGCGGGCTTGCCGCCCAAAAATTCCAGCACTTTCATAATCCCGCCATCTCCTTATTGAGGTGCAATTTTCATAGCGCCCAGTATAATCATTATAATAAATGCAAACAGGGAGAAGTTGATGACAAGCGATAAAATTTCACCGGATCTGGTGGGCCAGGATTTTGGCGAAACCACCCGCACCTGGAACGATAACCAGACCATGCTGTATGCTGTGGGTGTTGGCGCCATGCCTGACAAGGAACTGGATTTTCTGTACGAAGGACGCGGTCCAAAGGTGCTGCCGACCTATGCAGTGATCCCCGGCATGTGGGCCATGGGCTGTATTGGCAAATATATCAAAATGCCGATCGCACGCATGCTGCACGGCGAACAGTCGGTGGAGCTGTTCCGCCCGCTGCCCGCCAATACGGAAATCACCATGAAGGGCCGCCTGAGCGAAATCTGGGACAAGGGGCCGGGCAAAGCGGCGGTGTTTGGAGCGGAATGCGTCGCGTCCGACAAAGACGGTCCATTGTTCAAAACCCATTCAACCCTATTCTTCATTGGGGGTGGCGGTTTTGGCGGCGAACGCGGCCCCTCCACGTCACAAGTAAATCTGCCGCCAGACCGTGCGCCCGATCATGTTGTGGAATATCAGACACGCCCGGATCAGGGGGCCATCTATCGCCTTTCGGGGGATCGGGTGGCATTGCATATCGACCCGGAATTTGCCCGCAAAGCGGGCTATCCGGACGCCTTCATGCACGGGTTGTGCACCTATGGCTTTGTCGGCCGGGCGATTTTGCATACGCTGTGTGGCAGCGATCCCGCTAATTTCAAAAGCATGACTGGACGCTTTGCCGATCAGGTATTTTTTGGCGACAAGGTGATCACCAAAATCTGGCGCACCGGCCCGGGTCAGGCCGTGGTTCAGGCCGTGACACAAAAGGGCAACGTGGTGCTGTCGCAAGCCGCTGCGACCTTCAAGGCTTGATACACACAACCAACAAAAAAACCCTGCCCGATACGAAGTGTGCCGGGCAGGGTTTTCTGTTTAGACCAACAAAGCCTTATTCCGCTTCGCCTTCGGCAGGCGCGGCATCAGCAGGCGCGGCGTCGGCTGGCGCTGCATCTGTGGGCGCAGCTGCGGGTGCTGCTTCATCTGCTGCTTTCTCTTCGCCGCAAGCCACAAGCAAAGGGGCCGCAACCATCAAGCCCGCGATAACAATCCATTGTTTAATCTGCATAAGTATCCCCTCCATAGGTGACATTCTAAACATCCTGAGTCGGCGCATAATGTACCACGCCGCGTCAGGTCTCAAGTCGAAAAAATCTGAAATATACTGAGATTAAGTGGTATCGGATCATTACCTAACAGGATACAGCCAGAATTCGCATGAAAATATCACAAAATCCCCCTGGATCGACGTTCCGCAGCCTGCCGCGCGGGGTGGTGGTGCTGGGATTCGTTTCCATGCTCATGGATATTTCTTCCGAGATGATCCACGGCCTGTTGCCGGTATATCTGGCGATGGGTCTGGGCGCCAGCATGCTGACCATCGGAATTATTGAAGGCGTCGCCGATGCGACGTCGGCCATCGTCAAAATATTTTCCGGGGTGGTGAGCGATTATATTCGCAAACGCAAATTATTGGTTAGCATCGGCTATGGCATGGCGGCCTTTACCAAACCGATTTTTCCCCTCGCCCCTGTGATTGAATGGATCATTGCTGCACGCTTTATTGACCGCATCGGCAAGGGCATTCGCGGCGCACCGCGTGACGCGCTGATCGCCGACATCACCCTAAAGGCGCAACATGGCGCGGCCTATGGCCTGCGCCAATCCATGGATACGGTCGGGGCCTTTGTTGGGCCCCTGCTGGCGATCGCGCTGATGGCCCTGAGCGGTAATGATTTCGGGCTGGTTTTCTGGATTGCGGTTATTCCAGCATTTGCTTCTTTTGCGCTGGTCCAGTTCGGGGTACAGGAACCTGAGCGGACACAAGCAGACGCGGCCCCGCCAAATGCGCCAATAAATTGGCGCGAGCTTGGCAAGTTCAGCGGCGGCTATTGGACGGTAGTGGGTGTTGGATCCGCACTGACGCTGGCGCGCTTCAGCGAAGCCTTCCTGATATTACGGGCGCAGGAATTGGGCCTGGCTTTGGCGCTGGCGCCACTGGTGCTGGTGGTGATGAATATTGTTTATTCCGCAAGCGCCTATCCGATTGGCAGATTTTCTGATGGGCGGAATCGCCTGCATCTGATAGCTGCTGGACTAGTCGTATTGATCGCGGGTGACCTGCTGATGGCCTACAGCGATAATTTATGGGTGCTGGCGCTGGGCGTCATTCTATGGGGATTGCATATGGGCTTTACCCAGGGCCTGCTGTCGGCGCTGATTGCTGATACCGCCCCAAAACATTTGCGCGGCACGGGCTTTGGCCTGTTTAATTTAATCACCGGCATCATGATGCTCGCTGCCAGCGTTATTGCGGGCGCGTTGTGGCAGGGTTTTGGGGCCAGTGTTACTTTCTATGCCGGGGCGGGGTTCGCCACCTTATCGTTGCTTGGATTGGCATGGCTTGGCGGAGCGAAAGCTTGAGCGACCTATCCCGCAGCGCAACGATTGCAGCGGGGCTGGCGGCGCTGGCGGCGGCCATGATCTGCCTCTTCGCCATTGTGCACGGCGGGGCGCATGGCGGAGGTGATCTGGCGTTTCTGCCGGTAACCATAACGGCAGGCCTTTCCGGCAGCCTTGCGCTTGCAATGATGGCGCGGATGCTGACCGGCTCTATTCCACCCGCCGCTTCCTTGGCGCGCGATGGTCTGGTGCTTGGACTGTTATGTCTCTCGGTTGGCCCCGACATGCAGGTGTGGCAAGCCCCCGCCGCCTGGCATGAGTTTCTTATGCTGTCAGATGTTGGCGCTGGAATCGCCGCCATTTCATATTTCGGAGTGGTGTTATGGGGGCTGGTGCGGCGCGGACAACATCCGTCAACAGGCAGCGGCATCGGCTTTTTACCAATCCCCTTCCTGTTCAATATTCTGCTGGGACTTGGAGCCGCGCCACTGCAAGCCCAGATCGGCAATGCGCTGGCTTTGAGCAGTTCCGGTCAGGATATACAGATCGCGCTTGGCCGGACGGCGATGCTGCTTCTGTTTAACGTGATTGTAGTTGCGGGGGTGGGGCTGCTGATGGATCGCCGCTGGACACGGGATTGGCGGCTGCACGGCCTGCTGTTCCTGTGCGCAGCGCATGCGGCATTTAGCCCATTGTTCGCAGATATGGTCTCTGGCCCGGCCATAGCTCTGTTACCATTGCCGCTGCAAATGATTGGCGTAGCGGCAGGTACTGGCCTGGCGCAAGCAGGTCTATGGGCAGAGACCTTTCTGATCACCGGCATATTGATCGACGCCTTGCACCGGCGGCGTCCCACCTATTACGCCGCACAGATCCATTGGCGGGGCGGTCTGGGAAAGGGCGCCATGTATGGCGTCCTGTTCATGCTGTTGTTGCAGGCCTATGGATTAGCGCTGCATTCACCCCTGTTGGTGCGTGTGATTGCCGCCTATCCGGGGGCTGCGGCAGCACTGGGCGGGGCCGTTTTATTCAGTCTGGCGCGCACGATTATCGAAAGCTTTGACGAAAGCCGGCCATTCCTTTCACGCCTGCTGGAAAATCTGCGCCAGCCGATGAACCATTTGCGCGGCATATTGCTGGGCCTGGGCTTGGCTGGAATAGTAATTTTCGAAATCCAGCATACCAGCACCGGTCCGCGATTTGTATGCGGATTATTATTGGGCGCACTGATCTATGCAGGCGGCAACCTGATCCGTGATGGTTTTGAGGTTCTGAATAAACAACGCCAGCGCATGCAGTCATGGCGAATTTATGTGCTGGGGGCTGGTCTTGGCGGCATTATTGGCGGGGCGATTGCATGGTATTTCGATGCGGCGCAAATCGCCATTATTGCGCAGCGGCTGGGGGCCTATGCCACGCTGTTTTTCCCGGCTGCGGGAAAGGCCCCAGCGGAATATATCATCTATCCCCTGTTCAGCCGCTGGGGCGAGATGGATCTGGGCATTGTGCAGGGCGGCGCGCGGCTGCTGTATAATGACAGCCTGTCCGGCGTTATCAACTGGTCGATTGCCGCACCCCTGTTCAGTATCAATCTGGTGGTGCTGACCGCGCTGTTTGAACGCAGCCTGAATCCCCTGCGCCGTCTGTTCAGCATCAGCGGCATAACCGGTGTGGTTGAGCAAACTGTGCGCGTATTGCGCTGGGGCCTGTGGATGGCCCCGATCATTCAAACCTTCCTGCGCATGGCGCCGGACCCCAGCTGGTACAATCAGGATGGCGCGGTGCGCACAGGCGTGGCCAGCATCGCCAGCCTGATGATGTCACCAGAAAATTTCCGGCAATGGAGTCTGGATGTGTTTCTGGGCCTGCTGGCCTATGAATGGCTGCGTATTCTCATCTGGTTCGATCATATGGGCTTGCGCGTCGCCAGCCTGGTCAACCTGTCTTTTGTGGGCGGTGATCGTTTTGATGAATGGGCCGCGCGCTTTATCGGCCACCGGGCGCGCACCCGCAGCCTGCCTGAAGGCATTCGCCGCTTCGTCACATGGGCGCCGCTGCTGATCCCATTTTACATCCCGCGCGGACGCGATTGGGATTATGCGTGGGGTGGTGCAGAAAGGCTGGGGGCAGACGGCGGGGGAATATTGCCTGCAGTCACACTCGTGCTTGCGGGGTATGGGGTGGCAGCGATTGCCGCCATTTGCATTGGTGCGGTGACCGCCCGTTTTGTCGCCCGCAGAAAACCACACGCAATATCAGGCAGGCAGAAGCATCCGCCGCGCGCCTTTACCCTGGGCAACGGAACCTATGCCTTTGAAGGAAGTGTTGATGGACGCAGCTATGCACGCGCATTCAGTGCGGTACGCAAGGGAAACGAAATTGACCTAACGCGCCGCCCGCAGGACGCGCTGGACATTAAAGGCAAGTTTTTCTATTTGCGCGAAATGGGCGAAGGCGGCAATCCGGCTGGCCCCCTATGGTCTATAGGCCATCAGCCCGTGGGCGTGACAGGTGCGGATTGCGCGCTGGAGCGGCCCACTCCCACTTCAGCCTGCTGGACAAACAGTCATGGCGGCATACAGGCCGAAGCGCTTGTGGAAATTGCGCCGGATGCACCCATAGAACATTGGCGCATCCGTTTGCAGAATAGCAGCACGCAAGCCCGCATACTGATCCTGACCAGCTATCAGGAATGGGCGCTGAACACCCTGGATGGCTATAGCCGCCATGCGGACTATAACGCAATTCATATCGGCACGATGTTCGTGCGCAAGCTTGGCGCGGTGATGGCGCGCAATCGTCTGCTGCATAATGGGCATGCCAATCCGCATAAAAAGCGCATGTCGCGAGAGGTCGCGTTTCATGCCGTGCATGTGGATATTGACCGGCTCGGGCCTGTACAATTGCTGGGTTATGAAGATTGCAGGCCGCATTTTATCGGAACCGGCACGCTTGGTGCGCCCGATATTCTTAATGGCGGGCGTCACCGCCCGATTGATGATGAAGGATCGCTCTATAGTTTTGATCCCGCCGCCAGCCTGCAACTTCGTGTTGAAATCCCACCGGGCGGCACGGTGGATATTGCGTTCACGGATGGTTATGCGCGCGATGAATACGAAGCGGCGGCTTACATCAGCCGGTATGCGGGAACGCCGTCTGTGGACGCTGCCACACTTGACACCGTATTGGCGCGCAAGCGGGAATTAATTCCGCCACATTCCCGGTATGAAACCGGCCCTCTGCCCTTCAGCTATTCCGCCGATGGCAAAGAACTGCATCTGGCCTGCGACACCGTGCGCCCCATGGCGCATGTGCTGGCCAACCCGCTGGGGCATGGAACCATCACCAGCAATGATGGCGCGATATTTTCGTTCGCCGGAAATGCGCAGCAAAATGGTCTCAGCACTTTCTGTCTCGACACCATCCCGGCCCAATCCCCCACTCAGATGATCTATGTGAAAGATCGTGATACTGGCGAAATCGACACGCCCTGCTATGTCCCCTACCGGCGGCGCGATGCGCAGCATCATGCCGTATACGGATTGGGCTATGCCGAATTTCATAAATCAGTCCCTGGACGGGAATATGCCCTTAATATTTTCATCCCGCCCGATCAGCCGGTGGAACTGCGCACCCTGACCATCCGCAACACTACCGGCAAGGCGGCGCGGTTCAGCATTGCGCCCTATACGCAAATCGCAATGGCGGAACTGGCGCGCGACAGTATGGAGCATATCGAAACAGCACAGAGCGCAGAACTTGGCGCGTTGTTTTTCCTTAATCCGCACAATGATTTTCATCAGGGCTGGGCTTTTGCCGCCAGCAGCCTGAATGCGCCTGTCATGGAAACCGTCCGTACGCATTTTATAGGTGGCGCAGGATATGATCTGTGTACGCCTTATATGCTGACGCAAGGCCGTGGCGATGTATCACAATTAGACGATGGTCACCGCATAGCGGCCATGCTTGGCGATATAGACGTTCCACCCCACGGGGAAATAAGTATTGTTATGATGCTGGGTCAAACCAGAACCCGCGAAGAAGCAGAAATACTTATCCGCCGCTACCGCGATCCAGCAGCCGCTGCTGACGCCCTGGAAAAAACAAAACACTGGTGGCGGGAAAAACTGTCTGTGGTGCGCATTGAAACGAACCGGCCAGACTTTGACAGTCTCGTGAATGACTGGCTGCCCTATCAGGTGCTGGCCTCGCGGCTGTGGGGCCGGGCAGGACCAAATCAGCGCAGTGGCGCCTATGGGTACCGCGATCAATTGCAGGATGTGCTGCCGCTGATTTTCACGCAACCTGATCTTGCGCGCCGCCAGATCATGCTGCATGCGGGGCAACAATTCCGTGAAGGCGATGTGCTGAAATGGTGGCATCAGGCCGTAAGGGGGGGAACCGGCATCGGGCAGCGCACCAGCTCCGGTGATCCGCATCTTTGGCTGCCCTATGTGACGGCGCGCTATGTCGCAGCAAGCGGTAATGACGCCCTGCTGGATCAGCAAGTGGCGTTCCTGGAAGGTGATCCCCTGCCCCGGGGCCAGCATCATCTGCTGGTCGCACCACGCCCGTCACGCGACAGCGGCAGTATTTACGAACATTGCAAACGCGCCATCGATCTGGCGCTGTCACGCAAGGGCAAAAACGGCCTGCCGCTGATCGGCGCAAGCGACTGGAATGACGGCTTTGATATTGCCGGAATTGGCGGACGTGGCGAAAGCGTATGGCTGGGCTTTTTCCTGCATGATGTGCTGCTGGGATTTGCCGGTCTTGCGGCGCGCAAGGAAACTATCGCAGCGAAAGAACATTATCTGCGCGAGGCGGAAACGCTGCGCAAGGCCCTGAATAAGATGTGGCGCGAGGATCGCTATATTCGCCTGATCACCGATGCGGGTGAAGAAATGACGCCGCTGGATACACTCTCCGCCGCATGGCCAATTCTGTCGGGTGTGGCTGATCTGGAACGCGGACGCACCGCCATGGACGCGGCGCTCGCCAAACTGGAACTGGGCGATCTGGTCCTGCTGCTGGATAGGCCGTTTGATGAAAATTCCAGCCCCTATCCGGGGCGCATTGCCGAATATCCGCCCGGGGTTCGCGAAAATGGCGGGCAATATTCCCATGGCGCCTCCTGGATGGTGGATGCGCTGATGCGCCTGAGCAGCATGGCGACAGAAGAAGGCAAACCTGATCTGGCGCAGCATCTGCAAGCGCGAGCGGCGGAAATCTGGCTGAAAATTTCACCCCTGGATAATCTTGCGCCCGGACGCTGGGAAATTTATGGGCTGGCTCCACACCAGCAACCCGCCGATGTCTATTTCGGCGAAGGCTATGAGGGGCGCGGCGGCTGGAGCTGGTATTCCGGCGCCGCCGCCCGCATGATATCAGCGGCCTATGCGCTGGCCGGTCTCAGCATGCAAAACGGCCAGATGCGGCTCGACAAAACAGCCCTCACCGCCACCGGCCCCATCCAGCTACGCCGCGTCCTCTATCGCGGCAGGGAACTGGGTTAGGCGCTCTGGCGCATCGCCGATGGAACGGCCCGCCGCCGGTAAATCCAGACCGTGGATGGCGGGATATTATCCAGCACCCAGGCCGTACGGGTTGCCTCCAGATCAAGCTCCAGCGCTATGGCGCGGCCCACCGGCGGGCGTGGCACATAGGTGAACTGCATCATAAAACCTTCCGGCGGCAAAACGGCAAAGCATTGGTGTATAATATCGCGCTCAACCTCTTTGGACAAAGACAGCAGGGGTAAGCCCGAAATAACCGCTTTGACATGGGTGATCCCAGCCGCCGCCAGAATTTTTTCAAGTTCGCGCGCATCACCGCAGATAATCCGGATATCGGGAAAGCGCGCACGCATGACTTCGCACAAGGAAGGCTCACGCTCGATCACTACCAGATCCCTGGGCGGGACGCCGCGAAGCAGCAGCGCGGCCGTAATACTGCCCGTGCCCCCGCCAAGTTCGATCACGACGCCCGGCGCCCCCGGATCAATTTCCGCCGCCATTGCGGCTCCAAGATTTTTGCTGCTGGGCGCCACGGCGCCCATTTTGGTTGGATTTTGCAGCCACAGATTAAAGAACCGCAGATGGTTGCGCACGCAATGTTGTCTTTCGTTTGTTAATCCCCTGCCCGCTCAGGTGGCTGGTTGACACCACCCTTGACTGGCTGGATAACATAGCCGCTTCCGGCGATGGCCGAAAGGACCAAGATTCAGCCCCCTCCCTTAATGCAATATGGATATTAAGCTTTTATGGCGCCTCCCTTGTTACTGTTACAGAATGTCAGCACCCGTTTGGGCGGCGCGCAACTATTACGCGATGCCCAGATGTCCGTCATGGCCGGGGCGCGGCTGTGCCTGGTGGGACGAAATGGATCCGGCAAATCGACATTGCTCAAAATCGCCGCCGGGCTGATCGCACCCGATAAGGGCGAACGAATATTGTCCGGCGCCACGACCCTGCGCTATCTGCCCCAGGAACCTGACCTCGGCGGGTATAAAACGGTTCGCGATTATGCGGCCTCAGGCCTTACCCCCGGTGATGACGCCTACCGGGTAGATTATCTGCTGGAATCACTGGGCATTGACGGACAGGCTGACCCCAAAACCCTGTCCGGCGGCGAGGCGCGCCGCGCGGCGCTGGCGCAGGTATTAGCGCCGCAGCCGGATATTCTGCTGCTGGACGAACCGACCAACCATCTGGACCTGCCCGCCATTGAATGGCTTGAAAACGAGCTTGCCAATATGCGCGGGGCGATTGTGCTGGTCAGCCATGACCGGAGATTTTTGCAGAACCTGTCACGAGAAACCCTGTGGCTGGATCGTGGCGTGATCCGCACCCTGGCGCAGGGCTTTGGCGAATTTGAGGCCTGGCGTGACACCGTGCTGGAACAGGAAGAACGCGACCAGCACAAACTGGACCGCAAAATCGCCATGGAAGAAGACTGGATACGCTATGGCGTCACGGCGCGGCGCAAGCGCAATCAAGGCCGTCTGCGCGCGCTGGCTGGCCTGCGCGAACAACGCCGCACCCAGACCCGCGCCACCGGAAATGTCAAATTCACTGTCGCGCAAAGCGAATCAGCGGGCAAGCTGATCATCGAAGCGTCTGACATTTCCAAGGCCTATGGCCCGCGCGTCATGGTGCGCGATTTCAGTCTGCGCATTCAGCGCGGTGATCGCATTGGCCTGCTGGGCCCCAATGGCGCAGGCAAGACCACATTGCTGAAACTGCTGACCGGCGCAATGGCCCCGGATGCGGGAAAGGTGCGCGTGGCAGACACGGTACAGATGGTAACGCTGGATCAGCGCCGCGACACACTGGACCCCACCGCCACATTACGCGAAATGATCAATCCCGGCGGCGGCGACAGCATGACCATTGCCGGGCAACCCAAACATGTGATGAGCTATCTGAAAGATTTCCTGTTCACGCCCGATCAGGCGCAGGCCCCGGTGGGGGTGCTGTCCGGCGGCGAACGCGGGCGGCTGCTGCTGGCGCGCGCATTGGCGTTGCCATCCAATCTTCTGGTGCTGGACGAGCCGACCAATGATTTGGACCTGGAAACCCTCGATCTGTTGCAGGAAATGCTCAGTGATTATCCCGGCACCGTGCTGCTGGTCAGCCATGACCGTGACTTTATCGATAGGGTCGCCACATCCGTGATCGTGGCGGAAGGCGATGGCCGCTGGATCGAATATGCTGGCGGCTATTCCGATATGCTGGCCCAGCGCGGGCATGGCTTTGCCGCCGCAAGCGCCCCCAAATCCGCATCAAAAAAGCCTGCCGCCACACCCGGTAAACCATCACCGGCCAAACCCCGGCTCAGCTTTAAAGACAAGCACGCGCTGGAAACCCTGCCGAAGCACATTGCACACCTGCAGGACAAGATCAAAGCCGTGCAAGCCAAGCTGGCCGATCCCAACCTGTTCACCCGCGATCCGGCGGGATTCGCCAAACTCGCAGCCACGCTTGAAACCCTGACAGCCGAAGTCACGGCCGCCGAAACCCAATGGCTGGAACTGGAACTGCTGCGCGAGGAACTGGAATAGGGCGCAGTTAGTATTGCGACATTTACGCCCCGCCATGCCATACTGGCCGACACCATTTACCCTGTTTGGAAATCAACATGTCTGAACACGCAATGCAAACTCTGGCCGACGGGCTGCTGCTAAATATTTCCGATGGTTGCGCCACGCTGACCCTGAACCGGCCCGAACGGCATAACTCCCTGTCGCAGGAAGACATGCTGGCGCTGCGCGATGCGCTCATGGAACTCGACAAGGATCAGAGCCTGCGCGTGCTGGTGCTGACCGGGGCGGGCGAAAAAACATTCTGTTCCGGCGCGTTCCTGAACGAGGTCGCCGACCGCAGCTTCAAGGGCAATCCGTTTGAAGACCTGACCGACGCGCTGGAAAATTTTCGTCTGCCAACGATCTGCGCCTTTAATGGCAGCGTCTATGGCGGCGGCGGAGAAGTTTCCCTGTGTTGTGATTTTCGCATTGGCGTTGAAGGCATGCGCATGTTTGTGCCGCCATCGCGGCTGGGCATTCACTATCCCGAAAAAGGCTTGATGCGCCTGATCACCCGCGTCGGATTAAGCGCCGCCAAGCGCATCATTCTGGCGGTCGAAACCTTTGATGCGCAGGCCATGCTGCAAATAGGCTTCATCGATTATCTGGTCCCGCGCGATCAACTGGCGGACCGCACCCGCCAACTGGCGCAGGACCTGGCGGCACTCGCGCCGCTGTCGGTGCAAACCATGAAACGCAGCCTGAATGAACTGGCGCGCGGCGAGGCGGACAGTGACGTCATCAAGGCGCGCATCGCGCAATGCTGGAACAGCCAGGATCACAAGGAAGCCGTGCGCGCCATGGCCGAAAAACGCAAACCCGTATTTCAGCAAAAATAACATGCAACTGGAACTGTGCACCTGGCCCGAAGTGGACGCCTATCTGACGCACAGCAAAGGCATTATCGTGCCCGTAGGTTCGACCGAACAGCATGGGCCAACCGGCCTGATCGGCACCGACACGATCAGTGTTGAACTGATTGCGCGCCGTGCTGGCGAACAGGCGGGCATTCTTGTCGCCCCTGCTTTTCCCGTGGGCGTCGCCGCCCACCATATGGGCTTTGCGGGAAGTATGAGCCTCAGCCCGGAAACCTTCATTGCGGCCATGCGCGAATGGGCCGCATCGCTGGACCAGCATGGCTTTCGCAAAATCTATTTTTTCAACGGCCATGGCGGTAATATCGCACCCCTGAATAAAGCGGTAAAAGAAATCACCGAAGAAGTAAATCCCGGGCGCTCCGTCCTGAACCGGCTTGAATGCCGGGTGCAGAGCTGGTGGCAATATGAAGGCGTGCACGCCCTGTGCCAGACCCTCTACCCCGAAGGCCATGGCAGCCACGCCACCCCATCGGAAGTGGCGATCACCCAATATGCCTATCCGGATGCGATCAAATCCGCGACGCTAGACCCCCGCATCGCCCCCAATGGCCGCTTCAGCGGCCCCGAAGATTACCGCGCTAAATTCCCCGACGGCCGCATCGGCTCCGACCCCGCGCTGGCCAACCCTGTTGATGGGGAAAAACTGGTCAACGCGGCGGTGGCGGGCCTGATCGTGGATTATCAGAGGTTTGTTGGATAGCTTCCATCCCCGATATTGCCCCCCATGCTGCAAGCTGATACACACGGGCCATGCAACAGCCTGTCCGTATTGCCCCGTCGATTCTGTCCGCCGACTTTGCCCAATTGGGCGAAGAGGTGGCGCGCGTGGCCGCAGCCGGTGCGGATTATATTCACATTGATGTGATGGACGGGCATTTTGTGCCCAATATCACCATCGGCCCGGATGTGGTGAAGGCGCTGCGTCCGCATACGAAACAGATCTTCGATGTGCATCTGATGGTTTCGCCCGTCGATGCCTATCTGGCCGCCTTTGCCGATGCGGGCGCCGACATCATCACCGTGCATCCCGAAGCAGGGCCGCATATTCACCGCACCATTCACGAGATCAAACGGCTGGGCAAAAAGGCCGGACTGGCGCTCAATCCCGGCACGCCGGTGGCGGCGGTGGATTATCTGCTGCCCGATCTGGATCTGGTGCTGGTGATGAGTGTCAATCCGGGCTTTGGCGGGCAGAAATTTATTCATGGCCAGTTGGAAAAAATTCGCGCCCTGCGCGCGCGCATTGACGCGCTGGGCAAGCAGATTGACCTTGAGGTTGATGGCGGCATCAATTTCGACACGGCAAAACTGGCGATGGCGGCTGGCGCGGATGTGCTGGTGGCAGGCACCGCCACCTTCACCGGCGGACCGGGGGCCTATGCGGAAAATATCCGGCGCCTGCGCCTGACGGTATAGGCTGCGTGATACGCCCCGCCACCCTGAGCGGCATTGCGCGTAGCGCCGGGATCATCGGCTTTATCACCATAGCGGTGCGTTTTTTATCGTTTGGCCGGGAAGTGGCGGCGGCGGCGGTATTTGGCGTCGGCGCCGATCTGGATGTTTTCCTGATCGCCTATCTGGCGCCATCCTTTCTTTTTTTCGCCATTCTTGCCTGTGCGGGGGCGGCCATTATCCCTACACTGATGAATGCGCGCCAGCAGGGCGGGGTTGAAGCTTTACGCGCCACCATCGCGCGCGCCAATGGGGCTGCACTGATCGGGTTTTGCGGGCTTGCGCTGCTGGCCGCGCTTGCGTCACCGCTCTATCTGCCCTTATTGGCCTCGCATTTAACGCCAGAGAAAATGGCGCTCGGGCAACACTGGCTGCTGCTGCTATGCCTGCTGGTGCCGCTCCATGGTTTTGCGGCGCTGTGGACCGCCATCGCCAATTCGCAAGGCGATCTGGCGCTTCCGGCATGCGTTCCGGCGCTCAGCCCAATCGTGACAATTTTCATGCTGGTCAATTACGCGCAGATGCATGGCGCCTGGGCATTTGTGAATGGCATGCTGCTTGGCGCGGCGCTGGAATTTCTGGTGATGGGATATGTGCTGTACCGGCGCGGGCTGCTGGTTGCGCCACACCTGACATTTTCCATGCATGGCGGGTTTGAACGCGCATTCGCAACTCTGTTCGCAGGCGCCGCCATTCTGGGGCTTATTCCTGCCGTCGATCAGGCCATGGCCACAAGCATTGGCCCTGGCGCGATTACCGGAATCATTTTTGGCGGACGCCTTGTTTCACTGACCGGATCTGTTGGCGCGCTGGCCCTGGGGGCGGCGGTGCTGCCTGCTTTCGCAACACTGGCCAGCACCGCGGATTGGGCGGGCCTGCGAAGCCTCGTCCGGCGGTGCGTATTGCTGACGCTCGCATTGGCTCTGCCTGTTTGTATATTCATATCCTGGTTCAGCCCGCCAATTATTGAGATCATGTTTCAGCGTGGGCGGTTCAGCAGCGAAGATACGCATCTGGTGGCAGGCGTGCAGGCATTCTATATCTTGCAAATTCCATTTTATCTGGGATGGGTTGTTCTGGCGCGGGTGCTGGCGGCGCTTGGACGAAACATTCAGCTATTATTACTTTCACTTGCCGCGGCGGCATTAAACCTGATCCTGAATTACTTTTTTATGCAACACTTTGGCGCGCCGGGAATCGCTGCCGCCACCGCAATTACGTTTTTTCTGCTGTTTGCGGTAACCTATGCGGTGACCCAATTTCATCTGCCCGCCAATCCGATGGAACGCAGGCCTTAACATGGAACATATAGCCTGCAACCTTTGCGGCGGAACGGATTTGACACACGCCTACGAACAGCCCGACACGCTGTTCGATACGGCCGACTGGTTTTCAATTGCCAGCTGCGCACGCTGTGGCCTGGGCTTTGTGAATCCGCGCCCTTCGCCCGCGCAAATGACACATTATTACCCGCCAAAATTTTTTAGTGAGTTTGAAAATTCTGGCGCGCATCGTAACCGCTACGCCGCGCAGGCCGCCCTGCTTGCTGACACCGCCGCCAAAGCCAATGGCGCCCTGCCTTTATTGCTGGATATTGGTTGCGCCAAAGGGGAGTTTCCGCGCTTTATGCGTGATCGCGGCTGGCAAGTAGAAGGGCTGGAGGTTTCGCCCAACGCCAAGGCAATTACGGATTTTCCCGTGCATCGCATTCCCCTGCCGGAACTGGCCTTTGATGGGCCGCGCTATGATGCAATTACCGCCTGGGCCGTGCTGGAACATGTGCATGACCCGCGCGCCTATTTCACCAAGGCGGCGGCGCTACTGAAGCCCGGCGGCCAGTTTGCGTTTCTGGTGACAAATTTTGAATCGCTTTCATCACGCGCGCTTTTCAACGAGGACATTCCCCGCCACCTGTATTTCTTTACCGAAAAAACGCTGCGCGCCTATCTGGCCGATGCGGGTCTGGAAATGCAGAAAGTCCGCTATGATGACGCCATATTTGAAATGACGCCGGTTAATATTCTTTATTATTGCTGGGCACGGCTGCGCCGCCGCTCCCTGCACTGGCGCGATACGCCTGAATCACGCCATCTTTACATTCAGCGCAAGGGCCTGACGCGCGGCATGGGCACGACATTGCGTTATGCCATCTCACATCCACTGGCTGCAATTGATCGTATCGCCGGCATGCTTTATGGCCGCTGGCAGATGCGTAACAATAATTATGGCATTATCACCATTGTCGCCACCAAACCAAAACCATGATGGACGCCAGACCAATAACCGGACGCGAATATTGGAATGCCCTGTGGCGGGATGGCCGTCCGCTTTCCCCCATTGATCCGCACAAGAGCGGGTTGCGCAATTATGCCTATCGCCACTTGCATCAGATTTTCACCACCGTGCTGGCAGGCGAAAATTCCGCCGGAAAAAAACTGATCGAGATCGGGTGTGGCGGATCGCGCTGGCTGGCTTATTTTCACCGCATACATGGCTGTCAGATTTCCGGCATCGACTATTCGCCACAAGGCTGCGCCGCCACGCAGAACCTGCTGGATCGAATGGGCATTACAGGCAACATTATGCAGGGAGATTTATTTAATCCGCCGACGGACCAATTGAACACATTCGATTTCGTATTTTCGAATGGCCTGGTGGAACATTTCGCAGATACGGCGATGGCGGTGGCGGCCTGCGCCGCATTTCTCAAACCGGGCGGTTTGATGATCACACTCGTTCCCAACATGACGGGACCGTTAGGGTGGTTGCAACGGTTTTTTGACCGGGCGCTTTATGAAAAACATGTCCCGCTCACATACGAACAATTGGCGCGTGCGCACATGGATGCGGGGCTGGAGATAGTTTCCGGGGGGCCTGTGCTGCTGGCGCATCTGGGTGTGATACAATTTGGCGCATTGGAACGGCTGCTAGGCAGCCGCCCCTTGCAGGTGATAAAAATCGCCCTGTCCGCGCCCTTCTGGGCGCTGGGGCCATGGCTGGGCCTACGGCCCAACCCTTACACCTCACCTTTCATGATGTGCATTGCCCGCAAAACCGGATAAAGCAGCTATCCTGCGTGGACGTGCCGCTTGCCGGAAAGCCGCGCAATTTCATCCTTCAGACGCAGCTTTTCACGTTTCATGTGGGTAAGTTCCAGATCATCGGCGCTGGGATGGCGAAGCTCCTGCGCGATCATGCCGTCGAGACGGTCATGTTCTTTCTGAAGCGCATCAATATGTGATTCAAGGCTCATTGCCGATCCTCCTATATGGTTCAGACAGTTCATTGAAGCACGATTCCTGTCAAAAGTCAGGCACAAAATAATTTGACAATATTTGAGATATTCTCATAATTATGAAATGAATTCATCCTGGATAAAACAAAGGCTCAAATCAATCGGGGCAACCCAGGGGCAATTGGCGCATGCAATTGGCCGTGACCGGGCGGTGATAAGCCGTATTCTTCTGGGCAAACAGGCGCTGCGGCTGGATTGGGTGGATGCCTTTGCCCAGGTTCTACAAGTCCCCACAACAGAATTATTACGTCAGGCGGGGTTGGGCCAAGCTGGCTCCGCCTCGCCTAAACCCCGAATAATTGTGGGCATCAGCGGCGCAACAGGGGTGATTTTTGGCATTAGATTACTGGAAATTCTACGCGATCTTGGTGTCGAAACCCATCTGGTCATCAGCCGTCCGGGGGCGATGACCATTGCTGAGGAAACCGATTTCAAACTGTCCGATGTCACCGCCAGGGCGGACAGGCATTATCGCATTGGCGATATTGCGGCCCCCATCGCCAGCGGTTCCTACCGCACCATGGGCATGATCGTCGCCCCCTGTTCGGTGCGGACCATGGCGGAAATCGCCACGGGCGCAACCTCAAATTTGCTCACACGCGCGGCCGACGTGGTGCTGAAAGAACGCCGCAGGCTGGTGCTGATGGTGCGCGAGACCCCGTTGCATGCCGGCCATTTGCGCACCATGACGCAACTGGCTGAAATGGGCGCAATCATCGCCCCGCCAATGCCCGCATTTTACACCCGGCCGGTCGGTCTGGCCGATATGGTGGAACATAATCTGGGACGTGTGCTGGATTTATTTGATCTGGAAGTTCCTGCCCTGCCACGCTGGGGCGAATAACAGACGAAAAATTTCCGCTTAAAGCAGGACGAATAAAGCAATTTATGATAGTCTCCGCGAATGGAAGACAAGGAATCCTTAACCACCCGCCTGCAGACATTGCGTCAGGAACACCGCGACCTTGACGCAGCGATAGATGCGCTCCAGGCATCCGTTCGCGTGGATCAATTGCAGCTACAACGGCTGAAGAAAAAGAAACTAAGCCTGCGCGATGAGATAGCCCGAATTCAGGATCAGATTTATCCGGACATTATTGCATAGATCACCCATTGTCAGATTGACCACACCATGCCAAATGAACTTATCCCGCAAGATAACAGAAGCTCATCCAGATTTTTATCCCAGACTGGCAACCGGATTGCGCGCGCCTGGCGTGGCTTGACCGGGGCGGCGCGCATTGCACTCACCAAAAGCATCCGCCCGGGATTACCCGATGATGATTTGCAGTGGCTGCGCACGCGCATAGATGCCTGCCTTGCTGCGCGCGGCGGCGAAGTTTCCGCCCGCACTGACGCCGCCGAAATTGGCCGTTATTATCTGATGCTGAACGATACCGGACGCCAACGTTTTCTTAATATGCTGGCGGTGCAGTATGGCGTGGATCACGGCGCGGTGCGCGCCGTTGCGCTGGACCTGGCGCAGGCCAGCGGCGCAGCCCTGATTACCGCCGAGGAAACATTGCGCGACCTTCTGGAATCACCCCGCTTACGGCTGCTGAAGCGTTTTAATGGCATTGCCGGTGGCGTAAAATTTCTGGTCGATCTGCGCGCCGACCTGCTGCGGCTGTCGCGCAAGGATGCGCAGCTTGCCCCGCTTGGGCGGGAGCTGCGCATATTGCTGGCGTCCTGGTTCGATGCGGGATTTCTGGAACTGCATACCATCGGATGGAATTCCCCCGCAGCGCTGCTGGAAAAACTGATTGCCTACGAGGCCGTGCATGAAATCCGTTCCTGGAGCGATTTGAAAAACCGGCTGGATTCTGACCGCCGGTGTTTTGCATTTTTTCACCCCGCCATGCCCGATGAACCGCTGATTTTTGTCGAGGTTGCACTGGTCAACGGCATGGCCGCCAATGTGCAGAATTTGCTGGATGAAACATCGCCGTCAAGCAATGCGGAAGAAGCCGACACCGCAATTTTTTATTCCATATCCAATGCCCAGGCCGGGCTTGCCGGCGTCAGCTTCGGCGAGTTTCTGATCAAGCGGGTCGTTGGAGAATTGCAGGCGGAATTTCCAAAATTAAAAACCTTTGCAACACTGTCGCCCATTCCCGGCTTTGCGTCATGGCTTGCCCAGGCATGCGCATCGGAAAAAGTCAGCACGCAATTGCCGGTGACAGAGACTTTGCAACTCACCGCAATTTCCGGTGAAGACAGGCCGGACAACGCATTGCAGGCACTGTTGAAGGATAAAAACTGGCCCAATGATCCACGCAAGGCCATGGCGTTACGCGCGCCCCTGATGCGCCTGTGCGCCCAATATCTTTATCAGGAACGGGCCGATACCAACCGCGCAAAAGACCCTGTTGCACATTTCCATCTAAGCAATGGCGCGCGTATCGAGCGCATTAACTGGCTCGGCGATCAGTCGGGTAAAGGGCTGGCGCAATCGCACGGCCTGATGGTGAATTATCTGTACCGGCTCGGAGATGTCGAAAAAAATTACGAACGCTATGCTGGCGGTCATGTCACCGTATCGACGATGATTCGCGATCTGTGCTAGGCACGCAGCCTGCGCGTAATCGGCCCTGTTTCGCCGCTTCCAACAGGAAGGCCGTCAATCCAGGTCAGAGGACACACGCCGATCAGTGCGTTGGTCAAAAACGCTTCTGATGCGTTCGCCAGTGCGGCGCGTGAAATCGGGGCCTCGTGATACGGAATGTCCTGCGCCATCGCCGCTTCCATGACAATACCGCGCATAATCCCCGCTAACGCGCCATTGCCAACAGGCGGGGTATAAAGCACGCCATCTGCCGCAATAAATATGTTCGCCGCGCTGGCGCAGGCGATATCGCCAGAATTATTGCACATAAGCGCTTCATCCGCGCCCTGCTGGACGGCCTCGTTCCGGGCCAGGATATTATCCAGATAGTTAAGACTTTTAATCCGTGAGCTGACTGATTTTTCATTTCTGACATAAGAGGAAATAATCCCCCGCATCTGCACCGGAGGCGGCGGAGCAGAAACCACTGTCATTAAAATTGTAGGCGCAGCTTCTGACGGCGGCGCCACACCGCGCGCGCCCACGCCACGGGTAAGCGTCAGACGAAGTGCGGCGCGCCCCAAAGTCAAATGGTTTACTTTCAACAGGTTCATCATCGCATCGGTAATTTCAACATTTGAAAATGGCATCGGGATACCGAGCAATTCCGCCGCGCCAGACAGGCGCGCCAAATGCTGATTGGCGTGATGCACGGCCCCGTCAACCGCCAGCATGGTTTCGAAAATTCCATCGCCCAGCAAAAATCCACGGTCCCGGGGATCAATGCGCACCTGTTCGATATTTTCATATACGCCGTTCAGCCAGCAAATCATGCCGCACCCCGCCGGCGCACCGCATTCCACTCACCCGCAAGACGCAGAAAATTACCAAGCAATACATGGCCGCCTTCCGTCAGAATTGATTCCGGATGAAACTGAACGCCGTATATAGGCAGGCTGTCATGCGCCAGCGCCATGATTTCACCATCCTCTGCACGGGCTGTCACCCGAAGCCGCCCCTCCGGCGGAATATCAACGGCCAATGAGTGATAACGCCCCGCCCGTAATGGATTTGGCAGCCCCTGAAATATTCCCGCTCCATCATGGCTGATCAGCGATGCCTTGCCATGACGCGGCTCAAGCGCCCGGCGCAAAGCCCCGCCATAACTTTCGGCGATCACCTGATGCCCCAGACAGACGCCAAGCATGGGAATGCGCGAACCAAACGCTTTCACAATATCAAGAGAGATTCCGGCCTGCGCCGGTCCGCATGGGCCAGGCGACAGCAATATCGCCTGCGGCGACAGAACAGAAATTTCATCAACGCTTATCGCGTCGTTGCGCACAACCCTGCGCTCAAACCCAAGCTCACCCACATAGCGCGCCAGATTGTGCACAAAACTGTCATAATTATCGATCAGCAAAATCATGGCGGCACAATACCAAATGCGGTGAACAGCGCCCGCGCCTTGTCCAGGCTTTCGGTATACTCATCCATTGGCGCGGAATCTGCAACTATCCCGCCGCCCGCATGGAACACCGCCTGATGCGCATTCATGGCGATGGTGCGGATGGCAATATTCATATCCATGCCGCCATCAAAACCAATATATCCAAGACAGCCGCAATAGGGACCGCGTATATGCGGCTCCAGTTGCGCGATGATCTGCATGGCGCGAATTTTCGGCGCGCCCGTAATCGATCCGCCAGGAAAAGCTGCGCGTAAAACATCAACAGGTCCAAGCCCTGGGCGCAAAACACCCGTGACGGTCGAAACCAGATGATGCACGGAAGCAAAACTTTCCAGTGCGCATAGCGCGGGCACATCGACACTGCCATCCTGGCACACACGGCTGAGATCATTGCGCAGCAAGTCGACAATCATCACATTTTCAGCGCGGTCCTTTTCGCTTTGCGTCAGCGCACGCGCCAGCGCCGCATCCTGTCCGGAATTCGTCCCGCGCGGGCGCGTACCTTTAATGGGACGCGCCTCTGCTTTTCCATTCCCTATCTTCAGAAACCGTTCCGGTGACGAAGACGCAATCGCAAAAGCGCCCATTTCCATAAATGCGGAAAACGGCGCGGGATTGACCTCACGCAACCGGCGATAAAAGCCGTAGCGGTCAAATTGCGGCCCTAAATTCAGGGTAAACCGTTGCGCAATATTGGCCTGGAAAATATCACCGTCCAGAATGAAATCAATCACCTTCACCACTGCATGTGCATATTCAGATTGAGAAAAATTTGCCTTCCATTTTCCAATATCAAACCTGCCGGCTATTGCTGGCAGGGGCGCCGCACGAGCCGCTATAAGCGTCACATGCAACCGCTCAAGCCGCACACGCTGATCCCGCCCCCCCACATCCTGTGCTACAATCCACGCGCGGCGCTCCATGCCATCAAAGGCGATGATTTGATCATAAAACCCCAGCGCCATGTCCGGCAAATGCATATCATCCGTACCCGGAACAGGAACCGGCTCCAGAAACCGGCCCATTTCATAACCAATATATCCCGCCGCACCGCCCTGGAATGACGGCAAACCTGGAAGCATTGGTAATCTGTTTCGCCCCAGCATATTTTCCAACTGGACGAATGGTTCATTCTGCACAGCCAGATCATCCACGAATAGCTGGCCACCCCTCACCATTAGCGTTCGGTACGGATTTACGCATATATAGCTGTAACGCCCCTGCCCCCCATCCTGCTGTGCGGAATCCAGAAGCATCGACCAGGCCTGTCCGGCCCATGGCGCAAAAGCCTGTAGGGGATCGAGATAGTCTATCTCTTCAACCGGCATGATCATTCGCTCAGGGGCGGCTAGCGCGCCCCGGTAAATCGCGCGGCAAGCCGCCCCAGCAATGGCCCCGGCGACGGCAGATATTGCGTCATTCCGCCAACACGCGCCTTCACTTTTTCAAATGCCAGCACATTCCCGATGCGGCGTTCGATAAAGCCGTGCATCGCATCCACATCATCACCGCCTTCGCCAAGCCAGTGTGTCATTACAGACACCACCACCGCCGCCAATGTTGCCCGCTTTGTATAAAAATTAAAATCCGTAGACTTATCCCCCACTGCGCGCCATATCGTATCCACCGTACGGTACAGAAAAACCAGACCCCCCGGAACATTCAGCGGCAATGCCTGCAAGGCCAGCGCCCTTCGCACCGCCTCACGATGTGGACGCAGCAACCCGATATAAATCTTTAAGGCTTCAGAAATGCGTTGCGACAGATGGTTGTTATGCAATCCGCGCCGGGAAATCTCCTGCGTCAACATACGGTCCCTTGATGACCAGAAAACATCCAGCAAATCGATTACGCCATCCGGAAACGCAAGCAGCACCAACCCGCTGTCCACACCTGCGTCCTGCACCGCAGCCCGAAACATGCGCTCCGACCAACCATCAAATGGCGCATGCGGAAGCGCTGCATCAAGCACCGCCTGACGAACGTCTGACAAATAGTCTGTAGACGGATGATCCATCTCACTCATTCGTCACTGCCATCGCGTGATGCGGCAATATAATGTCCGATCTCGGTTTCAAACAGTAATTGACTTAAATCCTGCATCCGTTGCGGGTACAGAATGCCATCCAGATGGTCACATTCATGCTGCACCACGCGCGCATGAAAACCGCGCGCCACGCGCGACAGCGGCTTGCCCGCCCGGTCCAGCCCTGAATAGCGGATATGGTTGTAGCGCGTCACCGCCCCACGCAAACCCGGCACGGACAGGCATCCCTCCCAGCCCGTCTGCATGTCCTGGTCCAGCACTTCGATCACCGGATTGATCAGTACGCTCAGCGGCGCTGTGTGATCAAACGCCTCTTCGCCATCACGCACCCCGGCGCGTTCGCCAGGCGCCTGAAAAATGACCAGCCGCAGGGATTCATACACCTGTGGCGCCGCCAGCCCTGCCCCATTGGCGTCGATCATGGTTTCAATCATATCATCGATCAGCCGCTGAACTTCCGGGTCCAGCGGATCCTTTATGGGCAATGCCGGTTTGCGCAAAACCGGATGCCCCATGCGGGCGATTTTTCTGATTGTCATGCGCCTAATATGGCCTGCCACAACCCCAAGAGCAAGATGCGCTAATGCTGTAGCGCTTTTACAATATCCTCAACCATTTTTTTAGCGTCGGCGAACAGCATCATGGTGTTATCCCGAAAGAATAATTCGTTCTCGACCCCGGCATAACCCGACCCCATACCGCGCTTGACGAACAGCACGGTGCGGGCCTTTTCCACGTCCAGAATGGGCATGCCATAAATGGCGCTGCTGCGGTCGGTCTTGGCCGCCGGATTTGTCACATCATTGGCGCCAATCACAAAGGCTGCGTCCGCCGCCGGAAACTGACTGTTAATATCTTCAAGTTCAAACACATCATCATAGGAAACATTTGCTTCGGCCAGCAGCACATTCATATGCCCGGGCATGCGCCCTGCCACCGGATGAATGGCGTAGGAGACCTTGACCCCTTCGTGCTTCAGAATATCCACCATCTCGCGCAAGGCATGCTGGGCCTGCGCCACTGCCATGCCATAACCGGGAACGATGATCACCGATCCTGCATTGCGCAGAATAAAGGCCGCGTCTTCCGCACTGCCGCGTCTGACCGGGCGGGTTTCGATCACACCGCTGACTGCATTATTCGTAGCGCCAAAGCCGCCCAGAATGACGCTGAAAAACGAACGGTTCATGGCCTTGCACATAATGTAGGACAGAATTGCGCCACTGGAGCCAACCAGTGCGCCGGTAATAATCAGTGCGGTGTTTTCCAGTGTAAAACCAATGCCCGCCGCCGCCCAGCCCGAATAGGAATTCAGCATCGACACCACCACAGGCATATCCGCGCCGCCAATGGGAATGATCAGCGTCACGCCCAAAAACAATGCCAGCGCCGTCAGGCCCCAGAAAGCCGCATGGGATTCGCCGGCGCAGAAAACAATCGTCAGCCCGATCAATGCCAGGCCAAACAGGGCGTTCAGCGCATGCTGGCCGCGAAACACCACCGGCGTACCCGACACCAGTTCATGCAATTTCGCGAACGCCACCAGCGATCCGGAAAATGTCATCGCGCCAATGGCCGCGCCCAGTGACATTTCGATCAGACTGGCAAATTTGATGCCGCCGGGTACGCCAAGCCCAAAAGCCTGCGGCGTGTACAGCGCCGAAGCCGCAACCAGCACTGCCGCCAACCCCACCAGACTGTGAAACGCCGCCACCAATTGCGGCATCGCCGTCATCGGAATACGCCTGGCTATCACCGCGCCTATCAATCCGCCAATGCCCAACCCGCCCAGAATCAAACCCCAGGTAAGCGGATCATATGCGCCCAGCATCGTCAGCGAGGTGCCAATCGCAATCCCCATTCCCAGCATGCCAAACAGATTTCCGCGCTGCGAAGTTTCCGGCGAAGAAAGACCGCGCAGCGCCAGAATAAATAAAATCCCCGATGCGAGATAGGCCAGTGCAGCAAGATTTGCGTTCACAATTGTTTCCTGAAAATGAATCCGGGCTTCCTATTTCTGCTTTTTCCTGTACATGCCCAGCATGCGCTGGGTAACAAGAAAGCCGCCAAATATATTTACCGACGCAAGGATAAGCGCAACGAACCCCATGCCTTTCGAGATCATGCCTGTGGCATCCGGAACGTCGGCCATGCTTGCCCCCGCCGCCAGCAGCGCCCCTACAACGATCACCGAAGAGATGGCGTTGGTGACCGCCATCAACGGTGTATGCAGTGCAGGCGTCACGCTCCACACCACATAATAGCCCACGAAAATCGCCAGGGCGAAGATCGACAACCGAAAGATAAAGGGATCAATTTCCATGGTTTGCTTCCATTTTTCCGCGCCCGCGGTCAGGCAAATTCCGTCTGTAGTGATGCATGCACGATCTTCCCGCCACGGGTCAAAGCTGTGCCTGTGATGATTTCATCTTCCCAGTCAATCGCCAGCACACCACCGGCGGCAATCTGCGGCGTCAGAAAATTCAGCAGATTTCTGGCATAAAGTGCCGATGCGTCCGTCGCCAGCCTTCCTGGCATATTGCGATAGCCGATAATGCTGACCCCGCCAACTTCCACACACTCACCGGCTTTGCTTAGGCTGCAATTGCCGCCCTGCTCTGCGGCCAGATCAACGATAACCGAGCCTGGCTTCATGCCGTGCACCATTGCTTCGGTGATCAGAACCGGCGCCGGACGCCCGGGAATAAGCGCCGTGCATATGGCGATGTCCTGCCTGGTCAGTGTATCGGCGATAAGGGCCGCCTGTTTGCATTTGAAGTCTTCGCTCATTTCGCGGGCATAACCGCCTGCGGTTTCCGCGCTGGCCATTTCGTCGCTGTCCACCATCACAAATTTGGCGCCCAGGCTTTCCACCTGTTCCTTTGACGCCAGCCGCACATCGGTCGCGCTGACGATTGCCCCCAGCCGCCTGGCCGTTGCAATCGCCTGCAACCCTGCAACGCCCGCCCCCATCACCAATACCCGTGCAGGCGCAATGGTGCCGCCGGGCGTCATCATCATCGGCATGGCGCGCCCGAACACATAACAGGCCTCAATCACCGCCCGGTAACCGGCAAGATTCGATTGCGAAGAAAGCACGTCCATTGATTGCGCGCGGGTGATGCGCGGCATCAATTCCATGGCGAACGCATCAATATGCCGGGCTGCATAAGCGGCAATCCCCGCTGCATCCTGATAGGGCGCCAGCATTCCAATCAACAGGGCGCCATGTTTGATATGCGCAATATCATCCGTGCTCGGACGCTGTACCGTAAAGATGATGTCCGCCCCGGATAAGGCAGCCTGCGGCGTATCCGCAAGGCCTGCCCCCGCCAGCACAAACGCATCGTCCGTAATGAAGGCGCACTTGCCCGCGCCACGTTCCACACAAACTTCAAGACCAAGCGCCACAAGCTTCTTCACCGTTTCCGGCGTTGCGGCAACGCGCGTCTCATGCGCCAGTCGTTCGCGCAGGATTGCAATTTTCATAAGGGTAAAACCCGGCTGGCGGACCTCATACTGAACAGCCGCCGTTTAAAAATGAGTGTATTCAGGTCAGAAAGGCCGCCATCAAAGCCAAAATGACGATAACAATGCCGCTTCCCCATTTTGTAAGGGTAAGGAACGTCCCCCACATCTCACGATGCGCTGAAATATCCATCTTGCCATGTTGGTGCTGTGCTGCCGCCATCTTGATCACTCCGCTAAACCTGATTCGCTTGGGTATTATAGACCAGTCCGGGGCGAAACTTACACCACCTCCCGGCAATATTCCATGCCTGTAATACAGGCCACAAATCATTGTGCGCCCCTATCCAATTTGACAAAAGCCCTCAAATATCCGGGCAAATCCGCAGATTAAAACCATTCTGAATTTCTAAGCCCAAAAAAAGGATTTGGCTGGACTTTTTGCAAAATATTGATATAAGTAACTAGGCAATTGTTTCATCCCACAATTGCGTGCGTGTCTTAGCGGACGCGTTGGGGTCAACATGTAGCCCCCAAGTGCATGTTGGCCCCGTCCGCGC
>DAIOWE010000019.1:5085-27207 GCA_036758605.1 Pseudomonadota bacterium | reverse complement strand
CACATGCATGCGCCTCGATCTCGAACCAGATCCGGAATTTGGACTCCGGCTCCCATATGGCAACCATTTCGGGACGGGAATAACGTGCGATCATGGGGGTAATTTGCCTTTGTTATTAAATGTTAAATCAGGCCCAACTGTCGGAAGCTGGCGGTCTTGCCACGCCCGATCACAATATGGTCATGCACGGCGATTTTAAGCGGCCTGCCGGCTTCGATGATCTGTTTGGTCATTTCGATATCCGCGCGCGATGGGGTCGGGTCGCCGCTTGGGTGATTATGCACGAGAATGATCGCGGATGCGGAAAGATTCATCGCCCGCTTCATCACTTCACGCGGATAGACAGGGGTATGATCAACCGTGCCCATCTGCTGCGTTTCGTCGGCGATCAGCACATTTTTATGATCCAGAAACAGGATGCGGAACATTTCATTTTTTTCATAGGCCATGGCCGCATGACAATATTCCAATAGTGCGGACCAGCTTGATAATAGCGGCCTGTTCAGCACCGCGCTTTGCGCCAGATGCAACGCCGCCGCCTGGACGATTTTCAGTTCCCGCACCACGCTTTCGCTGCCGGTCTCTTCCCGCAGCAGAGCTGGATCTGCGCTGATCACATCGGCCAGCGAACCAAAACGTTTGATCAGTTGCTTCGCATCCGGCTTGACGTCGCGTCTGGGGATCGCCCGGAATAGAATGAGTTCAAGCAGTTCATAATCCGCCAGCGCGTCGGCGCCCGCTTCCATGAAGCGGTCACGCAGGCGGTCACGATGTCCGACATAGTGGGGGGTATCGTCAGGGCTGGTCACAATCAGCCGCCAAAGTCGGGCAGATGCAGACCGCGTGGCGATGTGGTGAAAATTTCACAACCATTTTCAGTAATGCCGATCGAATGTTCAAATTGCGCGGACAGGGATTTATCGCGGGTCACCGCAGTCCATCCGTCACTCAGGATTTTCACCTGGAATCTTCCGGCATTGATCATCGGCTCAATGGTGAAAATCATGCCTGGTTTCAGCACGATGCCCGCGCCGCGTTCGCCATAATGCATGATGTTTGGCGCGTCGTGGAACACCTGGCCAATGCCATGGCCACAAAAATCCCGTACGACGGAAAAGCGGTTGGCCTCGGCATAGGACTGGATCGCATGGCCAATGTCGCCGGTAGTGGCGCCCGGCCTGGCTGCGGCACAGCCGCGCATCAGGGATTCGTAGGTGGCCTCAATCAGGCGCCGCGCCTTGACGCTGGCATCACCTGCCACATACATGCGGCTGCTGTCGCCATGCCAGCCGTCCAGCAGCGGCGTCACATCAATATTGAGAATATCGCCATCGTGCAATTTCCGGTCACCTGGAATGCCGTGACAAACCACATGATTGAGCGAAATGCAGGTGGTTTTCGGATAACCCCGATAATTAAGCGGGGCCGACACGCCGCCATGCGCGATGATATAAGCATGGCAGATTTCGTCCAGTTCGGCTGTCGTCACACCGGGCTTTACATGCGGGCCTATCATGTCGAGCGTTTCAGCCGCCAGCCGCCCAGCCCGCCGCATCCCCGCAAAGCCATCCGGGCCATGCAGTTTGATCAGTCCGTTATTACGCAACGGCGCATCATGGGCGGCAATGTAATTCATATTCTATGGATACCCGGCCTGAAGCATTTCGTCCAGATGTTCACATAAGCATTAAAACACCGCAGGCAAAGCCCGAATATGGGAGGGCGGAAATTTTCATGATATTTAAGAACAGAGTGGTTTCCAGCAGGCAGGAATTGCGGATAAACTATGCGAATGAACACGGCAGATAAAAATTCGACAGGTGAAAAGATCGTTACCGCCGCCATTCTGGTGATCGGGGATGAGATCCTGTCGGGCCGCACCCAGGATACAAATTCATCCCATATCGCCCGCTGGCTGGGGGAGGCGGGGGTTCGTTTAAGCGAAATCCGCGTGGTGCCCGATGTGCAGGCGGAAATCGTCGCGGCGCTGAATGCATTGCGCGGGCGCTATACCTATGTGTTCACTACCGGCGGCATCGGCCCCACCCATGACGATATTACGGCGGATGCGGTGGCGGCGGCCTTTGCTGTTCCCATCGGTTTTCATCCGCAGGCCATGGCGATTCTGGCGGCGCATTATAAGCCGGGTGAATTTACCGAAGCGCGCAAACGCATGGCCCGGATACCCGACGGGGCCGAATTAATTGATAATCCGGTCAGCAAGGCCCCAGGCTTTCATATCGGCAATGTTTTTGTCCTGGCCGGTGTGCCGATGATCATGCAGGCGATGCTGGACAGTTTGCGCCACCGCGTGACGGGCGGGGCTAAAATGCTAAGCGCCAGTGTGGGCGGTGCAGTCGCCGAGGGGCATGTGGCGGGGGCGCTGGGGGCGCTGCAAACGCAGTTTCCTGATGTAAGTCTGGGTAGTTACCCGTATTTTCGCAGGGCTGAACCAGAGTCTGATCAGATTGCCGGCTATGGGGTCAATTTCGTTATGCGTTCGACCGATGCAGGCAGGCTGGCGGAAGCGCGCGAGGCGGTTCGCGCCATGATTCGGGCCGAAGGGGCTGTGCCTGAGGACCGCGATTGACCTGCAATTAGCCATGCGGCCTGTCATGTTTTTATCACAAAATGGTGACGCAAACGGGAAAGGCTTTTCAAATAGATGAATAGGTGTCAGATTATGCTGGAAAAGCGTTGTAAAGTAAGTATGGTCTCTGTGTGATCAGCTTGCATAAAAAGCGTGACGACAGTTGAACAATTGAGGGAGAAGCACGGCATGTTGAAGGGAAAAATGGGCGTCATGGGTATGGTGGCGGGGGCCACGATGTTGATGGGCGCCACGGGGGCGTTTGCTGCCGGGGTTGAGGGAATGATGGACGTCTCTCATCTTAATTCAGCGCACGAGAACTGGGCCAAGGCAGGCAAGCACGAGTTTTATGTCTCTTGCACCAGCATTGACGATTATATCACCCAGGTGGAAGGGCCGAATCTGAAAGAAACCCAGATGACCGCCTATAAGGATTCAATCGCCAAGGCCGGTGGCAACACCTGCTGGCCGGTATGGCGCGGATTGGTGAAATAGCCATAATTCTGTTCGTCGTTGCCGATTCAGGCAATGGGTAGTCTGATCCATCTCAATGGCGTTTCAGAATGGCGGCGTTTCAGAATGGCGCGTCTGCGCTGGCCTGGCGTGATATCCTGAGATGATATAGTCCGGTGGACGAAAATTTCCGGATAATGGCGGCGTGTGATTTTACGTCCGCCATTTTTCGTGACGGGCGCTCCCTTCCTGTGCGGTATTAGAGTGTTTCATTATCTGGCGGAAGCATGTCCTGCATCGAATCTGTCATCCCGGACTTGTTCCGGGATCCAACAGCCTTCGCCAGAAGGCTATGGCTTGGCAGGTGGGCCACCCGGGAAAACCTGAGTTTGTAACCCTGGACACCGGAACAAGTCCTGGGTGACAAAATTGGATTGTGATTCAATCGAAATAAATTAGGGGTTAACCGTTCATCGTCGCGGTAGTTTTGTGTCTCTGCAAGCTGGCTCTACCCCGATTCAATTGACCCTGCTATATCATATGCCAGAGTCCCCGTAGCTCAGCAGGATAGAGCACCAGATTCCTAATCTGGGGGTCGTGCGTTCGAATCGCGCCGGGGACGCCATTTTATTCTGGATGCTGGCTGCACATTTATGAACGACGCCTTACCCAACCCACGCCGCCAGCTTTATGGCGAGATCGCCGTCAACCAGTCCGGCTGGCTGCGCGTGTCGGACCTGCATGATATATATTACGAGGAATCAGGTAATCCAAAAGGCAAGCCGGTGCTGTTTGTGCATGGCGGGCCAGGTGGCGGGTGCGATCCGAAGATGCGGCGGTTTTTTGATCCTGCCGCCTATCGCATCATCCTGTTTGATCAGCGCGGCTGCGGTAAAAGCCGCCCGCATGCGGAACTGACGGAGAATACGACCTGGCATCTGGTTGCGGATATGGAAGTGTTGCGCACCCATCTCGGCATTGAGAGATGGCAGATTTTTGGCGGCTCCTGGGGCAGTACGCTGGCGCTGGCTTATGCACAGACCCACCCACAGAGGGTGAGCGAGCTGGTGTTGCGCGGTATCTTCATGCTGCGGCAAAAAGAATTGCATTGGTTTTATCAGGAAGGCACGAGCTATATTTTCCCCGACGCGTGGGAACAATATCTGGCGCCAATCCCGCTGGAGGAGCGGGGCGATATGATCGCCGCCTATTATAAACGCCTGACCAGTAAAGACGCAGGCGTGCGTTTACAGGCGGCCAGAGCCTGGAGCATCTGGGAGGCGGCGACAAGCTTTCTGACCCAGGATCCGTTGCATATATCGCGTGCGGGCGAAGACAGCTTTGCCGAAGCCTTTGCCAGGATAGAGTGCCATTATTTCGTCAATAAGGGCTTCTTTATCCGTGACGATCAATTGCTGGCGGGCGTTGAAATTATCAGGCACATTCCGGCGGTTATCGTACAGGGACGCTATGATGTTGTTTGCCCCATGGTTTCGGCCTGGGAACTGCATCGCGCCTGGCCCGAAGCGTCCCTTCATATCGTCCCCGATGCCGGACATTCGTCCATGGAAGCTGGAATTATAGATCAACTGGTTCGGGCAACCGACCATTACCGCCCATAAAGGGCATCTGCAAAGGATTAAAAATATGCGTTTGTTACCTGAATTTGCGCTTTGCCTGCTTGCAGGGCTGGGGCTTGCCGTGGCTGGGGCCATTGCGCCCGTTTATGCGCAAGACGCCGCAAAACCCGCAGAAGCTGCGCCAGCCGGGGAAAAACCGGCGGAAACAAAAAAGTTTGATGACTGGGTTGTGGCCTGCGGCATTCCAAAAGAGAAAACTAAAAAAGTTTGCCAGGCCGTGCAAACCCTCACCAATAAAGAAGATGGCAAGCGGGTCATGCAGATCATGGTCGGCTATCCGGATGGCGAGACGGATCCGGTCGCGGTATTTGTCCTGCCGCTTGGCTATTTGTTGCAGGCAGGCGGAAAGTTTGAACTGGACGGCAAAGATATGGGCGTTCTCGGCGCCGAGCGTTGCATACAGAGCGGATGTATCGTTCCGCTGGCGCTGGATGCTGAAATGCTGGCAAAATTCAAGTCTGGCTCCGGTGGCAAGATTGTCGTGACGATCGCCAAGGACCGCACAATTGATCTGCCGGTTTCACTGAAAGGTTTTTCAGCCGCGCTGGGTGAGTTGAAGAAGAGCTAGGCGGGCTGTCTTTTTATCGTCAGGCAGATAGCGAGGTTAACACATGAACAATAGTAAAACCTGGATCGTTGCAGCCGCATCGGGTTTGATCGCCGTTCTGGTAACATCTTATCTGACGCTAGCGGATCGCGCGCAAGCCCAGGCGCCGATGGTGCGTAATTCTGAGACGCATAATGCGGGGGAATGTATCACCTATGGATCAGGCTCCGCCCTGCAAATATGCTTCCACAAATTCGCGGATGGCACAAGGTGTGTGGCCGCAGGCGGCGGCGGGCTGGCCTCGGCGGGGGCTGGCGCGGCGTTGCAGTGCGATTTCAGGTAAGGGCGCCAGGCAGGAGGGCTTGATTTTCGAACCGGCAGTGAATGCCGGTGTGGAGAAGTTTGTTCAGATTTTTGTGGCTAAATCGACAATCGCCGCAAGGCCGCGTATATAGGAAGATATGACCAGCATAACAGACGATAAGCCGCGCCACCCGGAAAAGGCCCACAAGCCCGATCAGCCGGTGCGCCGTGGCAAGCCGGACTGGCTGCGCGTCAAGGCGCCCACATCGCCCGAATATGCCGCCACGCGCAAGATAATGCGCGATAATAATCTGGTCACCGTGTGCGAAGAGGCCGCCTGTCCCAATGTAGGCGAATGCTGGGCCAAGGGGCATGCGACCATGATGATCATGGGCGACACCTGCACTCGCGCCTGCGCCTTCTGCAATGTGCGCACCGGCATGCCCGGCCCGCTGGACGCGCTGGAGCCGTTCAATGTGGCGGCGGCGGTGCAAAAGCTGGGCCTTGCGCATGTGGTGATTACGTCGGTGGATCGCGACGATCTGGCGGATGGTGGTGCGGCGCATTTTGCGTCCGTCATCGGCGCGGTGCGGGATAAAAATCCCACTACCAGTATTGAGGTGCTGACGCCGGATTTCCTGCGCAAGGCGGGGGCGATAGCATGCGTCGTGATCGCGCGCCCGGATGTCTATAATCACAATCTGGAAACCGTGCCGCGTCTCTATCCGTCTGTCCGGCCCGGTGCGCGCTATTTCAGCTCGCTGCGGCTGTTGCAGCAGGTCAAGGAAATCGATCCGGCCATGTTCACGAAATCCGGTATTATGGTTGGGCTGGGCGAAAGCCGTGAGGAAGTATTGCAGGTGATGGACGATCTGCGCGCGGCGGATGTGGATTTTCTGACCATCGGCCAGTATTTGCAGCCCACCGCCAAGCACCGCCCGATCGACCGGTTTGTGACGCCCGATGAATTCGCGGCCCTGGCCGAAAGCGCCTACGCCAAGGGATTTTTGATGGTGTCGGCCAGTCCGCTGACCCGCTCGTCCTATCATGCGGGGGATGATTTCAACCGCCTGCGCACCGCGCGGCTGACGCAACTCGGGCGTTAGGCGTGCCGCGGCATGAACAAAAACACACGGCGCCCTTCAGCCCCGGACAGATGTTTGACCTCGTGGCGGACATTGCCCGCTATCCCGAATTTCTGCCCTGGTGCAGCGGCGCGCGCATAAACAGCAGACAGTTGCAGCCCGACGGGCGCGAGATCGTGCTTGCCGATCTGATCATTGGCTACAAGGCGTTCCGGGGAACCTATACCAGCCGCGTTGTGCTCGACCGGGCCGCCATGAAAATAGACGTTTCCCAGACCAATGGCCCATTCCGGCATCTGGCCAATCACTGGGAGTTTCAGCCCCTTCCTGAAGGTGGCTGTGTAATTGATTTCATTATCGATTTTGAGTTTCAGAACCCGATAATCCGGCAATTGATCGGGCTGGTGTTTACCGAGGCGGTGCAGCGGATGGTGGCGGCGTTCGAAGCCCGCGCTCTTGCGATATACACACCGGTAAGGGCCGGGCAAGTATAGTATCCGGTAATGTTACTATTGGTCATGCTATATTGTTAAGGTTAACGCCGCATCCATCAACGCCCGGTCTGTCACGATAGTTTTCCGCCCCGCGGATAGACGATGACGGCCCAGAAAATCACCTGAAAAGTGATGAAATAACTTTCTTAATACTTGAAAATGCGGTAGATTTCTGGTGTTGGGTATTACATATTCTATAAAAAGCACCTCCGAATATAACGGGGTTCTGCTTAATATTTTCAGTCCGTATAAATATTCATGCGGGCTGGATCAGTAAATTTAGTGAAGTTGTACGGGCCGGGTTATTTTTTATAAATGGTGATTAAGATGCGGTTAACGAAATTAGCCCTTTTTCTTTTCAGCGGCGTGGCCTTTGTCTCGGTTGGGATGCAGGGTGTGCAGGCCGCTATTATCCCGGGTTCGGAATTACTTGGCGATTATCTGGTTATCGCAACCGGCGATGGTACGGATTCCAGCAAGTTTGAAGCCTTTAATATGTCGAATACCGAGATTGGCGCTGATCAGGAGGTGCTGTCGAAGGCGGATTCTGGCCATCCGGCGCGCGTGGGAAGCCTGCCATTGGGAAGCGTCCCCAGCCTGCGCGATGTCTTTGGCGGAACGGCGGGTGCTATGGCTTCTTTTGGCGGCAACCGCTGGGACGATACGGATTGGGCCGGTGATGGCAATGGCCAAACCGCTGGCGTCCCGGATCGCCTTCAGGGCGCGCGTCCGCTTTTCGAGGGCATTGATTATAGCGGTAATGTGGCCATTACCGGGCCTAACGCCAAGTTTGGCTCCTCGAACTCCGATGTTAACGCAACTATGGGTATAAGATGCAATGCTGCATCCGCCATTGATTGTTTTCCCAGCCCATCATCGACAAATACCTACTTCGCCAATGCAGCCGATGCGGGTCAGTCGATGAACACACCGGCCAGAAACGGGGTTTTCCTCTTTGATCCCACCGACCTGAATGCCGGATTGGTTGCGACCCGTGACTTCATTGTCGGATTACAGCAGGAAACCCTCTTCGCCTCATCGTCCTTTGACCCCGTCACGGGCCTGCCACACACTACGGGTGAGGGCCTGTCCTCGTTCGACGCCGCGTTTGTAAACCGCAATATCAAAGATGTTAACACCACAGTTGTTACCGATCTTGACGCCATCGATTTGGCGGGGAATGGCGACGGCTTCGCGGTTATAGATATCAATGCGGGCGCTAATGCATTTAATGTCACTAACACCGACTGGATTTTGCAGAGCACCAAGGGAACTATTGCCATCTTCCGTCTCGTGGAAGAAACAACGCAGTATAAATTCGCTAACTCCTCCATTTTGCTTGGTGATGGTTCACTCAACAGCAACGATATCATTGATGAGTTGGGCGCCGTATTCTTTACGGATGCTTACAAGGGCACCAACGCCGTGATCGACCTGAGCAATGTCGTTCTCGGCGGCGCCGCCTTGTGGGACTTCACGGATTTTAATCCAAATCGCGGCACTCGCCTTAGCAGCGCTACCTCCGCCTACACCAGGCCCGGCAATTTGACTCTCATTAATATGCAAAACGCGCAGGGTTGCAGCCAATTCATCAGCGACCAGGTGCTGATGTCCAACAATCGCTGGAATCGCTGCGCACAGGTGGCAAGCGTTCCTGAACCCTCGGCATGGCTGCTCATGGGCTTTGGTCTGCTCGGCGTTGAAGTGATCCGGCGGACCCGGCGGGTAAGGGTATAAATCATCGCGTAATAGTTGCTTGCTGCGATGCGCGGCAGCAATGGCCTGCTGGCTGGCAGGCCATTTTTGTGTTTACAAACTGTCCCGGCGAGAGCTTATCCCGTTTAATTTGCAGCACGTTCAAGCTCCCGGCTGTCATCCCGGACTTGTTCCGGGATCCAGTAATCACAAGTAAAAGCCTGAGTTTGTAGCCCTGGACCCCGCACCAAGTGCGGGGTGACAGACCGGGATTGTGGTACGGGCAAACCTGAAATCATACCGGTCTAGGGTGATATGACATTAGGTTTGTCTCTAACCGCCCTCACTTTGTCATTGCCCGGTTTATCCGGGCAATCCAGATAACCCATCAGGGCCTGACCATGAAGCATGGATTACCCGCCTGAAGCGGGCAATGACAGCAATATGGAAAATGCAAACCTAATGTCATACCACTCTAAACAGGAAAAATTCGCGTGATGCCCTATGCCTGCTTCACTGCGCCAGCCTTATGTAGGGCGGCGATTTCGCTGTCCGAAAAACCCCAGGCTTTCAGCGTGGCATCCGTGTCCTGGCCCTGCACAGAAGGCGGCATGCGGATTTCGGACTGGGTGCGGTCAAAGCGTGGGGCAGGGGCGGGCTGTGTAAAACCATCGACGGTGACAAACGCCTTGCGCGCCACATTATGCGGATGATTGATGCTTTCTTCATAATTCAGAACAGGCGTAAAACAGGCATCCGTGCCTTCCATTAGGGCGGCCCATTCGTCGCGGGTTTTGGTCAGGAAGATTTTTTGCAGGCGCTGTTTCATCGCGGGCCATTGTGTCTGATCGAGCTGCTCTGGCAGATCCTGGGCATCACCAAGCCCGATTTTTTCCAGCATCAGGGCATAAAACCGGGCTTCGCCGCAGCCGACGGAAACATATTTGCCGTCTTTCGCCTGATACACATTGTAGTAATGCGCACCGCCATCGATGGTGTTGCTTTCGCGGGTTTCTTTCCAGCGGCCCATGGCTTTCAGGCCGTAAAACATGGTCATCAGGGATGCGGCGCCTTCGGTCATGGCGCAATCAATCACCTGGCCCTTGCCGGAAGTGCGCGCCTCAATGATGCCTGCCAGCAGTCCCATAGCCAGGTACAGGCCCCCACCGCCAAAATCGCCAACCAGATTAAGCGGCACCACCGGCGGCCCATCTTTCGGCCCAATGGCGTGCAGCGCGCCAACAATGGAAATGTAGTTGATGTCGTGTCCGGCCACATGCGCCAGCGGCCCGGTCTGTCCCCAACCGGTCATCCGTCCAAAGATCAGTTTCGGATTGCGCTTCAGGCACACGTCCGGGCCAAGGCCCAGCCGCTCCATCACGCCGGGGCGATAGCCCTCGATCAGCCCATCTGCCTGATCAATCAGCCGCAGCACCGTCTCAACGCCTTCCGGGGTTTTCAGATTGACGGCGACATTGGGGCGGCTGCGATTGCGCAGTTCGCCTTTTGGATCATGCCCCATGCCAAGTTTGGCGTCTTCGGTGCGGTCCACCCGCACAATATCGGCCCCCATATCCGCCAGCAGCATGGCGCACATGGGGCCAGGGCCAATGCCCGCCAGTTCAACGATCTTCACACCCTTTAGCGGTCCCATGACGGATTTCACTAAACGCGCGGGTTCTGTTTCACAACGCCAGCCTTGTGCAGCGCCGCGATTTCAGCACTGCTGAAGCCCCAGGCTGCAAGGGCCTTGTCGGTATCCTCGCCGGGTACCGAAGGTGGTTTCTGGATTTCGCATTTGGTGCGCTCAAAGCGCGGCGCGGGCGCGGGCTGCATGATGCCGTCAACTTTCACGAAACTGCCGCGCGCCACATTATGCGGGTGCGCCATGCTTTCTTCGAGGTTGAGGATTGGTGCGAAGCACACGTCGCTGCCTTCCATGATGGCGCACCATTCATCCCGGGTTTTACCAAGGAAGATAGTGCGCAGGCGCTCGCGCATTTCCGGCCATTTGGCGGAATCAGACTGGCCTGGCAGGCCGGGAACCTTGTCAAGGCCGGTTTTCTCAAGCAACTCTGCATAGAACTTGCCTTCGATGGAGCCGACGGAAACATAATTGCCGTCCTTGGTCTCATACACCGTGTAGTAATGCGAGCCGCCATCGATGGCGTTTGTGCCGCGCTCCTCACTCCAGCGGCCCATGGCCTTCATGGCGTAGAAAATAGTCATCAGCGACGCGGCCCCCTCGGTCATGGCGCAGTCAATCACCTGGCCCTTGCCGGAAGTGCGCGCCTCAATAATGCCCGCCAGAACGCCCATGGCCAGATACAGGGCGCCGCCACCAAAATCACCCACCAGATTAAGCGGCGGCACTGGTGCGCCTCCCGTTGGGCCGATGGCGTGCAGCGCGCCCACAATCGAGATATAGTTGATGTCGTGGCCTGCTGCGTGTGACAAAGGCCCATACTGGCCCCAGCCGGTCATGCGGCCAAACACCAGTTTGGCGTTGCGCTTCAGGCAGACATCCGGGCCAAGGCCAAGGCGCTCCATTACGCCGGGACGGAACCCTTCGATTACCGCATCGGCCTGATCAATCAGGCGCAATACGGTTTCGACGCCTTCCTTGCTTTTCAGATCGACGGCAACCGATGGCCGGCCCCGGTTCAGCAGATCGCCTTTCGGGTCGCGCTTCATGCCCAGATCGGCGGCCTCGGTACGGTCGACCCGCACAATATCTGCCCCCATATCGGCCAGCAGCATGGCGCACATCGGCCCTGGCCCAATGCCTGCTAGTTCAACGATCCTGACGCCTGCCAACGGTCCCATGGTTATCTCCCGGTTAATATTTGCATGTGATTTCGCCCACTATAAGCAAGGCGCGGGCAGCAAGAAAGCCCCATCCGTTCACGGCCCGTTAATCGCTCTTAGTCTATTGTAGACGCGGCAGTACTGCCATCAGGGATAAGGGTTATGGCTCATATATCGGCGCTCGCAACTTACACCGCACTCGACAAGGCCGAGCAGCGCAAGGCTGCGGCAATTGCCAACGCGCCGTATACAAAAGAGCTGAAAAATTTCAAGAGAGACATCGCGAATGTCAAAATTCAGGATGATATTTTCAAAAACCAGGCTTTGTTAAAGACAGTCCTCAAGGCCTATGGCCTGGAAGCCGAAATCAACAATCTTGAGAATTTGAAAAATGTCCTGACCAGCAAGCTCACGGATCCGAAATCTCTTGTGAATCAGAGGGTGAACAAGCGCTTTCTTGAGCTGGCCACGGATTTGAATCTTGGCAATGGTCTTTCCACGGCCAAGAGTGCGATTTTTGCCATAAACCTTGAGGGCAGACTGGAGAAAAAATTTGGTGACCCCGCCCTGGAGCCAAGGCAGAAGCTTCTGGTGAAAAACAGCCCTCTATTCAGGAAGGATATCGAGACCTTCAAGGCGCGCGCCGCGAACATAGATAGCGTCGATGAGTTGTTCAAGGATTACAGGCTACTGAAAGTGGTTCTTGAGGCTTATGATCTGGATACGGAAATTGACAAAGTAGGCTTTATCAAAAAAGTTCTGACAGGCAGTCCGGCCGATAAAGATGCGCTGGTGAATCGGGTATCAGATAACCGCTACCGTGAACTTGCGCTGGATATTGGTCTGTTCAATGGGGTAAAGGGGCTAAAAAGTACGGCCTTTGCCAATAGGCTGGAGAGCAAACTGGCGCAAACCCGTTATGAGCGTAACGTGGATGATGAGTCACCCGGCATCCGCGCCGCCTTGCGTTTCAGGACTTTGGCGGCGAGGATAAAGACACCCTACGATATCTTGTCTGATCCGGTTCTGCGCGAAGTGGCCTTCAAGGCTAACGGGATTCCGCAGGAGACCGTGAGGCAGCCTGTCGAATCCCAGGCCCGGCTGCTGGCAAGCAAAATTAAATTTGATAAACTGAAAGACCCGAATTACGCGAACAGGCTCATAAAGCAATATCTGGTGCAGACGGAAACCTTCTCGTCAGCGCCAACCAGCGGAAATGGTGCGCTGGTCAATCTTTTTGCCTGATCAACAAGGCATGGCGTAGGGACCATTCAAGAGATCCCCACGTTATGCGACGCAACACAGCACAAAACCGGAAGGCGCGGGCCTTCTGAACCAGAAGGCGCGTGAACTGCGTGAACTAGAAGGCGCGGGCCTTCTGAATGGTTTTGGACATGGTGGTTACGCGATCATTAATTGGCGCATAGGCGTTCTTCATTGCAGTCATGCCCAGGTCATTCACCTTGGTGGCCTGGTTGACAAGCTGATCAAACACAGAACGGGTATAGTCGCTGTGCATGGTCATAAATTCCTGCGGCGATTTGACAGCCAGCATCGCCTTGCTGGCTTTCACGCCATCTTCGAAGACCTGCTTGGCAAAGCTCAGGGATTCCCCGCTCAAAACTTCAAGTCCTTTTGTCGCGGCGGTGATGCTTTCGACAAAAGCCTCAACATTTTCCTTGTTCATCTCGACGGCCTTCTCGATGCTGTTTTGAAAGGCTTCAAGGGTCGGGCCGTTAGCGCCATTAAAGCCTGCAAAACCGTTAAGGGGTTCGCTGGCTGTTTCTGTTTCAGATGTGCTCTTCGATTTCGTTGCCATTGACATAATCTCCGATCGTGAATTCAACGCAATGTTGCGATGCAGCAATTTGATATTTAGGGGCAGGGGATCATATCGTCAAGCTAAATTTTGTGCAGCGCACAAAAAATATGTGCGGCTTAAAGCAGGGGTTGGTTAGAGTGACCCGTTATCGGCCACATCACTTGCAGCTGAAACGCCACGGCGATGCCGCTTGCTTGAGGTAAAAATAACCATAAAAACAATGCTATAGCCGTAATAACGCTAAATATACATGTTTTGGCAGAAGTATAGCGTGATATTGCGGCAACGTATCATTCGCTTTACGTAATCTGTGTCACTCTTGGCGCAATCTATTTGGACATCAGGAAAGATAAATCATTTTACATATGGACACGGATTCCCGCATTCCTTACTCTGGGCAACAGGTGATTCGGGTTGAATTTGTAGCCTGCGTCAATATCTTATCAGGATTTTATCGGGCGTGAAGGTTTTAGAAAGCATATGCGCAGATTATGGATATGGTATAGCCTGAACATGTTACGGCCAAACTTGGCTGGTGATTTGAAACCTGTTTCCTCCCTGGGGCTGATCAAGGCCAGAAGCAAGGATAGTATATGATTCGCAAGCTCCTCAGTAATGGTCGCCGTGCATGGAGGTCGGGCTTTGCCCTGATGCAGATTATTGCAGGGGTGGGTATTGCGGGCTTGTTGGTAGCGGCTTCTCCTGCGCATGCACGGCAGTATGCTTCGATTATTGTGGACGCAGATAGCGGAGCGGTGCTGCATTCCGAAAATGCGGAACTTAGAAACCGGCCTGCTTCGCTGACCAAAATGATGACCTTGTATCTGACTTTTGAGGCAATACGGGACGGACGGCTGACACTGGACAAGCAGCTCCCCGTCTCACGTCATGCGTCAGAACAATCTCCGACCAAGCTTTATCTGAAACCCGGCAGTACGATCCGTGTGGAAGACGCAATATATGCTGCGGTGACAAAGTCCGCCAATGACGCGACGACGGTACTGGCCGAATCGATTGGCGGAACTGAATCCGCATTCGCCAGAATGATGACGGCGAAAGCCAGCGCCCTGGGCATGATGCGTACGCAGTTTCGCAATGCAACGGGTTTGCCAGATGATCAGCAGGTAACAACGGCAAGGGACATGGCGATTTTGGCGCAGGCGCTGTATTCGCATTTTCCCAACCGGACTCATTATTTTGCAACCAGGGAATTTCGCTGGGGCAAAAACCGGTATAATAATCATAATCGCCTGCTGGGCACCTATCGCGGGGTTGATGGTATCAAAACCGGATATACGAACGCCTCGGGTTTTAATCTTGTAACGTCAGTCCGCCGCGATGGGCGTCATGTCTATGCTGTGGTTTTGGGTGGCCAGACCTCCTATTCCCGTGATCAGCAGATGCGCAAACTGCTCGATAGCACCTTTGCAAAGATAACCCCAGGCGCCTATTCGGAGCCGTTGCGCGTTGCCTCGGCAAAGCCTTCCGCAAAATCCGGTGTTAAAGCCCTGAAGCGGCCCGAGAAAAAATCCGTCGCTGTGCTGAAGGACAGTGCAAAGACGAAGGACAGTGCAAAGACAAAGCGTTGGGCCGTGCAGGTCGGCACCTTTCAGGTCCGCGCGCGCGCGCATGAGCGTGCCCGTCAGGCGACGCAGGTTGCGCCAAGCCTTTTGAAACCTGCGACAGTATCAATCCTGAAAGTTTCCAAACCCAGTAAGACCTTATACCGGGCGCTTTTGGTTGGCCTGACGGAACAAAGTGCGCGCCGCACCTGCCAGATTCTGGCGTCAAAAAACTTTGAGTGTCTGGCCATCCCGCCATCCCAAACGCTGGCGATGCTGGAAGGCCCCACTCTCAGATAATGGGACGATTGGGATAATTGGACGAGTGGCGCCGCCTGCTTATGTCAGGCGGTGTTGCGGTCGGCCGATGCTATGATAATCGAACCCTGCTTCGGCCATTTCCTTTGGGTCGTAAATATTGCGCAGATCCACGATTAATGGGGCAGCAAGCAATTGTTTGCAGCGTTTCAGATCAAGCGCGCGAAATGCATTCCATTCTGTGATGATCGCCAGGGCATGCGCACCGCCCATGGTTTCGTAGGCGCTGTCACACCAGATGAGATTTTGCAGCAGCTTGCCTGCTTCCTCCATGCCCTCTGGATCATAGACGCGCACAGTGGCGCCGGCCTTTTGTAGTTCGGGAATAATATCCAGGCTGGGGGCGTCGCGCATATCGTCTGTGTTTGGTTTGAAAGTGAGGCCAAGCACGGCAATCGTCTTGCCACTGACCGATCCGCCACAGGCCGCAATGATCTTGTTCGCCATGGCTTTCTTGCGCCTGTCGTTTGCCTCGACAACAGCTTTAACAATGCTGCTGGGGGCACCGGCCATTTCGGCTGTCCGCACCAGCGCGATTGTGTCCTTGGGAAAGCAGGATCCGCCATACCCTGGACCTGCATGTAAAAACTTTTTTCCGATACGCCCATCAAGCCCGATACCGCGTGCAACCTGCCCAACATCGGCGCCAACTTTTTCACAAATATCGGCCATTTCGTTGATAAAGGTAATTTTAGTGGCAAGAAAGGCGTTCGCTGCATATTTGATCAGTTCCGCGGTCTCGCGCTGGGTGACCAGTACGGGGGTTTCCAGCAGATAGAGAGGGCGGTATAATTGGCGCAATATATCAGACGCCCGGGCACTGCTGGCCCCCACCACGATGCGGTCAGGGCGTTTGAAATCGTCGATGGCCGAACCTTCGCGTAAAAACTCGGGGTTGGATGCGACATCGAAATCGGCGTCAGGCCGCGCCTTGCGCATCAACGCTTCGATTTCGCTGCCTGTGCCTACCGGAACAGTCGATTTTGTCACTATGACGGTATAACCGTCCAGTGCGTGCGCAACCTCTTCGGCTGCGGCAAAGACATAAGAGAGATCCGCGTGACCGTCGCCGCGTCGGCTTGGCGTGCCGACGGCGATAAAGACTGCATCCGCATCGGCTACCGCCGCCGCCAGATCCGTCGTAAAACTCAGCCGGCCTGAAGACACATTTTCCGCCACCAGGACATCCAGCCCGGGTTCAAAAATTGGCATTTTGCCAGCCAGCAGGCTGTCGATTTTGGACCTGTCTTTATCAACGCAAACTACGTCATGGCCGAAGTCTGAAAAACATGCCCCAGACACCAGACCTACATAACCCGTTCCGATCATGGTAATGCGCATGCCTTTACCCCTTCGCAAAATTGTTTCACTGGCAAAATATGACCAAGTGATGTTACATTTGATGTTATATTATACTGAAATTTCCTTAATAAAGCTTCGAAGTTCCAGTGCTAAATCCTGTCTATCCAGTGCTAAAGCAATATTTGCTTTGAGAAAGCCAAGCTTATCGCCGCAATCATAACGAGTGCCTTCATAACGCATCCCGTAATATTTAGCGGTCCCAAGCATGGCCGCCATGGCGTCCGTAAGCTGAATTTCGTTCCCCGCGCCACGTTGCTGGCGGGAAAGATAATCGAATATCTGCGGCTCCAATATGTAACGGCCAATAATCGACAATGTTGAGGGGGCAACGGCCGGATCAGGCTTTTCCACGAAGCCCTTCACCTTTACAAGGACGCCATCGTCGGACGCCACATCCAGTATGCCATAGCGATTGGTTAATTCGCGCGGCACATCTTCCACCAGCACCAGGCTGCCCCCGGTTTGGCGGTGGGTGTCGGTCATTTGCTTCAGGCACGCAGTTCTTGAATAGATCAGGTCATCGACAAGCAGCACCGCAAAGGGTTCATCGCCAATAAATTCCCGGGCGCACCAGACGGCGTGCCCAAGCCCCAACGGTTCCTGTTGCCGGGTCGAGACAACCGTTCCGGCCTTTGGAAGCCAACTGCGCAATTGTTCCAGCAGATCATTCTTGCCACGCCGCGCCAGGGTTTCTTCCAGTTCCGGGGCGCGGTCGAAATGGTCTTCCAGAACATTCTTGCCCCGGCTGGTGACGAAAATAAATTCTTCGATACCGGCCGCCGCCGCCTCTTCCACCGCATACTGGATCAGCGGTTTATCCACTACTGTCAGCATTTCTTTTGGCATGACCTTGGTCGCGGGCAAAAAGCGGGTGCCAAGACCCGCCACCGGAAACACCGCTTTCCTTACAGTTTTGCTCATATTCGCCTCGATATTTCCTGAAATCATCCCTAGCCAGACTTGCTTCTTACATATCGGAAATTTGCTAACAAGTGATAAGCATTACTTCACCTCAAGATAGCAGCACATCCCGGGCGGCGTTGAGGCGCGCCGCCAGATAGCTGGACCCGCCATGGTCCGGGTGGCAGGTCTGCATCAGCCGCTTATGCGCGGCGCGGATATCCTCCATGGAGGCGCCGGGATTTAGTCCAAGTATGTCCAGGGCCTCCTGCCGCGACAGTTCCGCCCGCGACCGCGCGGTTTGACCGGCCTGCGGTTCCGGCTTTGTGGGGGGCGGTTTCCTGCGCAGCAACCACAAGGCCCAACCAGCCAGCAGCATGGCGACCGGCGTCCGCCCGGTAATGGCCAGATATGCAGTAATCGCCAACAACAGGCATGCGCCGCCATAACGCATCCATTTCGCCATTTTTATGGGGTCCGCCCTGGCGAAGGATCGCAGGAACAGTAATCCCGCCAGTAAAAATCCTGCACCCGCCAATAACCAGATCATGCGATTCACATTTGTCGCGGCATGGAAAAAAAGATAGCTTGGTGGCCACAATAACAGAAAACACAACAAGGAGACATCCGATGAGCGACATGACACATGCAGAACGCCGCGCGCGCGGGCTGGAAGTATTGGCCACACTTACAGGTACGAAAGATCCGGAAAAAGCCGCCCAGCGGCTGGAAGATGAGAACGGCGCGCTAGGCTCGCACACGATTGATTTCTGCCTGGGTGATGTCTGGTCGCGCCCCGGCATCAGCCGCCGCGACCGCAGCCTGATTGTGATTGCCATTCTGGGCGCGCTGAACCAGTTGGATCAACTGAAAGTGCATGTGCGTGGCGGGATCAACCATGGTCTGACCCCAACGGAAATCCGCGAAGTGTTTAATCACATGTGCGGCTATGCGGGTTTCCCGCGGGCCCTTAACGCGATGAAGGTCACCAATGAGGTGCTGGCCGAACTGGGCCATGCGCCGAAGGAAGGAAAGCTGCCCCCGACGGACCGCCTGTCCCTGTCCGAACGCCGCAAACGCGCAGCGCCCGGCCTGGCCAAGGTGAGCGGCGGAAAGCTTTTCGATAATTTCGACATCACCCTGAACGGGCTTGAAAAGCAGATGGGGCCGATTGGCATTTACGCGGCGGATTTCATTTTCGGTGACATCTGGGAGCGCACAGAGCTTAACAAGCGCGACCGCAGCCTGATCGTCAATTCCTTTCTGGGGGCGCTTGGCCGTCAGGACGAACTGAAAATCCACATTCCTGGCGCCTTCCGGCATGGCCTCAGCAAAGAAGAAATTCAGGAACTGATCGTGACGCTTGCGGCCTATGCCGGGTTCCCGTTTGCGGTCGAGGCCACTCATGTTCTGCATGAACATCTCAAAAAGGAAGTCGTGTAAGGGCTTCCGAAACAGCGCGTTAGAGCAGCCCGCGATTAGCTTTTGTCAGCTTGTGAATAAGCTAGGGTATACCGCATTTAGCTTGAGGGCACAGGCTGCCCCCAGCCTGTCACCCCGGATTTATTCCGGGGTCCACCAGCCTTCGCCAGAAGGCTACGGCATGGCAGGTGAGTCACACGCTAAGGACTGAGTTTGGAACCCTGGACCCCGCACCAAGTGCTCCCGGGACCAGCCTTTGGCTGGCCCGAGGACAAGCTCAGTGACACTGTGGGTGGGGCGACTCCAGCTAAATGCGGCATGCTCTAATCGCGCAAAGCTGCTCTGACAGCTTGAAATCCAGCAGGGCGGCGGTTTCATGTTATGGCAAAGATTGTGTAAAGATTGACATTTAGACTGTTTATGGGATAGCCTTCAGTGCAGGAGAATTCGATGCCTTCCATGAATGTTTCTTTGACAACCGAGTTGATGCAGATCGTCCAGAATAAGGTGCAAAGCGGGCTGTATAATAACGCCAGCGAGGTTATCCGCGAGGCGATTCGCCAGCTTGACACCAATGCGCAACTGCTTCACGAGTTGAAGCTGGCGCATTTACGCCAGGCGCTGGAGCCTGGAATGCGGCAGGCGCGGGCTGGGGATTTCGCGGACTATTCCATCCACGCGCTTCTTGCGGACCTGGACAAGTCCTCACCCGCCATGTAATGGCGCGGTTTCGCTTAACGCCAGCCGCACTTTCAAGCTTGGAATCTATTGGCCGATATACAGAATCCACCTGGGGCGTGAAGCAACGCAACAGCTATTTACGGGCGCTCGACAAATGTTTTCATGATCTGGCGAAAACACCCGCAACCGGAAGGCCCCGCGATGAGTTATTCGCAGGCCTGCGCAGTTTTCATCACCAAAAGCATGTTATCTTCTATCTTTCTCAAAACAGGGAAATCATTATTGTCGATATACTTCATGAACGGATGGAGCCTGGGGCGCGCTTGCGACGGCCGCCAACGGACTATTAAAGCGCGATGATTTCAGAAATGAATCTCCCGAATCAGCCGAATTTGGTCGCCCGCTTCTGTAAAGTAGTGTTAATCTTCCTGAAATTGGGAGTGTCCACACTCTATACAGCGGGTGGCTAAACAACCCGCAATCGGAGGAAGCAGCCATGCATGATCTGGTTATACGCGGCGGGATAATTATCGATGGGACCGGCGGCGCGCGGTTCAAAGGCGATGTCGCCATTGATAATGGAATCATCACAACTGTTGGGTCCGTTCCAGGTAAAGGCAAGAAAGAGATCGACGCCACCGGCCTTCTGGTTACGCCGGGCTTTGTGGATGTGCATACCCATTATGACGCGCAGGTGTCGTGGGATGCGTTGATTTCGCCTTCCTGTTGGCATGGTGTGACAACGGTGGTGATGGGCAATTGCGGCGTGGGTTTTGCGCCCGCCAGGCCTGAACAGCGCGATGCGCTGATTGCCCTGATGGAAGGGGTAGAGGACATTCCCGGCGCGGTGCTGACCGAGGGCATGAAGTGGGAATGGGAAAGCTTTGCCGAATATCTGAACGCCATTGAGCGCAAGCCCCATGCGCTGGATATTGGTGCGCAATTGCCGCATGCCGCGCTGCGCGTATATGTGATGGGCGAGCGCGCCATTCAGCGCGAGGCGGCGAGCGATGCGGACATTGCGGAAATGGGACGCCTTGCCGCAGAAGCCATGCAGGCGGGCGCGATAGGCTTTTCATCCTCGCGCAGTCTTAATCACCGCTCGCGCGATGGCGACGTGATTCCAAGCTATGGCGCCGAACGCAAGGAGCTGGTCGGCATCGCCAAAGCCATGGGCGAAACCGGCAAGGGCGTGTTCGAAATGATTTCCGACTTCACCGATATGGACGCCGAGTTCGCCATCCTGCGCGACATGGCCGAACAGAGCAGATTGCCCATGTCGATTTCACTGATACAGTTTGATCAGCGCCCGGACGGATGGCGCGAATTGCTGGACCGCATCGAAGGCGCGGCCAATGACGGCCTGCAAATGAAAGGGCAGGTCGCGGCGCGCCCGATCTGCCTGCTGCTCGGGCTACAGGCGACGATGAACCCATTCAGCACACACCCCAGCTATCGTGGCATCGCTGATCTTCCGTTGGCCGAACGCGTCGCCAGATTGCGTGACCCGGAGCTGCGCGCGCAAATTCTGTCCGAAAAGGCCAGCGGCAATCCCATGATTGCCAGTTTGCTTAATTCAATGCACAAAATTTTCCCGCTCGGCGAGCAGCCGGATTATGAACCGCCGGTTGAACGCAGCATCAAGGCGCTGGCCGAAGCACGGGGCATGGAGCCCGGCGCGCTGGCCTATGACCTGATGCTGGAAAATGACGGGCAGGGGCTTTTATACGCGCCGCTCGCCAATTACACGGCGAATAATCTTGATGTGGTGCGCGAAATGATTTTAAGCCCGCATACCGCGTTCGGGCTTGGCGATGGCGGCGCGCATTGCAGCGTTATTTGCGATGCGTCATTCCCGACAACCCACCTCACCCATTGGGGACGTGACCGCACGCGCGGCGAAAGGCTGCCGCTCGAATATCTGGTCAAGCGCCAGACCCAGGACACGGCGAAACTGGTCGGTTTCCTGGATCGCGGCGTCATCGCGCCCGGCATGAAGGCCGATCTCAATATTATTGACTTCGATAATCTGACACTGGGCGCGCCGCATATTGTGTTTGATCTGCCCGCTGGCGGCCAGCGGCTGATCCAGAAAGCCAGCGGCTATAAATACACCATCGTGTCGGGTGAAGTAACGTTCAAGGATGGAGAATCTACGGGTGCGCTGCCGGGCCGTCTCCTGCGTGGATGTCAGCCCGCGCCTGTGTTGAAGGCGGCGCAGTAAGCAGTAAGCGGCCACATTCTGTCATTGCGAGGAGCGTTGCGATGCGCCTCGCAATGACGAAAGAATTTTACCCCTTGCTCAACGCAAAGCCGTCATAGCCGTCGGCACGGACCTGGTTGCATTTGGCGGTATAGGCCGGGAAGCCCAGATAGGGCATGAATACGCGCGGCTTGCCGGGGATGTTGGCGCCCAGATACCAGCTATTGCAGGTCGGGA
>DAIOWE010000019.1:0-4985 GCA_036758605.1 Pseudomonadota bacterium | reverse complement strand
ACGCGCGGCTTGCCGGGGATGTTGGCGCCCAGATACCAGCTATTGCAGGTCGGGAACAGCGTGTGCCCGGCCACTTCATTGACATGATCCACCCAGGCGTTTTCGGCTTCCACCACCGGTTCGATGCAGTTTAGCTGGCGCTGGCGCAGATCGCTTATGGTGTCACCGATCCAGTTCACATGCTGCTCAATGCTGGGCACCATATTGGTCAGCACTGATGGGCTGCCGGGGCCTGAAATGATGAACATGTTCGGAAAGCCGACCGTGGTCAGGCCCAGATAGGTGCGCGGTCCTTCGGCCCATTTCTGCTGAAGGGTAAGCCCCTTGCGGCCACGAATATCCATGCGCAGCAGCGATCCAGTCATGGCGTCAAAGCCGGTCGCAAACACGATGCAATCCAGTTCGAATTCTGTATCCCGGGTGCGCAGGCCTTTAGGCGTCAGTTCCTCGATCGGCGCGGATTTGACATCGACCAGTTTGACATTGGGCCGGTTGAAGGTTTCGTAATAGCCGCTATCGGCGCACAGCCGCTTGCAGCCCACCACCGTATCGGGACACAGCAATTCAGCGGTGGCCGGATCCTTCACGATACTGCGAATTTTTTCGCGGATAAATTCGGCGGCGGTTTCGTTGGCGTCCCTGTTCAACAGCAGATCATTGGACGCATATAAGAACAGCAGCCCGCCGATCTGCCAGTATTTTTCATAAAGGGCGTCACGCTCCGCCTTGGAAATTTTCAGGACATCCACATTGCTGGTTTCGAAACGCGAACCGAAGGCGGTTTGCTGTTCATTTTCGCGGGCCCGGAAGGCGGCATAATCCGCCTTGATCTGTTTTTGCAATTCCTGGTCCATGGGGCGGTTTCCCGCAGGCACGGAATAATTTGGTGTGCGTTGAAACACGGTCAGATGTTTCGCCTGTTCGGCAATGATCGGGATCGACTGAATGGCCGAAGACCCAGTGCCGATAACGCCAACCCGTTTGCCGGTAAAATCCACCCCTTCATGCGGCCATTTGCCGGTGTGATAAATTTGGCCCTTGAAGCTGTCAGCGCCTTTGAAGTCTGGTGTATTGGGCGCCGACAGGCAGCCCGTCGCCATGACGCAATAGGTGGCGGTCATTGTGTCGCCATCTTCCGTGGTCACGGTCCAGCGGTTTGTGGCCTCATTAAACACGGCCGATTTTACCCGCGCGTTGAACTGAATGTCCTTGCGCATGTCAAAGCGGTCGGCGACATGGTTGAGATATTTCAAAATGACGGGCTGCGGCGAATAGCGTTCCGGCCACTCCCATTCCTGTTGCAGGGCTTCATCGAACTGGAACGAATATTCCATGCTTTCCACATCACAGCGCGCGCCGGGATAACGGTTCCAGTACCAGGTGCCGCCAACGCCCGTGCCGGCCTCCAGCACTCGCACCGAAAGCCCCTGTTTGCGCAACCGGTTGAGCATGGCCAGGCCGCCAAAGCCTGCACCCACGACAATGGCGTCATAGCTGGCGAGAGACGGTTTATTGCCGGATTTCTCAAGTGTAGCTGACATTTTACGCATCTTCCCGATTTGTTGAATTTGAATTACCCTAATTTAGCCTGATGGATGACCCAAGGTCAATTTTACCTCGTAACAGCAGGCCGCTATAACGCCTTTTACCAATATGGGAAAATGACATAGACTGCACCCGCCCTATGCCCCATGGGGCGTTGGGCGCGAAAGGTCAGGAACATCTCATGAAAGCTGCGTTGTGCAAAAAAATTGGCGAACCGGAAGATATGGTCATCGCGGATATTGCGCCGCCGATATTGCGCGAGGATCATCTGCGCATCCGGGTGCGCGCCTGTGCACTTAATTTTCCCGACATTCTGACGGTGCAGGGAAAATATCAGCGCCAGCCGCCGATGCCGTTTGCGCCGGGCATGGAATGCGCGGGCGACGTGATCGAGGTGGGGCCAAAGGCCAAAGGGGGTTTCAAGGTGGGTGACCGGGTAATGGCGCAACCCGGTGTTGGGTGTCTGGCCGAGCAAGTCTGCACATCGCCCATGAGCGTGTACGCTATTCCCGATAACGTATCCTATGAACATGCCGCCGGGTTTATCGTGACCTATGGCACGGTCTATCACGCCTTTGTTGATCGCGGCGATCTGAAGCGCGGAGAGACATTATTGGTGCTGGGCGCGGCGGGCGGTGTGGGGCTGGCCGCTGTCGAGCTTGGCAAGCTGATGGGCGCAAAAGTGATCGCCGCTGCCAGCAATGACGCCAAACTGAAAGTCTGCGAGCAATATGGCGCGGATCATGTGCTGAATTATACGGTCGAACCCATCAAGGAAACCGTGCTTGGGCTGACCAATGAAAAAGGCGCGGATGTGGTGTTTGATCCCGTCGGCGGTGACGCCACATTGCAGGCTCTGCGCTGCATCAACCGCAATGGGCGGCTGCTGATCATCGGTTTTGCCAGCGGCACGATTGCCGATATTCCCGCCAACCGGCTGTTGCTGCGCCAGTGTCAGGCTGTTGGCGTGGCGTTTGGCAGCTATGGCATGGCTTTTCCGGAAAAGGTGCGCGACAGCATGACCGTGCTGACCGGATGGTGGGGCGAAGGCAAATTAAAACCGCATGTGTCGATGACATTTCCACTGGACCAAACCGTGGCGGCGATGAATGCGCTGGTCACCCGCAAAGCCATTGGCAAGGTCGTTGTGACGATCCCATAGCAGCCTGCTAAGCGCCCGGGTCCAAGTCCGCAGCGTGATGAAGCCTTTTTTGGTCGTGAATCACAAGATGGCCATGGGACAAACTCATGATTTCCTTCTGGCGGAAAACATTGAGAGTCCGGCTAACGTGAATTGGCGTAAGTCCCGTAGCGTCGGCAATATGTTGCTGGGTCAATGGGAAGGAAAATTCGTTTTTCGATTCTGATCCGGACCAGCGCAGCCTCCTGACGATACCAAGCACCAGACGCGCAATGCGCTCCTCCGCGGAGCGCCGGCCAATATCCGTGAGCTGCTGCTCGAGGTTTTCCTGCTGCGTCTTGATAAACTGCCCCCAAACCATTAGGGCAGAATCCGTTCCCGACAGAATTCCCAGAACCTCATCACGGCGGAAAAGACAGTGCCGACCAGCGGTTATCATCTGAATCGATGAGCCAATCCGATCTGAAAATGGCGCTGTCGCCGTCATCATATCGCCAGGCAGCAGAAATGAGAGAATCATTCTGTGCCCGCCCGAAAGCGACACGAAGCGGTGCGCCCATCCTTCGCAAAGCACCAGCACGTGTTCCAGGTGGGTGTCCGCGCGATAGAGATTTTGCCTGGGCTTCGCGGTCTTGTGTTCCTGCCAAATCTCCTTGGCGGAACCGCCAGCGCGGTCAAGAAGAAGGGTACATAGACTGGTGCTGCGGGCTGGGCAGGTGTCGCATGGATAGACACGGGAAACGGGGGGCGTAGACCGGGGCAAATCAGGCTCCTTGAAACATGGTACAGTGAAAAATCCTCAAACCGTATTGATAAATACTGATTCACATTGTTAACTTAAGTATGTAATATATACTTAAGTACACCGGTAGATTTAGTGTATAAATTTTTCACAATCTGAAATTGTACGTGAATAATTTAGCTATATACGATAACAGGTTAAAAAGTTATTTGTAATATATACATATTTTATGGTGTCGCATATAACTACCCTTATAGGAAATAGTGGCTGGCCTAAGCAGGCCAAAGCGTAAAAATTCTGTGTTTGATGCCTATATAGGAACAACCCGTAATAATAAAAACGGAGGCAGAACGGGATGCAAAAATATGAATGGCTGAGCGTGTATGAAGTGTCGGTTCCTGAAATCGATGGAGATCACAGGACGATGCTTGAAATTGTCAATCTGGTCGGGCTGTCAAACCAGGCGGGTAATAGAAAAGAGCGTGAAAAATACATCGGCCGCTTGCTGGAGTTTTCTCTGTTGCATTTTTCACGCGAGGAGCAACTGCTTGAATCTTGGGAATATGGCGAATCAGGCGTTCACAAGCAGTATCACGCCAGCATGTATCAAAAGGCTCTCGATAATTTCAGGAAATTGGATACCCTTCCGGAAGATGAAACGAATGTGCGGTTTTGCGAGGAGGCGCTCGCCTATCTGATTGACGATGTGATACGCGGCGATATGAAGATAAAATCTTTTCTGATAGAGCGAGGAATTGCCACCCCCGGAAATGGCGCGCCGTCCGGTTCCTAGCTGGACAGAAAGAGGATATTGCGGCGATCCCCACAAGTTCATACGTTAGGTCACGGTAACGTTTGACTGACGTACATAATTTAATATGAGGGTGGCCTAATGATAGAGCATCATATCGACATTAAAACCAAAGACGGCATGATGAACAGTTTCATCACGCACCCGGAGGAAGGCGGACCGCATCCGGTGGTGCTGTTTTTGATGGATGCCCCGGGCAAGCGCGAAGAACTGCATGATATGACGCGGCGCATCGCCACGGCCGGATATTATGTGGTCCAGCCCAATCTCCATTACCGCACGACGCCTGAATTTGACATGAGCCGCGATCGAGTGGGGTCACGAAGTGACTCCACTTGATCGCGGAAAGCTGTTCTAACTGGAGCATACCGCATTTAGCCAGAGTCGCCCCACCCACAGTGCCACTGAGCTTGTCCTCGGGCCAGCCAAAGGCTGGTCCCGGGGGCACTTGGTGCTGGGTCCAGGGCCACAAACACAGGCCTTACCGTATGACTCTGGATCGCCACGCTTCGCTCGCGATGATGCCGAAGAGGTTACGTAACAACTTGATCGCAAAATACCCTAAAATCATTTCGCGCTAATCCAGATCCTGCACCTCGCCGCTGGCGCCTTCCACGCGGGCGGCGAGGGCGGCGGACATGAAGGCGTCCAGATCGCCATCCAGCACCGTCTGCGGCGTCGGGCTTTCGGTGCCGGTGCGCAGATCTTTCACCATCTGATAGGGCTGCAATACGTAAGAGCGTATC
>DAIOWE010000018.1:0-27567 GCA_036758605.1 Pseudomonadota bacterium | reverse complement strand
CATTTTCAATGTTGAAATCATTGCGCCCGATGCCCGCGCCCAGCGCCGTAATCAGTGTGCCGATTTCGTTGGAGGCCAGCATTTTATCAAACCGCGCACGTTCCACGTTCAGGATCTTGCCGCGCAGGGGCAGCACCGCCTGATTGGCGCGGTCGCGGGCCTGCTTGGCGGAACCCCCTGCGGAATCGCCTTCGACCAGGAAAATTTCGGACTTGGCCGGATCGCGTTCCTGGCAATCCGCAAGTTTTCCGGGAAGATTGGAAATATCCAGCGCGCTTTTGCGCCGGGTTAATTCACGCGCGCGGCGTGCAGCCTCGCGGGCGGCGGCGGCTTCGATAATTTTTGTGATAATGGTGCGGGCCTCGCCCGGATGCTCCTCAAACCATTGTGACAGGCGGTCATTGATCAGCCCTTCAACGGCGGGGCGCACCTCGGATGACACCAGCTTGTCTTTGGTTTGCGATGAAAATTTCGGATCAGGCACTTTTACCGACAGAACACAGGTCAGCCCTTCGCGCGCGTCATCGCCGGTCAACGGCACCTTGGATTTTTTCGCCATGCCGGAACTATTGGCATAGGCATTGACGCAGCGCGTCAGCGCGCCGCGAAATCCCGCCAGGTGGGTGCCGCCATCACGTTGCGGAATATTGTTGGTAAAGCACAATACGTTTTCATGGACACTATCGTTCCACCACAGTGACGCATCGACGATAATGCCATCGCGTTCGCCGGAAATGGCGATCGGGCCGTCAATCAGTTTGGATTTATTGCGATCCAGATAGCGCACAAAGGCCTCGACCCCGCCGGTATAGACCAGATTAACCTCGCGCGGCTCAACCCCGCGTTCATCGCGCAGGGTGATATGCACACCGGAATTCAGAAACGCCAGTTCGCGCAGACGGTGTTCCAGCGTTTCGAAATTGTAATCGGTGTTGGTGAATGTATCCGTAGAGGGAAGAAATGCGATAAGCGTTCCGCTCAACCCCGGCGCATCGCCGACAATGCGCAGCGGCGCCTGCGGTTCGCCATGGTGAAAGCGCATATAATGTTCTTTGCCGCCGCGCCAGATGCGCACCTCCAGCCATTCCGACAATGCGTTCACAACGGAGACGCCAACGCCGTGCAGGCCGCCGGACACCTTGTAGGAGTTCTGGTCGAATTTGCCGCCTGCATGCAGCTGGGTCATAATGACCTGGGCGGCCGATACGCCTTCTTCGCTGTGTATTTCGGTTGGAATGCCGCGCCCATTATCCGAAACACTGATCGATCCATCGGGGTGCATGATCACAACGATCCGGTCACAATAGCCTGCCAGCGATTCATCGATCGCATTATCGACAACCTCATACACCATATGATGCAGGCCAGAGCCATCATCGGTGTCACCGATATACATGCCGGGGCGTTTGCGCACAGCATCCAGACCACGCAGAACCTTGATGGACTCCGCGCCATATTCGCTTGCGGCCTGCTTGTTACGGGATTCATCGCTCATTCTTAAAAAACCCTATGGTTCGTTCTATGGTTCGCTGGCGGCAGCGAAAACCGCGCCATCCGTTACGGTAAAATATTGTGCGCGTGCGCCCATGGCCTCAAACAGCGATTTGTCTGTTCCGGTCATCCAGGCCTGCGCCCCCAGATCGCTGATGGCGTCATACAGCGCGGCGCGGCGCGGCGCGTCCAGATGCGCGACCACTTCATCCAGCAGCAATAGCGGCGTGGCGCCTGTTTGCGCCAGCAGCCGTGCATTGGCTAGCACAATGGAAATCAGCAGCGCCTTTTGCTGCCCGGTTGAACAATCGCCGGCGGGCATCCTGGTTTCGCCATGCCATACCAGAAGATCGCTGCGGTGCGGCCCTTCCAGGGCGCGGCCCGCTTCCTTGTCGCGCCGTCGCGCGGCTGACAGTATGGCGCGAAAACGGTCTTCCACGTCGACAGCAGGGCTATCGGCCAGCATGTCCTCCAGCAGGCCATCCAGCGCCAGCAGGGCGTGCGGGAAAGGCCCTGAATGGGCCTCCAGCGCCTCGGAAATCCTCCGCAACGCCTCACAGCGACTGGCGGCGACCGCAACACCATGTTCGGCCATTGCGGCTTCCAGGGCATCCAGCCATGCCGGATCGGCGCGATGTCCCGACATTTCGTTGCGCAGCAAACGGCTGCGTTCCTGGCGCGCCCGTTCATAGGCGTTCAGGCGTGTGCCATGGCTGGTATCAAAGCCCAGGGTTAGCCGGTCAAAAAACTGCCGCCGCCCGCTGGCGCCTTCTGCAAACAGGCGATCCATGTCCGGGGTCAGCCAGCTTACGGCCAGAAACTGCGCCAGAATGGTGCTGGACGATTGAGATGCGCCATCTATCCGCACCGTGCGGCGTTCTGTGACGGGGCCACCGCCCAGCGCAGGCAGCATGCCCGTGCTGACCCGCATCGGTGTGTCGGAAATATGCGGGGCGTCAAGACTGGCCGCCACCGCCCAGGCATGGGCGGGGGCGCCGATCCGCGTCACTTCGGAAAGCCGCGCCCAGCGCAACCCGCGCCCTGGGGCAAGAAACGACAGTGCTTCCAGCAGATTGGTTTTTCCTGCGCCATTTTCACCGGTCAGCACCACCGGGCGCCCGTCCAGGTTCAGGCGCGCCTGGGTGTAACAGCGGAAATCCGTGACATTCAGCCAGCGCACCACGACGGCGGGTGACCGGCCTGGCGCTTGTGGCAAAACTGTTCGCGCTAGCATGGGCGCAAACTCCTTTCGTGCGCCGCGTCGCCCGAAACCAGGGGGCGAAGGGGGATCACGCCACCCGCATCGGCATCAGCACATATTGTGCTGAATCATCGCCGCTATCACGGATCAAAGCAGGGGAATGCGCATCGAAAAATTCAAATATCGCATTTTCACCATCGATCTGCGCGGCGACATCCAGCAAATAGCGCGCGTTGAAACCGATCTCGATCGGCGTGGATCCATAATTGACGGCAAGTTCTTCGGTCGCGCTGCCCTGATCGGGATTTTTTACCGATACGATCATCTGGTTTTTGCCCAGATTGACCTTCACGGCGCGGGATTTTTCCGACGAAATGGTCGATACCCGGTCTACCGCCTGCCGAAGCTGGGCGTTATCGACTTCCATCCGTTTGTCATTGGTGGTGGGAATGACGCGGGTATAATCGGGAAATGTGCCATCGATCAGTTTCGAGCTTAACGTCACATGATCAAACGCAAAGCGTATCTTGGCCGCAGAGGTGCTGACCGCGACATCGCCGGTCACGTCATCAATCAGTTTATGCAGTTCCAGCACTGCCTTGCGCGGCAGGATGATGCCGGGCATTGCATCGGCCCCGCTGGGGGCGGGCAATTCTACCCGCGCCAGGCGGTGCCCGTCAGTGGCGACAGCGCGCAGCATATTTACGCCAGCGGTCTGCGCCACATGCAGGTAGATCCCGTTCAGGTAATAACGGGTTTCTTCCGTTGAAATGGCAAATCGGGTTTTGTCGATCAGACGTTTCAAATCCCCGGCGGCAATGATGAATTGCACGGCAGCTTCCGATGCCTTGCCGACGCTATCGCCATCCATGGCGGGAAAATCGGTGGCCGGCAGGCTGGCAAGATAAAACTGTGACCGGCCCGCTTTCAGGGAAAGGCGATCACTATCTGCGTCCAGGGAAATCTCAACCTGCGCGCCTTCGGGCAGTTTGCGCACAATGTCATGCAATGTATGGGCCGGGACTGTCGTAGTGCCGGGATGCGTAACGGCTGCGGCTGCGGATTCACGCACGGCAATGTCCAGATCGGTTGCGGTCAGGTCCAGCTTGTCCCCGTCCGCCTGCAATAAAACGTTCGAGAGGATCGGGATTGTGGTGCGCCGTTCCACAATGCTTTGCACATGGCTTAAAGAGCGGAGCAGAACCGTTCTTTCAATGGTAAATTTCATTCTCAAACCGTTCCTGTTCGTAGCCGCCCGCAAGCACCGCCAGTGACCCTGACAGGCAGACGGAAAGGGCATGAAGGGTACGAATCACTATAGCAGAATGCGCAGATTCCAGCAGTAAAATCGCATCCGGTTACAGCTTAATGGCAGCTGATTTTCTAGCCCTGCAAAAGCCGTTGCAGCTTCTCGACATCTTCGTTCAGCGCATTGTCGCTTTCGCGCAGCTGTTCGATACGGCGTACCGCATGAATGACGGTAGTATGGTCGCGTCCACCGAATTTCCGGCCAATTTCGGGCAGGGAACGGGCTGTCAGTTGCTTGGCCAGATACATGGCAACCTGGCGGGGGCGGGCAACCGCGCGGGCGCGCCGCGCCGACAGCATATCCGCCAGACGGATATTGAAATATTCCGCGGCCTTGCGTTGAATTTCGTCGATAGTGATGCGCCGTTCACTGGCCCGCAGCAGGTCCTGCAGAACCTCGCGCGCCATATCCACGGTAATGGGACGCCGCACCAGGGTCGCAAACGCCACCACCCGGGTCAGCGCGCCTTCTACATCACGCACGTTAGAGCTGATGCGATGAGCCAGAAATTCCAGCACCGCCTCGGCAATTTGCAGATCCGGCATCTGGCGGCGGGCGATTTCCGCCTTGCCCTGCAAAATGCCCAGGCGCAGCTCATAATCTGTGGGGTGAATATCCGCAACCAGGCCCCAGCCCAGCCGCGAACGGATACGCTCCTCAATCCCGTCCAGATCCGAGGGCGAGCGGTCGGCCGAGATCACCAACTGTTTCTGATGGTCAATCAGTGCATTGAAGGTATGGAAAAATTCTTCCTGGGTCGATCCCTTGCCGCCAATGAACTGCACATCATCAATCATCAGCACATCGACCGAGCGCAGGGCTTCCTTGAACGGCATCGTGTCCTTGTCGCGCAAGGCCTTGATAAACTGATACATGAATTTTTCGGCGGAAAGATACAGCACCGTGCGTTGGGGATGTTGCGCGCGGATAGCATGGGCAATGGCATGCATCAGATGGGTTTTTCCCAGCCCGACGCCGCCATGCAGAAACAACGGATTAAACGGCAAGTTATCGGAATCCGCAACCCGGCGCGCGGCCGCATGGGCAAATTCATTGGATTTTCCAACCACAAAATCTTCAAACGTAAAGCGCGGGTCCAGCGGCGCACCCAGACGGCCATACTGGCCATTACGTGGATCAATCTGATTTTCGGCACGCATCTGTGCGGGCAGGGCGCTTGCGGCAGTGACGGCGTCATTTGTGCTGATATTGCTGGACGATGGACCGGGCGCATTTTCCCTTGCGCGCAGATCAAGCCGTAGCACCTGGCTGTTAACCGTTCCCCAGGCCTTGAGAAGCGCCTCACCCAGATGTGAGCTGATCCAGTCACGCTTGAAACGGCTGGGTGCGGTTAGTTGTACGCAGCCGCCGTCAATCCCTTCACACCCCATAAAGCACAACCAGTTCTGATAGGTCGCTTCCCCCAGCTCTTTGCGCAATAATGCCACAACCTGCGTCCATTGACGGGAAAGTTCAGAGGTTGAAACTTCGGCGGGAAAGGTCCGGTCGGCCCCGTCAGATGACTCGCTTAATCCTGACTGCGCGGGTGTATGTCCCGGTTCTGTGAATATATCGGTGTCCGGATTTCGTTTTGTCATTAGGCCCCCCCGCCGTGAAAAATCTTGATATTTAACGCCCGAGCAGCTTTGTCAGACAGAAATTACTTTTTTCAGTCCGTTAGCTTTGTTTCCACGGTAACCCATGGAACTTCCATCCACTGCGCCCCCCGCGATGGCGCGCGTCATCAAGATCCCCCTCAAAACCGCCCGCAAGATTATAGCAGCGCTTAAAACCCAGCTGTGTCAGGCGGATGGCGGCATCACGCGAGCGCGCACCGGATCGGCAAATAAAGATCACCGGACTATCCTGTGTCGCATTCAATTGCATAAGCATGTCTTTTGTTTGGCTGTCAAAATTAGGATTGTGCGCCATGGTGGGAAGGCTTTGCCATTCGACCGTCACAACCTGCTTGCCTACGGATGAAAGATCAGGGAGGCCGACGAAATTCCATTCTGCGCTGGTGCGTACATCCACCAGCACGGCATTGCGCTCTTTGGATAACACATCCCAGGCCAGTTTGGGATCGATATCCCCGGCATAGCCACGAGAGGCATTTTCATCAGGCAACGGATCGTTTGGTAAAGAATGGGTCATCATTTCCTGATCTGGATTGAAGTAAAGCGCACAAAAGAGCAACGCAACTCAGCAGTAAAAACAGAGCATATCTAGTCTATGCTTGCTATAACAATCAAACGAACAATATATACCAACACAGATACTGCTACCTGTCATAGAATTTTTAAATTTTAACTCATTTTAACTAAGGCCGGTGCGATTTTAACCAGCGTGAAACAGTGTAGCCGGGACAATTTTCCGGCGCAATAGGGTAAAGCCAATAAAATTTTCGTTTTCAAAAGATAAATTTCTTGACCTGGGAAGTGTCATTTTGCAGGCTGTCATTTACTGGGCAAATGTCACTTTTTCTTACGTTTTCATATGATAAATGCACAGAATTGTTGCGTTCATAGCGCAGACGGCGCTCGCTGCCGGGGCGTCCCTGGCATGCCTTGCAGTGTATTTATCGTCAGACATTTCAGCAGGTTAGACATCACCCATCAGGCGATGCCCGACATTCCCGATGGCCGGGATTATGCGCCCAGACTGTTAACCCGGATGGTCAAACGGGACACTTTGCGGGAGGCCGCGCGTTTTTTCAGGGCGCCCTTTTGCGCGCCGCGCATCAGTTCAGGTTCAACCGCCTTCAGGGCTTCCAGTGCCGCTGCACGGTCGCCCTTGGCGATGGCGTCTTCAACATGGCGTACAAAACTGCGGACACGGCTGCGGCGGGCCCCATTTACCACGGTTCGCGTGGCGGTTTGCCGGATACGCTTTTTTGCCTGCCTGTTATTCGCCATGTCGCTGTAAGCCCTGAAAATGCCTGTTGAGAGGGGCCTTGTACACCTAGTCCAGCCCCTGATCAAGCAGGATTGCATGCGGGATCAAATAAAGTCCCGTTACCACCAATATTTGGGGTATTTGGCGGTTCTGGTGGCGTTGTTATAGATCAGGGCCACCACGACCAAAATCACGGCCCCCGCAAGGCTTGGAAACACCAAAAAATCCCATCCAGGCTCCAGCAGGAAAATAATCACCGGATTTGACCCCGCAGGCGGATGCACGGTGCGCGTCAGCATCATCAGCATAATCGCCAGCCCGACCGCAACCGCAACGGCCCACCATTGCGGCCCAATAAGGCCAAGCACCGCAAGGCCGGTCAATGAGCTGATAAAGTGACCGGCAATCACATTCCGGGGCTGGGAAAACGGCACATCCGGATAGCCAAATACAAGTACGCAGGACGCTCCGAAGGAACCAAGGATCAGCGCAATGGAAAAGTAATCCGTGAGATAGGCTGCCACCGCAATCGCGACAAATCCGCCCAGGCCTGCGACCGCCACGGCCGTCCTGGCAGGCCTTGGCGGCAGGGGGGCGCCATCACCCTTGAATTTGCTCAGAAAGTCTTTCATACGGTGCTTGTCTGCATCCCTCGAAATTTGATAGTTTTCGGCTAAAATTCCCTGGCGACGCTCAGCCAAAGTTTCTGTGTATCAACGCCAAAACCATCGGCCTGGTAGGTGGCGGCCTTCAGTTCCGTGTATATGCCGCGCGCCGTCATGGCGCCCGCCACATAATATTCCTGGCCATAGTTATCATTCCCATCGACTGCGGAAAAATGATGCCACCCGCCCCACAGGCGCACAACCTCAAATGGCGCAACATCGGTTCGCTGATAATTTATATCCGCCATAAAATCGCGCACACCGTCCGGCGGTGGAATATCCAGCACATCGGTAAATCCCTGAAATTTGTGCAATGTCGCCAGCGGCGTCGTGAAGGAAGTGGCGTTATCGCTGCCCAGAACTTCATAGCCCAGCGTGAAAGTGAACGGCCCGTTGGCAATGCCGGGCTGTAGCAGAAAATAGCCCGCGTCATAGTCGCCCCGGTGATTGCCATAATCGGATTGCCAGGCCGTCTCGGCCACATAATCAAAGCGCCAGCCTTGCACGTCAAATCCGTGCGCATCCCAGCGCACCCCGTAGGTTTGACTGGAAAAATCTGGCAGGTCATCAATATCGAACAGATAGCCATATCCGGTCAGTTTCCCCGCCCGCATCCCCAGCCAGGCGGCGCTCATGGCATGGCCATCCATTTCCCAGTCACCAAAGCTGGATTCACGCCCGAAAATACGATTGGCGCGCGCGATATATTCATAGCGCAGTTCGGTTTTCGGTATCGTGCGATTGATCACAGAAACCGCATCAAAGGTCTGCATATTCTGGCGAAAGCCCGCATCGCCGACAAAACGTTCATTGTCATGCACAATACGCTGGCGGCCCATAATCAGGGTGGTTTCAAGCTGCCCCTCATAGCGCAGCGCCGCCTGGTTTAGCTCCGCCGTATCGGGATCGGCGACGAGCGCAAAGGGCGACCCGCGCTCATTGCCATTATTGAACCGCTCCGCCCCGATATGGAAAACATATTCATATTCAGCCATCGCCGACAGGCCGCGATAAATGCCGGTCGCATAACCCGCGCGGCTGCGCAAGGTATGGGCGGCGGCATTGCGGGGCAGGTTTTCCTGATCCACCATTTCGCTGCGATAGCGTAAATCCAGCCACGCCCCGCCCCCCGTCAGGGCATCGCCAAACTCGCTGGCGCGCCCAGAGCCGCCACAAGACAACAGGATCAGAATGGTGGCGCAGGCGCGACACGCTAAATTCATTTGCGCTGGATACTCATTATGTGGGTGAATCACCTCCGCAGCATATCACGAACGGGAAATCGGCAAATGTCCATAATGCAAACTATTCGCACCACTACCCTGATAATAATCCTCTGCACCCCTGGACCGGCGATGGCTGAACAATCAGATTATGTCGGCAAAGTTGAAAAAACGAAGAACGAAGTCACGGCCACGCTATCCGGCACTGATCCCGCGCGTCCATTGAACGCGGGCAATCCGGTGTATCGCAATGAAATGGTGAAAACCGGTGCGCAGGCCCGGGCGGAATTACGCCTGGCCGATGAAACCAGCCTGGCGCTGGGCGAAAATGCGCAGGTGCGGCTGGATGAATTTGTCTATGACAAAGATGGCTCCGCCATCATTAATCTTGTGACCGGCGCGTTGCGATTTATCAGCGGCGCCAAGGGGCATCCCGGAAAGCTTACAATAAAAACCCCGGTTGCCACGATTGGCGTTCGCGGCACGGATTTCTGGGCCGGGCCGATTGATGGCGTATACGGAGTATTGTTGCTGACAGGAAAAGTCGAAGTCAGCAATTCAGGCGGCAGCGTGACATTGGATACGCCGCGCACCGGCACATTGATCATCGGCGCGGATGTAGCCCCCGGCGACGCAGTTCCCTGGCCCGATGACCGCCGCGTGCGCGCACTTTCCAAAACGGATTTTTAGAGCCGCGTCGCTACGAACACTTCTCCCCACGGGGTTTCGCTGCAACTTTTTTTCTCGGTCTGCCAGCCATGCCGCGCGAGCAATCCGCGAAAATAAGTTTCCTGAAACCCCAGTTCAAGCCAGCCATGTTTGCGAATAGCCCAGAGCGATTCCCCATCCAGACGCAAACCCCATGGAATGGGGAAGGCATCCGTAATGGGTTCCGCCCCAAACACAACTTTTCCGCCCGGCGCCACGACATGATCCAGCCCGGCAATCAAAGCCTGATGGTTTGAGCAGTGGTGAAAACATTCAAAGAACAGCACGGCGTCAAACTTCTCCTCCAATCTATGGATCAGCGAAAAATCATCCTGAACCGCATCAATCCTGAGATTGTTTCTGTGCGCCCGTTCTGCGATAAGCTGAACAAAATTCTTTTCAATGTCGACGGCCTTCACCTGGTGCCCCATCCGGGCCAGAAATGTCGTTGTGTTGCCCCAGCCCGGACCAAATTCCAGAATGCGGCTTTTTGGTTTTAGATCGAGGGTTCGAATGAGATGACCAATGGCAATCAGATGATTGCCGACTGTGGGGCAGCTTTCGGTGCAAAAGGGAAAGGGCGAATCCGCAAGTGTATTCACATCGAATTCACATACCTCATTGCTAACCGCATAAGGTTTCCCGTGCAGCCATCCATATAGTTTAAGCTGATGCTCCCGGTAGGCTTCGGAGTCCGGATCCGCATCGATATTCATCGGGAAGTTCATCGTGAAGGTCATAAACCCCCTTCTTAATTCATCATCGGAAACCGCCGCGGCGGCATCCAGCATCTGCAACATTTCATCCAGTTCCGGTAGCGTCGAAATGACCCGGGGCGCTGTGGGCCGTGGAGATTTTGCTGGCGGTGCCGCCGTTTTGTCGATCTGGTTAATCAAGATTGGGGCAGGCACTGGCCGTATCCGGTTTTTTAACGCCACGGCAAAGCCGGATTTACGAAACCGGACGGGAAGCAGCGCCCACAGGCGATAGGCAAATTTCACAAAAATGTCTGGCATAATGGAAGTCCCCAAAAAATATCAGCCATTCTGCGCGCGGTGCCGCAACAGATGATCGGCCAGCACACAGGCCATCATGGCTTCGCCTACTGGCACGGCGCGGATGCCGACACAGGGGTCATGGCGGCCTTTGGTGCTGATTTCTGCATTCCTGCCGCCCGTTGTGACAGTATTGCGTGTACTGAGTATCGAACTGGTGGGTTTCACCGCAAAGCGCGCAACAATTTCCTGGCCGGTGGAAATACCGCCCAGAATGCCGCCTGCGTGATTGGCTAAAAATTTTGGAAGCCTGGCCCCTTTGACGGCGCGCATTTCATCGGCATTTTCTTCGCCGGTCAGGCTGGCGGCTGCAAAGCCATCGCCAATTTCAACACCCTTGACGGCATTGATACTCATCAGCGCCTGCGCCAGGTCGGCGTCCAGCTTGCCATAAACCGGCGCGCCCCATCCCACGGGAACGCCCGATGCGCGCACTTCAATCACCGCCCCGCAGCTTGACCCCGCCTTTCGCACCCCATCCAGATAGCTTTCCCATTGTTGGGCGGCGTTGGCGTCCGGGCACCAGAATGGATTTTTTTCCGTCTCCGCCCACTTCCAGTTTCCTGGATTGATTTTGTGTGGCCCCATCTGCACCAGCGCGCCGCGAATTTTTATTTTCCTGCCCAAAATAATGCGCGCAATCGCGCCCGCAGCGACGCGCGCCGCCGTTTCCCGCGCGGATTGCCGACCGCCGCCGCGATAGTCCCGCACGCCATATTTTGCGAGGTAAGTATAGTCCGCATGACCCGGGCGGAATTTATCCATCACATCGCCATAATCTTTGGATCGCTGATCCACATTTTCGATCAGCAGGCTGATGGGGGTGCCGGTGGTTTTGCCCTCGAAGGTTCCGGACAGGATTTTCACCATATCCGGTTCGCGCCGCTGGGTGGTGAAACGCGACTGGCCGGGGCGGCGCTTGTCCAGCCAGACCTGAATATCCGGCTCGTTCAGCGCCAGACGCGGCGGCGCGCCATCCACCACGCAACCAAGCGCCGGCCCGTGGCTTTCCCCCCAGGTGGTGACGCGAAACAGATGCCCGAAAGTGTTATGCGACATTAATCGCCCTTGCCGCCCGCAAGCGCCACCGCAATATCGGGTGCGTTTTCGTCCTTCATGCCGATAATATTATAGCCGCAATCCACATGGCTCAACTCGCCGGTGACACCACTGCCCAGATCGCTGAGCAGGAACATCGCCGCCTTACCGACATCTTCAATGGTGACATTGCGCTTCAGGGGCGAGTTCAATTCATTCCATTTCAGAATATATCGGAAATCGCCAATCGCCGACGCCGCCAGCGTTTTAACAGGGCCAGCGGAAATCGCGTTCACGCGAATATTTTTTGCCCCCAGATCAGCCGCCAGATAGCGCACGCTGGCCTCCAGCGCGGCCTTGGCGACCCCCATGACATTATAATGCGGCATGACCTTTTCCGCACCGTAATAGGTCAGCGTCAGCAGGCTGCCGCCATTGGGCATCAGCTTTTCTGCCCGTTGCGTCACCGCCGTGAACGAATAACAGGAAATATTCATGCTCATGGCGAAATTTTCCGGGCTGGTGTCGACATAGCGGCCCTTCAACTCCTCCTTGGCCGAATAGGCGATGGCGTGCACCACAAAATCCAGCGTGCCCCATTGTTTGCGCAGGTTCTCAAACAACGCATCCATGCTGGCGGCATCGGTCACATCACAGGGCAGCACCAGATTTGAACCCAAAGACTGCGCCAGCGGCGTCACCCGTTTGAGCAGCGCGTCGCCCTGATAGGAAAAGGCCAGTTCCGCCCCATGCTCATGCAAGGTCTTGGCAATGCCCCACGCGATGGAGCGTTCATTGGCCACCCCCATGATCAGGCCGCGCTTACCCTGCATCAGGTTGCTGATTTGGCCCATAAATCCCCCTAAATTTTTGTGATTACATAACAAAGCCGCATCCTACACGATCATTTAGCAGGGTCAATGTCGCCAACGCGCCGGCTTCCCATTCACAGGTATATGACTTGCATGATGGGGGTGTTTTGATTATCTGAATAAAAGAGTGCGGAATTAAGTTGATCCTAATCTCAGCCTGTCACTCCGGATTTATTCCGGTGTCCAGGAGTTACAGTCACGGCCCTCAATTGTGGCACTGGACCCCGCAACAAGTGCGGGGTGACAGAGGGAGGGGGTAATGCCTGCCACAAAAGCAAATGCAAGCTATTATTCTGTTTTTGGCGCATAAATGATTGAAGTCGAGGCACTGGTAAAAAAATTTGGCCCACTGATTACTGCGGTGGACGGGGTCAGCTTTCGGGTCGCCAAGGGCGAGGTGCTGGGCTTTCTGGGGCCCAATGGCGCGGGCAAATCCACGACTATGAAGATGATTACCGGGTTTTTGACGCCAAGCTCCGGCACGGCGCGGGTGCTGGGGCGCGACGTGACGCTTGATCCGATCGGCGTCAAGCAAAGTCTGGGCTATCTGCCTGAAGGCGCGCCCGCCTATCCGGACATGACGCCGCGTGAATTTTTGCTGTTCATTGCGGGCGTGCGGCGCATCAGCGGGGCCGCGCGTGATAGGGCCATTGCGCTGGCGGTGGAACGCACCGGTCTTGCCGGGGTGATGGAGCAACCGATTGACACTTTGTCCAAGGGCTTCAAGCGCCGGGTTGGCCTGGCGCAGGCGATATTGCATGACCCCCCCGTGCTGATCATGGATGAACCAACCGATGGGCTTGATCCGAACCAGAAACATACGGTGCGTCAATTGATTGCAGAAATGGCGCCGCACAAGGCGATCATCATTTCGACCCATATTCTGGAAGAGGTTGACGCCATCTGCACCCGCGCGATCATCATTGATCGCGGGCGCATCGTGGCCGACGCAACACCCGCAGAACTGGCCAGGCGCGGGCGGCTGGATGAAGTGTTCCGTGCGCTGACCACCGGCGATTTACACGAGGCCCGCGCATGAACGGCTTACGTCTGGTTTTGAGCCGCGAATTCATGGGCTATTTCGCCACGCCGCTGGCCTATATTTTTATTGTCATCTTCCTGTTCCTGACCGGGCTGACGACATTTTACATTGGGCAGTTTTTTGAAACCGGCGAGGCCACGCTGAAAGGCTTTTTCTCGTTTCATCCCTGGCTGTATCTGTTTTTGATCCCCGCGGTCAGCATGCGGCTATGGGCGGAGGAAACCAAATCCGGCACTATTGAACTGTTAATGACCCTGCCGGTGCCGCTATGGGCCGTTGTGCTGGGCAAATATCTGGCCGCCTGGGGCTTTACCCTGGTGGCGCTGGGGCTGACTTTTCCGGTCTGGATCACGGTCAATTATCTGGGCGATCCCGATAACGGCGTCATCCTGGCCAGCTATATCGGCAGCGCGTTGATGGCGGGTGCTTATCTGGCGATCGGCTCCACCATTTCGGCCACCACCCGAAATCAGGTAATCGCGTTTGTGATTACGGTTTCGGTGTGTTTTTTATTCACGGTCAGCGGCCTGCCGATGGTGCTGGATTTCTTTTCCGCCTGGGCGCCCGAAGCGCTTTTGTCAGTGATCGCGTCGTTCAGTTTTCTCACCCATTTTGACGCCATTACCAATGGCGTGATTGATCTGCGCGATGTGGTGTATTTCGCCTCGCTGACCGGCGCCTGGCTTTATGCCAATGCGGTGATCCTTGAAATGAAAAAGGCGGGATAGGCGCAGATGCAACGCAATATGCAGGCCCCTATCGCCCTGGTTCTGACAGCCATTCTGTTTCTGGCAGTCAATGTGCTGTCCAATGCAACATTATATTCCGCGCGGTTTGACCTGACCCAGGACAACCTGTTCACACTCAGCGATGGCACCCGCAATGTGCTGGCCAAACTGAGCGAGCCGGTGCGGCTGCAATTTTTCTATTCCGAACGGCTGGCGAAAGATGTGCCAGGCGCGCAGATCTATGGGCAGCGGGTACGCGACATGCTGAAGGAATTCGAGGCCAATTCCGATGGTAATCTGCTGCTGGAAATCATCGATCCCGAACCGTTCAGCGAGGCCGAGGAGCGTGCCGCCACACTGGGCATGCAGGGCCTGCCAACCCAGAATGGTGAGAAATTCTATCTCGGGCTAAGTGCTGCGAATATGGTGGACGGCGTCGAATCCATTGCGTTTTTCACCCAGGATCGCGAACAGTTTCTGGAATATGATCTGACACAAATGATCAATAAATTATCCAGCGCCAAAAAGCCCAAAATCGGCGTGATCACCGGCCTGCCTCTGGATATCGGCAAGGGCGGCATCGAAGCCGTGATGCGTGGCGAGATCAAGCCCTTCATGCTGTACGAGCAGATGCGCGATAATTTCGATGTGGAAATGCTGACCGGGCAATTCGCCGACATTGATGATGCGTTTGATGTGCTGATGATTGTGCATCCAGGGGAAATGGACGCCGTTACCCGTTACGCCATTGATCAATATGTGTTGCGCGGCGGCCGCGTGATCGCCTTTACCGATCCGATATCCGAAGTCGGAAAGCCGCCCTCGCGCAGCAAGAACCCCTTGACGGACCGGGAGGCCGTTTCGCCATCCTCAAACATGCCCGAACTGTATCGCGCCTGGGGCATCGAGATGGACCCCAACCGCATTGTCGCCGACCGTGGATTCGGACAGCGGGTGATGGTGAATAATCTGGGCGAGGAACAGGACACCACCTATGTCGCCTGGCTGGGCCTGCACGAAGCCGCGCTGGACCGCGGCGATCCGGTCACCGGCGAATTGCGCTATATCGCCATGGCGATGGCGGGGCATTTGCAAAAACTTCCCGGCGCCACCACACAATTCACGCCGCTGATCACCAGCAGTGATGACGCCGCGCTGTTAGAGGCCACCATGATGTTGCGCCGCGCCCCCAATCCGGTTGACATGCTGCGCAAGTTTGAACCCAGTGGTGAGCGCTATGTGCTGGCGGCGCGTTTGTCGGGGGACAGTGTGTCTGCCTTCCCTGATGGGCCACCGCAATTGCCCAAAGACGCCAGCCCGGAACTGACCGAAAGCTATAAGGCGTTACGCCCGCATCTGGCCAAATCGCAACAGCCGATCAATGTGATTGCGGTCGCTGACACCGATATGTGGGACGACAACTGGTGGGTCGAGGTCAGCGAATATCGCGGTCAGCGGGTGGCCGTGCCCACATCGGATAACGCCAATCTGGTGATGGCGGCAATTGAAAACATGACCGGCTCCGGTGATCTGATTTCGCTGCGCAGCCGCTCAAAATCCGCCCGGCCATTCCTGGTGGTGCAGGACCTGATGCGTGCCGCCGAATCCCGCTATCTGGAAGAAGAACAGCGCCTGAAAACAGAATTACAGGCTTCTGAACAGCGCCTGTCCCAGATGCAGACACCCGAAGCGGGCATGCCAAAACCCGATGGCGGCGCGGGCGAAAGCATCATTACGCCGGAACAGGAAGCGGAAATTCAGAGCGCCCGCGAAAAAATATCTCAAACCCGCGCCGCGCTGCGCACTGTGCAACATTCGTTGCGCAGCGATGTGGAGGCGTTGCAGGACCGGCTGCGTTTTATCAATATTGCGCTGACGCCGTTTCTGGTGGGCGTGGTGGCGATCCTTCTGGCGCAATGGCGCAACCAGCGCCGTAAAATACGCAGCGCGCAATGGCGCAAGATGAAATCCGCAGATGCCAGGGGCCAGTCATGAAAAGCCGGCAATTGACAATATTGGCGGGCCTGACGGGCGCGTTTGTGCTTGCAGCGTTCGTCGCCGTGATGATGCGCCAAACCGCGAACCAGGCGCCATTTGCGCGCCAGCCATTATTTGCAGGTTTTGAACAACAGGCAGATGCAGTCACCAAAATAACCGTTGATACGGCGCAGGGCAATTTTACCGTGACGCGCGACGCCAAAGGCGGCTGGATGTTGCCGGATCGGGGCGGCTGGCCCGCTAATTTCGATGTGGTGCGCAGGGCGGTTCTGGCATTGGCGAAACTGCAGGCGGTGGAGCGGCGCACGGCGCGCGCGGAAAATCACGGCACATTACTGCTGGCCGCACCCGATGATAAGCGCGCATCTTCAACCACCAGGGGCGTTCGTATCACGGCGCTGAATGCAGAGGATAAACCACTGGCGGCGCTTATTCTGGGCAAGGTGCAAACGCCGCCAAGCGGCACGCGCGCGGGCATTGCCTATGTTCGAAAAGACGGCGAGGCGCAAACCTATCTGGCGCAGGGCGACGTGAATATTCCGCTACTGGTGTCCGACTGGATTGATCGTGTGCTGTTTGATATTGCCGAGGCGCGGATTGCGTCGGTCACGGTCACGCCCCCCAGTGGTCCCGCTTATGACATTACGCGCGCCGATCCCAATGCGGCGTTCGCCATTACGAAAACGCCCAAGGACAAGGATCTGGTGCTGCCGGAATTGCCTGCGAATATTGCCAAGGCTGTGGCGCTGCTGCCGCTGGATGATGTGACGCCTGCGGATAAAATTGATTTCACCGGGGCCTTTCGCGCCGAACATCGCATGTTTGACGGCATGGTTCTGACAAGCTGGACAGTGTTGCAGGACAAAGCCCGCTGGACCCGGTTTGAGGCAGGCTTTGACCCCGCCCAGGCTGAAGCCGCCGCAAAAGCCGGGCTGCTGGAAACGCACAAGGCGCTGCTGAAACCCGATGCGGTGCAAAAACAGATTGCCGGAATTACCGCCCGCACCAAGGGCTGGGCGTTCAAGCTGCCGGGCATGAAAGCCACGGACCTGACCCGCGATTATTACGATCTGTTCAAAACCCCGGACCCGGTTGAAAAACCGGATGAAGATGCAGGCGCGCCCACCGGACAGGAATTTGGTTTGCCGGGGCAGTAGTTGCTGCTACTGCGCCTTGCCGTTTGCCGCGATGGGGGAATAGGCCATGCCGCCCGGTCTGCGGCTACCCTGGAAAACATGCAGCGCCGCGCCGGTGAAAATATCAAACTGGATAATCTCGCCGGAAAAATTATTCATCACAAAGGCGCTTAATCCATCGGGTGCTGCAAGAATGCCAACCGGAATGGAAATCTGCGCCATGCGTTTGACATCCTTGAATTTATCTTCCTCATCGCGGGGCGCAAGCGAGGTGGACGCTACAGAACGGGTGGAAAATAATTGCGTCTGTTCCAGCGACGCTGTGTCATAGACGGCGATATCGGCTGACAAGGCGTTTGACACCAGCGCGTAGCGGCCATTCGGCGTCAGCGCCACACCCATTGGCAGATTGCCTGCATCCAATCCCGCAATCAGCCGCAGGTCGCCCCCATCCAGCACCTTGATCGTGTTTTCGCCGCGATCAATCACCCATAACCGGCTGCCATCGGATGAAATGGCGATACTTTGCGCCTGCGCGGATGTATCGCTTGCCGCCGTTTCCCTGCCGCTGGCCAGATCGATCTTGCGCACCTTGCCGCCCGCCGGATCACCCAGAAAAACCGTGCGTCCATCGCGGCTGACGGCAAACTGGCGCGGCGTGCTGGCCTGCGGACCAAAGCTTCCTTCAATACGGCCTGCCTGTATATCAATCATCACAAGTGATTTTGCACCCTGCACCGCAACCAGGGCGCGCCGTCCATCCGGCAGCCACTGAATAGCGGAGGGGCGCTGATACGGCGCAAGACTGATGGCGCCGCGCGTCCGCGCGCTGGCAATATCCAACACCTGAACGGAATTTCCGGCAACCTGCGCCGAACCATAATTGCCGGCAAGCGCAAGCTGCCCATTGGGGCTGACCGCCACCATGCGCGGGCCATCACCGGTTGCGGCCGCGCCACGCCGTTCACCGTTAATGGTGTCGATAAAAATTACCTGCCGGTTATCGGGATCGCTCACCACCAATGTCGCGGCTATTGCGGGATGCGCGGACAGGCAGCACAGAAGAATCAGTGGAGCAATTTTCACTGGCGTAGTTTGTTTTTAAGGTGATGCATATCCAACCTTCTCGTTGTTATGCCCCGGCTTGACCGGGGCATCCAGAACCACATGGAAAAGCCTGTATTTGCAGCCATGGATTGCCCGGATAAACCGGGCAATGACAAACAGAGGCTTTTAGATACGCAACTCAAGCCGCCGCCAGATTGCGCAGTACGTAGTGCAAAATCCCGCCATGGCGGAAATATTCCACTTCGTCCAGCGTATCGATCCGGCATAACAGGGATATCTTTTGCGACTTGCCGTCCGTATTCGTGATGGTCGCAGTTACCTGCATTTTGGGTTTGATGCCTGCGGCCATGCCTTCAATGCTGACGGTTTCATCGCCCGTAACGCCAAGGGTTTTGCGTGTTACACCCGGCAGAAACTGCAAGGGCAAAATCCCCATCCCCACCAGATTGGAACGGTGGATGCGCTCGAACGATTCCGCAATCACGGCTTTTACGCCCAGCAGATTGGTGCCCTTTGCCGCCCAGTCGCGCGACGATCCGGTGCCATATTCCTTGCCGGCGAAAATCACCAGCGGTACGCCTTCCTTCTGGTACGCCATGGCGGCGTCATAGATCGAAACCGGCGTGCTGCCCGGCAGATGCCTGGTAACGCCGCCTTCGGTGCCGGGCAGCATTTCGTTTTTGATGCGGATATTGGCGAAGGTGCCGCGCATCATCACTTCATGGTTGCCGCGCCGCGCGCCATAGGAATTGAAATCCAGCGGGGTGACCTTGTGATCCGTCAGATATTTTCCCGCCGGTCCGTTCAGTTTGATCGAACCAGCCGGGCTGATATGATCGGTCGTGATGGAATCGCCAAATATGCCAAGAATCCGCGCGCCCTTTACATCGCTGAAACCACCAGGGGTCTTTTCCATGCCGGTGAAATAGGGCGGATTTTGCACATAGGTCGATGACGCATTCCATTTATAGGTCTGGCCCGCCGCCGGTTTGATCTTGCGCCAGTTTGTGTCGCCCTTGAACACGTCGGAATAACGGTCGCGGAACAGTTTGGCGCTGATGCATTTCTTCATCACAGCGGCGATCTCTTTATTACTGGGCCAGACATCCTTCAGATAGACCGGCGTGCTTTTTTTGTCCTTTCCGATCGGGTCTTTGGTCAGATTGATACCCAGATTTCCCGCAATGGCATAAGCCACCACAAGCGGCGGTGACGCCAGATAATTGGCCTGCGTATCCGGGTTAATGCGCCCTTCAAAATTGCGATTGCCGGATGACACCGATCCCGCAATCAGATCGCCAGACTTAACAGCGGCGGAAATCGCCTCGTTCAGCGGCCCGGAATTGCCAATGCAGGTGGTGCAGCCATAGCCCACAAGATTAAAACCAAGCTTGTCGAGATATTTCGACAGGCCCGCTTTATTCAGATAGTCCGTCACGACCTGCGAACCCGGCGCCAACGAGGTTTTCACCCATGGCTTGACGCTCAATCCGCGCTCCAGGGCATTGCGCGCCAAAAGTCCTGCGGCAATCAGCACGCCGGGATTGGACGTATTGGTGCAACTGGTGATGGCGGCAATCAGCACATCGCCGTGGCCAATGTCATATTTCGTATTGGCAACCGGCACGCGCTTGTCTTCCTGCCCCTGCTTGCCATAATCCTTGGCCAGCAACTGACGAAATTCCGGTGCGATATTGGCCAGCGTCACGCGGTCCTGCGGGCGCTTTGGTCCCGCCAGTGACGGCTCGACGCTGGACATATCCAGTTCCAGCGTATCGGTGAACAGCGGATCGGGCGTGCGCGACGTGCGCCACATGCCCTGCGCCTTGGCGTATTTTTCCACCAGTGCAATCTGCGCCGCCTTGCGGCCAGTTGCTTTCAGATAGGCGATGGTTTCGCTATCAATCGGGAAAAAGCCGCAGGTCGCGCCATATTCAGGCGCCATATTGGAAATGGTGGCGCGGTCCGCAAGGCTCAGTTCGTCCAGGCCGGGACCAAAAAATTCGACGAATTTTTCCACCACGCCTTTTTTGCGCAGCATCTGCGTAATGGTCAGCACCAGATCGGTGGCTGTCAGGCCCTCACGCAGCTTGCCGGTCAGCTTGAAACCGATCACTTCGGGGATCAGCATGGATACCGGCTGGCCCAGCATGGCGGCCTCTGCCTCAATGCCGCCCACGCCCCAGCCCAGTACGGCCAGGCCATTGACCATGGTTGTGTGGCTGTCCGTGCCCACAAGCGTGTCGGGATAGGCAACCTCTACGGTTTTGCCGCCAACCTTGTCTTTTTTGGTCCATACGGTCTGCGCCAGATATTCCAGATTGACCTGATGGCAGATGCCGGTTCCGGGCGGCACGACGCGGAAATTGTCAAAGGCGTCCTGCCCCCAGCGCAGAAATTCATAGCGTTCGATATTGCGTTCATATTCGCGCGCCACATTCTGTTTGAAGGCCTTGGCGTCGCCGGAATAATCGACCATCACTGAATGATCGATCACCAGATCGACGGGCGTCAGCGGATTGATTTTGCGGGCGTCGCCGCCCAGTGCGGCCATGGCGTTGCGCATCGCCGCCAGATCGACCACAGCGGGAACGCCGGTGAAATCCTGCATCAGTACGCGGGCAGGGCGGTAGGAAATTTCCCGGTCGCTGCGGCGCTGCTTCAGCCATTTGCCCAGCGCCTTGATATCGTCCACCGAAACCGTGCGCCCATCTTCCCAGCGCAGCAGATTTTCCAGCAATACCTTGAGCGAAAACGGCAGCCGCGAGATTGCCCCGATGCCCGCTTTTTCCGCAGCCTTCAGGCTGAAATAATCATAGCTCTTGGCGCCAACTTTCAGTTTGCGGCGGGTTTTCAGAGTGTCTTGGCCAAATTCGGTCACGGCGGGAAACTCCCTTAAAAAGTGCTGGATGAATCTATGCTGAATCGCGCCTTCACTATAGTCGTTAGCGTGTATTTGCCAAGTGCAACAAGCGCGGTTATTACTCCATCGCGTAACTTTAGGATAAAAAATGCGGTTAGAGGGTCAGGGGTTAGCCTGTGAGCGGGGTGAACGGCAAGTGTTCGCCGGGGTTGATTTTTCGCTTTCCCCTGGTGATCTGCTATTTCTGCGCGGCGCGAATGGCAGCGGGAAATCCAGTTTCCTGCGCCTGATTGCGGGTTTGTTGCGCCCCGCCGCTGGAAAGCTTCTGGCCGATGACAAAATTGTGACGCCGGACTGGCAGGCGCTGCAATCCCGGCTTATCTATATCAGCCATCATGATCCGGTGAAGCCGGCCTTTAGCGCAGCGGAAAATCTGGTGTTCTGGATGGGCCTTGCGGGCAGGAAGATTGAATATAAACGGGGCAGCGGCGGTGGACTGGTGACAAAAAATACGCATGACGCACTGGATATGCTGGGCATTGCCGGGCTGGCGGATATCCCGGCGCGATTGCTTTCGTCCGGGCAAAGGCGGCGGCTGAATCTGGCGCGCCTGGCGGCTATTCCGCGCCCGCTATGGTTGCTGGATGAACCAACGGTCGGGCTTGATGCCGCCGCTGATGGGTTGCTGGCAGCACTGATTGCCAGGCATCGCGCAACCGGCGGCCTGGTGATTGTGGCAAGCCATACGGATTTAGGGGTTACACCCACCCGCTATCTGAATTTTGGGCAAGAGCAGAACCTATGACATTCCGTACACTGGTTATTCGTGATCTGGTTCTGGCCACCCGCATTGGCGGCGGGGGCGCCATGGCGGTCGGGTTTTTTGTAGTCGCGGCTTCGCTTTATCCGCTTGGGATCGGGCCGGAGATCGTTCTGCTGCGGCGCATCGCGCCAGGAATATTATGGGTTTCTGCGCTGCTGTCCTGCCTTCTCTCGCTTGATCGGATGTTTCAGGCCGATGAAGAAGACGGAACGCTGGATCTGTTGCTGCTGTCATCATTTTCACCAACCGGCCTGATATTGACCAAGGTGTTCGGGCATTGGCTGACAACCGGCCTGCCGCTGATCATTGCGACGCCCTATGTCGCGATGGCCTTCAATCTGGAATATAAATCAATGATGACGCTGATGCTGTCCATGCTGCTTGGCACCCCGGTACTAAGTCTTGTGGGTGCCGTTGGCGCCGCCCTGACGGTCGGTATAAGGCGTGGCGGCATGCTGCTTAGCCTGTTGCTGTTGCCATTATATATCCCGGTGCTGATTTTTGGCGCGGGCAGTGTCGAGGCGACATTGTTCGGGGTGGGGGCGCAGGCGCATCTGCTCATTTTGCTGGCCCTGTTGATGATATCGCTTGCCCTGTGCCCGATCGCCGCCGCCAGCGCCCTGCAAACACATGTGCGCAGTTAGGCTTTCAGTCGCCAGCCGGATTTCATCACCAGATAGCAGGTGATCCATAACGTCGCCGCAACCAGGGCCGTAACCACCATGCCAACACCGATATGGCTATCGGAAACGCCGGTAAAGCCATAGCGCATGCCGTCAATCAGATAGAAGAAGGGATTGAATTGGTTGATGGTCTGGAATGCCTGCGGCAGCAGGGCAACCGAATAGAAACTGCCGGACAGGAACGACAGGGGCAGAATGACAAAATTCGTCACCGAGGCCATATGGTCAAATTTTTCGGACCATATCCCGGCCAGCAGGCCGCCCGCAGACAGGCAGATGGACGCCATCAGCGCAAAATACACTGCCGCCCAGGGATGCGGCATTTGCCATGGCACAAAGGGCGAAAGCGCAATCAGATTCGCCAGGGCCACAGCAATGCCACGGCTTACACCGCCCATAATGACAGCAGCGGCAAGCTCGCTATCCGAAAGCGGCGGCATCAGAAGATCGACAATATTGCCCTGAATTTTTGCTCCCAATATAGAGGAAGCCGTATTGGCGAACGCATTCTGGATAATCGCCACCATGATCAGCCCGGGTGCCAGAAAAACCGTAAACGCAATGCCATGCACCGCAGGACGGCTGCTGCCAATGGCCAGCGCAAAGATCGCAAAATACAGCAGCGTCGTCACAACCGGCGCCAGGATGGTTTGCAGATACAGGTTCGAAAAACGCCGGACCTCTTTCACATACAGAGTCCATACCCCCAGCCAATTCACACCGCGAATGCGCGCGCTGCCAAAGGGGGGAATTCCGGTGGGATCAGGGGATTGAAGCATGGCCCCATGCCTAGCGTATCAGCCGGGTCGCATGCAAGCGCCCCGGACAGGGTTATGCACAGAAATTGATAAAAAATCGCGATTTGACCATATGAATATTTTGTAGTTTGATTCGTTCATGCTACGATATGTGGTAGTTAATCGGTGTTCCCGGGCTAAATACGGGTGCTTCCGGTTTCTGTTGGTATGCGAATTGAAGGGGATATTATGGCCTGGACAGATGAACGCATTGCCTTGTTAACCAAACTTTGGATGGATGGCCTGACCGCCAGCCAGATCGCAGCGGCGCTGGGTGAGGCAACGACACGTAACGCCGTTATCGGCAAGGCGCACCGGCTGGGATTGTCGGGGCGGCCCTCGCCTGTCCGCGTGCCGCGCCCGGCGCGCGCCACGGCCTCCCGGCCATCAAAGCCACGGCCATTGAACAGCCCCGAGCGGATGCCGCTTATGAAGTCGAACGCGCCCCTGAGCGTGCGTCCGGTCGAACCGCCGGTGCGCTCAATTACACCGGTGACGGAAGTTCCGCTGGGTCCAAGTGTTACGCTGCTGAAGGTCACCGACAAAATGTGCAAATGGCCGATAGGTCATCCGGGCGATCAAGGCTTCCGCTTTTGCGGCGGTTCCTCGCGCGACGGCAGCCCCTATTGCGAAGGTCATGCGCAAATGGCGTATCAGCCCATGCCGTCAAAGCGCGACCGCCGCACGGGCTAGACTGTTTTCTGATCAGGTTGAAGAATGGCGCGGCGTGCGCGTCATTCTTCGTTGATGGACAATTCCGGCTGCTGACAGCTCATCAGGGCTGCGTCTGCGTCTGTCCGCGCTCGCGGATTTCTCCGCGCCGTTGTTCGATCGATTCTGAACTGACAGATTTTGCCGTGGCCTTGAAGATGCGCTGCTCGGTCTGCATCGCGGTGGCAAAGTCCTGGCCAAATCCTTCATCGATCAGTTTCTTGTAGGCGATCAGGTTTTCAGGAATGGCAGATAACATGTCCTGCGCCAGGGCGCGCGCGGCGGGCAGCAATTCCTCCGGCGCCACCACGCGGTTGACCAGCCCCCAATTGGCGGCCTGTTCCGCAGACAGGAAATTACCAGTCAGCGACAGCTCCTTGGCGCGCGAAATGCCAATGGCGCGGGACAGTTTCTGACTCAATCCCCAGCCCGGCATCACGCCGACCCGCACATGCGTATCGGCAAAGCGCGCCGTGCTGGATGCAATCAGCACGTCGCACGCCAGCGCCAGTTCGAAGCCACCCGTGATCGCAGCGCCATTAATCGCCCCGATGATCGGTCCCGGAAAGCGCGCCAATGCGCCCACTACATTGCCGCCATCCAGAACGCCGCCTATCTGGCTTGCGCCGCTGCCCAGTTCCTTCAGGTCAAGCCCCGCAGAAAATGCGCGCCCTGCACCCGTCAGGATCATTACCCGGACCGAGGGATCCGCACTCAGAGCATCAATCGCCCTGCTCAATGCCACCCGCAATTCACTCGACAGCGCATTCATTGCCTGTGGCCGGTTCATGGTAAGGGTGGCAAGCCCCCCGGATATTTCAACCAGCAATACGGGTTCGGAATTGGTGGACATAAGGGCATCTCCCTGAAAAGATATGTAACGGCTGTAGGGAACATAACACCGTAGTGCGCACTTTGGGAGTACAGATGATGGAAAAGCTGCATCAGCTATCCAGCGGGTATGGCCTGATAGAAGGGCCATTGTTCGATCCCGCAAGCGGGCTGCTATTCACCGACACCACGAATGGCGGCGCCTATTGCCTGGCCGCAAATGGAAAGATTTCGGTGGTCGTGCCGCATCGCAAAGGCATGGGCGGTCTGGCGATGCATGCCTCTGGCGGCATGATCGTCAGCGGACGCACCATCGCCTACAAGCCGCCGGGCGGCGGGGACACGGTAAACCTTATTCCGGATGATCCCGCTGGCGGCATACGGGGGTTCAATGATCTGGTTACTGATGACGCGGGACGGATATATGCAGGTTCCCTTTCAGGAAATGTCTTTGGGGATGATAAACCCAAGCCTGCATTCCTGCATCTGGTTGATCTTGATGGCAGCCACCGCATCGTTGCGAAAGATGTGCATCTGACCAACGGGCTTGGCTTTTCACTGGATGGGCGGCTGCTATATCACTCCGATTCCCAGCTTAATGCAGTCAAGGTATATGACGTGGCGGCCAACGGCGATCTCGGCCCGCCGCGCATATTCGCAACGACACAGAACGGTTCACCCGACGGTCTTGCGGTTGCATCGGATGGTTCCGTGTGGATTGCGCTGGCCTATGGCGGCGCTGTGATTGGCTATGACACAGGCGGCAGGGAAATTGCCCGCATAGCAGTTCCTGCACGATTGGTGACCAGTCTGTGCTTCGGGGGGTCGAACTGGCGCGATCTTTATATTGTCAGTGGTCCAGACAGGACAGACCCTGATAGCAGCGGATGTATTTTCCGGATGCGGATGAACATCGCCGGACGGCCCCGGCCTCTGGCCAGAGTGGCGATACAGAAATAGCGCGCAAACGAAAAGAGCGGCATCCAGTTGCCCGGATGCCGCTCCATATTGGTGGCGCGAGGCCGTCCTGTTAGTTCAGGACGATTTCAACGCGCCGGTTTTGCGGTTCACGCACGCCGTCCTCGGTGGGAACAAGTGGCTCGGCCTCACCCTTGGCGGAAATGGAAATTTCGCTTTCAGGCACGCCAAGCGCCAGCAGGCGGGCTTTCACCGCATTTGCACGGCGCATCGACAGGGCCATGTTGTACGCATCCGGGCCGGACCGGTCGGCGTGACCTGTGGCGGCGATACGTATCGCGCCCGTGGTCTTGGCGTAGGCGGCGGCGTCATTAAGGATAGCGTCTGCTTCGGCGGTTACGTCCGAACGGTCCCAGTCAAAGAAGACCAGGAAAGCGCGCGGCAGTGCGGGCGGCTCAGCAGCAACAGGCTCGGGTTGCGGCGCCACGGGGGCAGGCTCTGCAGCGACAGGCGTCGCTTTTGGCGCGCCAAAGTTCCAGCGCAGGCCAATCAACGCGGCATGGCTGTCATATTCGCCTTCGACAGGTACGCCGGCGCTGGTGCGGAAGTCCGGATCCTGTGTCGCGAAATAACGATATTCCGCGGCTACTTCCACCGCATCGTTTACCCAGTAGGAAAGACCGGCAATGCCCTGATAAGCGAAGACGTTATCCTCATCATTCACGCGGTTCACGCCCACGCCAACCGGGCCCACGCCATCATAATCGACTTGCGCATACCCAATACCACCACCGATATAGGGCGTGATGCGGCTGCCGGTATTCACATCATATAACAGGTTCAGCATCGCGCTTTTGGCGTTGATCTCGCCCGTGCCAGCGGCCGATCCGGACACGCTGTCAATATCGTTTGAGCGATAACCAAGTTCGAATTCTGTGCGGATGCCATTGCCATAACGGTAACCGATGGATGGCATTACCGCCCAGCCCGTATCCGTATCGACATTACGGTTAATGCCCACGCCAGTGCCGCTGATGTCCTGGTCGTTGGCAAAGTTGACACCGCCCATAATGCCCACGAATGGCCCTTTAGGCGCCGCAAACCCCGCCGGGGCATACATCATGGCGCTCAGACCAATCGCAGCCACCGTTAGCTTCATCGTCTGCTGTTGCATTTTCATTTGATATATCCATCCGTTAAGCTCGCTGGCCCCAGCGGCCAGACCTGGCAAGCGAAGCCTGTCCGGCAACGCTAAAGTTAAGGCACAGTATAGAAGCCGTTGACAAGAATTTCCAGTTTTAGAACGCGCATATGCTTAAATTGCAGCGCTTTCCTTATATTAGTGGCAGAAGCGCAACGGCATGTAACATCTGTAACAAAGGCATATACTTATCCTGGCCATTAATTTACCCTATAAGCCGAAGCGAAAACCGATAAAATAAAGAGAAGCAACGGTCGATATGAACCTGTATGAGGCGATGCGCACCCTGCGCGCGGTTCGCAGACTGCGCC
>DAIOWE010000017.1:16705-28771 GCA_036758605.1 Pseudomonadota bacterium | reverse complement strand
CACGACCCTAACCTTGGCAAGGTTATGCTCTACCCCTGAGCTACGCCCGCTCGCGTCCCGCCTGAATGAGAGGCGGAGGCATCTTATGTCCCAAGCTTGCGGATTTTGCAACCTCTATTGCGGTGATTCTGCAATAAGGGCCAGGAAGGCCTGTTCCAGGCTGGCGCTGCCCTGTGCCTGCAACAATGCGCCGGGCGTTCCGGTAAAACGCAACCCGCCATGATGCAATACAGCAATGCGGTCACATAGCTCCTCCAGATCGGTCAGAATATGAGAGCTTAGAAAAATGGCCTTACCCAGGGTCCGATAGGCCTGCATCTGTGTCTTGAGCATGATCCGCGCACGGGGGTCAAGACCGCTCATCGGTTCATCCAGAATAAGCAGCGGACAGTCCGTTAAAAATGCCGTCAGCAAGCCAACTTTTTGAGCCATTCCCTTGGACAGTGTGGCAATCCGCCGGTCCAGCGCTGCGGGATCAAGATCAATGAGCCGGGCCAAACGGTCAGCGCGGGGACGGTCAAAACTTATATTGTGAAAGCCCAGCGCCAGCCGCAAAAATTGCGCGCCCTTCATGGCGGCAGGCGGACGAAAATTTTCCGGCAAATAGGCCACCCTCCTTCTGCTTTCCGGCACTCTGCTGGACATGCCAAAAAATTGCATGTCACCCGCGTCCGGTTCCAGCAGGCATAAAGCAGCTTTCATCAGCGATGTTTTGCCCGCGCCATTTACACCGATCAGGCCAAATATTTCACCCGGCCTCACATGCAAGGACAGATTTTCAAAGACGGTTTTTTTGTCATGCGCAACGCTCAGGCCGTTTATGACCAGTGGCTGGATCAGATTATTATCCGTCATCTGATTAATTTCCAGCCTCGCCGCCTTCGGCGATACGAAGCTGGCTGATCAAAAATGTCTGATTGGGGCGTAACCGCACAGGGATGGGGGCCGCCCCCGGCCTTGGTATCACACTAAGATCGACATGGTTTGCAGTTACCCGCAGGTCCGTCAGATAGGGTGGCGCCGCGTTGCGAAGCACCTGCTGTCTGCCAAACCACAGGGTCCATTTTTGCGGATCCGTATAAATCAGCGCCGACAGATGCAGCCGTTCAATTTGCCAGCTCGGTTTGTTTTCGGGAATTTGCAGTTGTTCTACCGCGCCGCCATCCGGCATATGCACATTTTCAAAAGGACGCAGGGCCAGCGCAGATTCAATGGCCCGCTTTTCCTTTTCCGAAAACAAAAGCGATACGGCGTTGCTTCCATCTGCTTCCTGCCCCATGCCGGCGTTATTCATCAGCACAAAGAGTATGAAGATAAAAAGGGAATTATATTTTCGGAATGCGGTCATTGCACCTATATCCCGGCTGCTTCTTTGGCGGGCTGCACAGCCTGCCATTGTAACTCTACCGTTGCGTTGACAAGTTCTGTCCCGCCGCCGCGGCTGATTAAGGCCAGCAGATCATTGCCGGGGGATGCAAGTTTTACAATCTCTATCTCTGTGACCGTAACATGTCCGGGTAGCCCGCGCTGGATTGCGGTTGTAAAGTCACGCATGTCGCTGTCAAGAAAGCCGCGCATGTTAAGTGATATTTTGGAACTGCTCATCACAATTCCCGTATTTTCCGGTTGCCCCGGGATGGCAACCCTGTCTACGGCACTGATCTGATATTCCAGTCCCGAAATCCTGTGCTGCACACGTAATTTTTCCAGTATCCGCGCGGCATTCAGCCGGTTTTGCTCACCCAGAAAACCATCTTTTTCCAGCATTTGAAATTCACGGCGATCCGCGTCATCACGGGCTTTGCGGGCAGCAAGATCTTTGATCTGTGCATTTATGCTGACGGCGGCGTCAAGGGCAGCATTTGTCATCTGCCTATAGTTGACCAGTTCAGGCCGCAGATAACCAAAACACGCCCACATGATCAGTACAAAGATTGCCATCACCGCGGCAAAGCCCTGCATCGAGGAGGATTGCGCCGCTGTGTTGCCGGTCATTTCAGTCTTCCGGTCAGCTCTATTTCCGCCACGCGCACTTCTCCGGCAAAGGCCAGCACATTCTCTCCGGGCTTTACCGTGAATGTATCGGCGGGAAGAATATGCAAAGGCTGGCGAGTAATGGTGGTTTGCATATGCGGAAGTTCTTTTCGTAATGCATTTGCCAGCCGGTCTGCTTCGCCAACAGCCAGTTCCGCGTTACGAAATGACGACAGATCAAGGATCAGGATGATCTTGCCCTCAACAGACGCGGCATCCGGCGCAGGACCAGGCGGGTTGTCCTGAGTTTGTGAAGGTGCGAGTACAGGCGGCGGCGCATCAATCTGCACCCTGATTGAACTCAGCCGTGCATTTTCGGACAGATTTGCGCCAAGCACGGAATAAAAAGGGGTCAGATCAACATCTGCGGCTTCCAGTTGCCGGTGAATGGCAATGACATCGCGTATCCGGGCAATGGGCGCCGGACCTGCATCCAGTCTGCTGACTTCGGCGTCATAAGCCAGTTGCAGCGCACCGCGCCTTGCTTCCGCCTGAAGATATTCCGCCTCGGCGTCCCGGATTTCCCATGCCAGGCTTGCGCCATAAATCAGGCCCACAAGTGACGCGGCGGCCAATGCGCGGGTTCCCCATATCCGGCCTAGCGTCTGCATGCGCTGCTGGCGTTTCTGCTGCGGCCAGATGGATAGCGCGGGCAGTAATCTGCCCCCCCCCCATGCGGCGTGCAGCAGGTCCGCAAAATGACCACTTTCATCATGAGCGCCTGAAACTCCGGCAAGCACCCCTGCTTCTGCGGGGCTGAATGTCGTAAGATTTCGCACAGGCAGTTGTGCGTTCCTGAGCGCAGCGCCAATATCGCTGCGCCCGATAAAGACTGCGTTCAGGCCAGTGGCGCGGTCAAAACCCAGCCGCGTAATATAATCAATGGTGGCACCGATTTCACGCTGCAACAGGCTGCCAATTTCCTCCGCTGATTCAATATCAATAAATCCCGATGTCATGCGCGCAATCGCCAACCGATGATCCCGGGTGACAATCTGCCGGAAACCACCGGTCCTGTGCTGCGAAATCAAAATATTCCACTGATCGGATTTACTTTCGCCGCCGTTAAGCCTGCCGGTCAGGCGCTGCAACAGTTTGACGGATTCCACGGGCAGCAGCCGGACGTCGCTGATGGGATTTTCTATCTGCTCCAGCATTTTTTGCCACGGCGCAACCTCAGGCGAGGCTGTAACCGCAGCAAATAGATAATCATATCCCCGCATTTCACCTTCTGATGCGCCAAGGCGTAAGCCGCCTTTTAATTCCGCACCTGGAAATAATGTTTCCAGCTTTCGCGCCATAATTTTGGGACGGTCCATAAAATTAACCGGTGGCAACCGGTCGCGCCGATAGGCCTGGCCCAGAACGTCATACACAATCACAACAGGAAGCCCGGGAAATTCGGCCAGCGCCAGCTTTGCCCCTTGAATATTGCTGTCAATGGCGCCGCAAAAAAAGGCATGCGATTCAACGCGGCTTCCCGACAGCCGGACGATCAGTGCGCCCGCGTCTCCTATAAGCAAAACAAAGCGCTTCAGCGCCGTCAGGCGTTGCGCAATGCCTTCCATGTCCGGCAAGGTGACCACATTCGCGTCCTAATTCATGGTGCCGAGACTGTCATAGATGGGACCAAACACGGCAATGGCGATCCAGGCCATAATCCCTCCCATGACGATGGTCAGCGCAGGTTCAATGAACGAGATCATGCCTTGCACCGATTCGTCCACGTCACGATTATACATCTCCGCCACATTATTCAGCGCATCTGACATATTGCCGGAATCTTCGCCAACTTTAATCATGCGCAGCACCAGGGGCGGGAATTCACCTGAGGAACGCATGGCCACCGACAGGCCAAGACCGGATTGCACCCCTTCGCGTACGACCGACAAAGCCTCCATAAGCGCCAGATTATTCACCAGACGTTTGGAGGCATCGAGACACGCCAACAGCTCAATGCCGCCCCGGAACATGGTTGAAAACATATAGGCAAAGCGCGCCAGGGCAATTTTGCGCAGAACCATGCCAATAACAGGCAGACGCAACAGATAATGATCCGTCAGATATCTGAAATCCTGCGACATGTTGCGCCCGCTGATCAGCCCAACCACAACACCGATGGCGGTAACCGGCAGCATAAACCAGTAATCGCGAATAAAGTCTGACGTGCTGACCAGTGCCAGGGTCATAAAGGGCAGTTCGGTGCCGTTTGCCTTCAGCAGGGTGGTGATCTGCGGCACCACAAAGCTCATCATGAATATGATCACGATGGTCACGACCACCGCCAGAATAGCGGGATAGCGCGTCGCCTTCTTTACCTTGCCCGACATTTCATCGGTCCATTTCAGATGCGCTACAAGCTGGCCAAAGGCCTCGGCCATTTGGCCGGTCTGTTCGCCGGCCGCCACAAGCGACTGAAAGACATGACCAAACAGTTTGGGATGTGATCCGAAGGCGGCGCTCAGGCTGACGCCATCATTCACTTCACGGGTGACCTGGGAAAGCGCATCACGCAAACGTGGCGCCTCGGTTGAATCACGAACTTCGGCAAGGCTTTCCATCAGCGGCACGCCGGCACGCTGCAATTGTTCCAGATGAACACTCATCTGGATGAGATCGCGCACTTTCACCCGCTGTTGCAGCAGCTTGGTCAGCCGCCTTTCGGAAACCACTTTACACTCGATCAGATCAAGTCCGGCGGACTCAATCAGGCCGTTCAGATCCTGCTCATTCGACGCAACAACCGCGCCCCTGACGATCCTGCCATTTTGATTAACTGCGCGATACCGGTAGTCTGGCATGATCCTGATTACATCCGCGCGGTCAGATCAGTGGATCGTATCAAAGAGGACAGCGATATATCCCCCTTCAACACCCGCTCAATCCCGTCATCCGCCATGGTTCTGTGTCCATGATCGCGCAGATAATTGCGCATCGCAGTACGTGTGGCGCGCGTGGCGATTAATTCATCCAGACCATCATCGACATAAATAATCTCGGCAATGGTGGTGCGCCCCTTGATGCCGGTATGATGGCAGGCGTCACAGCCAGGCGCATCCCACAATATAAGCGGCTTGTCTGCATCCACGCCCAGCAGGCGGCATTCATCGGGGGTGGCCTGCCGCTCAGTCTTGCAGGCTTTGCAATTCAGTCCGGCCAGACGCTGAGCGAATACACCGGTAATATTACCTGACAGCATGCCGGGGTCCAGCCCCAGATCATACAGTCTTGGCAGCGCGCCCAGCGCATCATTGGTATGCAGGGTGGTGAACACCTGATGCCCGGTCATGGCGGCGCGCAGCGCCATTTGCGCGGTCTCATTATCACGCACTTCGCCGATGAAGATAATATCCGGATCCTGCCGCAAAATATTGCGGATGCCTTCGCCAAATGTAAGCCCCTGGTTTTCGCGAATTTGCGTTTGCCGGATCAGCGGCAGTTCATATTCCACGGGGTCCTCAAGGGTCATGATATTTACCCTGGGACTGCTGATGGCCGAAAGCATGGCGTAAATCGTCGTTGACTTGCCGCTGCCGGTCGGGCCGGTAACGATGATGATACCTTCTGGGCGCTTCAGAATGCGCTCAATCTCATGGCGGCTGCCGCCGGAAAAGCCGAGATCGTCAAGGCTCAGCACCGCTTTCGCCTTGTCCAGTACGCGCAGCACAATATTTTCGCCTCCCGTTGTCGGCAGGACCGAGACGCGAAAATCTATTTCACGATTGCCAAAGCGCATGCTCAACCGGCCATCCTGCGGATGCAGCCGGTCTGCGATGTTCATGCCGCAGATAATTTTCAGCCGGTGTGACATGGCCGACCAGTGTTCCTTGTGGAAGGTCCGCACCTGCTGCAATCGTCCGTCCAGCCGGTAACGCAACCGCACGAACAGTTCCTCGGGTTCAAAATGAATGTCCGATGCGCCCAGTTTGACCGCGTCCAGCATCAATGCATCCACCAGCCGCACCAGCGGATGTGAATAGCCGTCACGTTCCGTTACGGCGTTAACATCAAATTCTCCGGTTTCCAGTTCGCGCAGAATGCCGGACACGGACATTTCATAGCCAAAATTACGGTCTATGGCGTTGACAAGATCATCCTCCATGCAGACGCGCGGTTCGATCTGAAGCCCGCGCGGCAAATAGCGCCGCAACTGATCCATCGCCAGCACATCAAACGGATCGGCCATCGCCACAACGGCCTTTTCATCCGTGATGGAAATCGCCAGCATCCGGTGTTGCATGGCGACATTGCGCGGCACCAGTTTAACGGCTTCCGGATCAATCAGCGCATCGCGGATGTTAAAGGATTCAAACCCTGTTGATTCCGCCAGCAGCCGGGCCAGCATGTCATCGGTAATAAAACCGAATTCCACCAGAATGCTGCCGACCATTTTTTCAGGCGAGCGGGACTTTTCGCGCAACGCCACGTCCAGTTGATCGCGGGTAATCGCGCCAAGCTCCAGCAGCCGGTCGCCCATGCGGGCCCTGGGTTTGGCGATCTCAGGGGCGGCGGCGGGCGCGGATGTTTTGGGCGCGCCCGCATTTCCACCATCGGCGGGCGTTTGTGCGCCACGCTTTGCCGCCGGGCGATCATCCAGCACCAGACCGGTTTTACCTGACGGTGTTCCGAATTGCGCCTGTTTATCGTCCATTGGACCAGCCCTTACGGATAATGTTAGTTGCAGCCCGGCGCATTCGTGTCATTGCCATTGCCGTCCTGGCAATGATCGGGAATGCCATCATTATTTCGATCATTACCGCCACCGCCACGGCCTCCACCACCGCCTCCGCCAACTGCGGCTATCGGACAGTTATCATTATAGTCCGATGACCTGGCGGCCAATACAGTATCGTCAAAATAATTGGCGGCGGCGGGGTCTGTCTGATGGGGCCCCTGGGTGATATCCTTGGCGCTGGGATTTGCGCAGGTAACATTGGCCGGATTTACTGCGCTGCCGGAGCAATTTTCGCGTTCCAGCGCACTGGCGGGATTTGCGGTCTGGCGGCCGATTGGCAGCCAGCCGCCAAAACCGTTGGATCCATGACTGATCAGCGCGAACAGGCTGGTGTCAGCCGATGGATTAAGCCGGAGTGTTCCCGCGCGCGCGTCATTCCCCTGGCAGATTTTTGCAGCATTGGAATTAACCGGTTCAAGATCCGGATCGACATGGTAACTGATCAGGCGGCCGAAAGGATCTGTGGCGTCATCTCTTGTAATGCCCAGCGTCACCCATGGGACAACCCCATCATTATTATTGCCCGCGCACCCTGCCCGTGATGCGCCATCCCCATCCCCATCGGCAGGACAAGGCAGGTGGCGAGTAAGAAAAACATGGGCGCGAATGGTTTTTTCAAGCCCAACCAATTGCTCGCTATTTGATTTGGTTTTTTTCAGCGAGGCGCCGCTGCCTTTCAACATGAGTGTGCCGAGACCAATAAATGCGCCAGCCGCCAGGATCAGCGCCAGCAACATGGGGATGATGCCGCTTTCCGATCTGACCAGATGTTTCCACCGCATCATGGTTTGCTGCATCCCAGTGCTATGGCTATCTGGCTGCTCGTTCGCGCCCGTACAATGTCATCAAACCCCACAATGCTGTCGCCGACGGCCAGCTTTTCATAATAGTAGACGGTATTCGCAGCGCCATTCCCGCCGGGGGTTTTTATGTTCGCCAATTCAGTGGTGGAAGCGCCGGTAACAGGCGTTAACGCCCCGCTGGGCAGATATGCCCCCGCACTGTTCTCACCATGGCTGACCAGGATATAGGCGGCTTTTGCAGCGCCCGCCGCGCCGCCCGCTGGCAGGATGGGGGCATTATTGGCCCCGCGATTTTCCAGTTTGCCTTTTGAAATTCCACTAAACCCCTTGCTGGCGCAGTTCAGCGGCGGGCTTGCCGGTCCTGGCGGGGGCGGGACGTCTACCGTTAGGGTGTTGGTCACCGCATAGCTGATGCGCCTGCCCCAGCCATCCACCACATCTGATTCGGAAAGTCCAAGCGTGCGCCAGGGTACGCCGCCTGAGGTAAAAATTGAGGTGCAAAAACCACCGCCGGGTGTTGTCGCCACGCCATTTGAAGCGGATCCAGGCCCCAATGTTGGGTCGGACGGGCATGGCAAATAATAGGTGGCGGCAAAAATCGTCAGCGCATCTTCAATGATTTTAAGCCTTACTTTGGTTTCGTTGCGCTTGTTATTGTCCAGAAGGGGTTGCAGCAACATGCTGCCGCCGCCCAGCAGCAGCCCCAGTATGGCAAGAACAATCGCCAGCTCTATCAGTGTAAAGCCGCGCGCACGCTGTTTTTTCCACCACCCGTCAGGCAGGTGCATTTTAGCATCCCCGAGGACAAAAGGCCGGGAAATCCCCGGCCTTCCCATTCGCCTTAAACCCAAACCCAATTGCTGCGGCTAATTGAGATCAATGATCAAGTTGCAGGTCCGGTTGGTACCGGCTGCCGCATAGATATTCGTCGCCGCCGTAAAGCAGGTGACAGCCGAAAGGGTGGCATTCGTAACCACAGATCCATTATTGGGTTTCCCATCATCCAATATGCTGTCTATTTGCAACGCCTGATCCGGCCTGAGCGCCCCATTTGTAGTTACGACAGCCCCAACTGTACCCGCCAACCGGAGGATAGGGCGTCCTGTGGCCGAGTTATGAAGCGCCTGAAACCCGCCGCCAGTTGCAGCGCTTGGAAAGAGTGTGCCATATGTCGTGGCGGCCGTGTTCAACTCCACATCACCAATGAAGCGGGCGGCGGTTAACTGCTGCCAGAATGCAATGTTTTCCACACCGGTATTTACGGTGGTGGCGGCAACGGCAGTGGTGAGCCCAATAATACCATCGCCCAGTGTCGCCGCCGTAGGCGGAGCGCAAACGCCCCCAACGGTGCAACCGGGTATAAGCAGATCGGCGGTAACCAAATCGCCTGGCAGAGCATTATACTTATCCCTGAAGGCAGCGGTTGCCGCCTGATAAGACTGCGCCTGTGACGCCACATTCTTGATCTGGGCATTGCCGATCAGTTCCTGGCCTTTCAGAATGCCGCCAATGATCAGGCCAATGATGACCAACACAATCGAAAGCTCCACCAGCGTGAAACCCTTTTGCGCGGACATTTCCGGCGGTACAGCGTCCCTCATCAAAATTCTGCTAATGGCTTGTTTTTTCATGGTTATGGTTCCATTTCGTTCGAAAACTGAAATTTTATCTATCACTTAACCTCAGGATATTATCCAGACAGCCTATAGTTACGAAATATAGGCAAAAACAACTAGCCTTTTTTTTCGCGGCGGATGCAAATTCTGACATGCCCGTGACGGTTATCACAGCATTAAAAGCCTTAATAAATATTTAAACTATACTGATTCGCCGGATATTTAATAATTTATCTGGCTTTATCATAAAAACCCAATCTTTTGACAATATAGTTGCGAATAAAAAACCGCTCCGCCGGGTGCAGTTCCGGGGTTGTCGCCAATATAGCTTCCAGTATATCGCGCGCTGCTTCGCGCTCGCCCGCATCGGCCAGCACAAATGCCGGTAGCTGGCGTGTCCAGATCGGCATATCCTCTACCGGCAGGGCCGCCAGTTGTTTTGCCAGTGCAAGCCCCAGAACAGGATCCTTGACCCTATAGCGCGCAAGATACGCCCCATAGGCCAGCCAGCGCCAATGCTGTTGCGGATTTTCCACAGCAAGCTGTTGCAGATAGCCGATAATCTGGCGCACCTGATCCGGATTGCGGCTTTGCCCAAAATAATAGGCGGCAAAAGAGGGGACATACTGGCTTTTGGGATCCATCTGCGACAACAGGGTGAACCAGCCCGCCAGCCGGCCATAATCATATGCCGCCAGCGGCGTAAGCTCCCCCGCCCAGTCCCCCATATTTTGCAGTCCCAGACCAGCCGCGCGATAATAGAATTGCGTATCGCCAAGCCCGGTTATCCGGGCGGCGGCTGGCGTCGGCGCAAGGCTGACGCCACGCCAGGGAATGCGCAAATCCTGCGCCTGCGACCAGAACAGCGATTGCCCCGCCAGCGCTACAAGCAACGCCATGATATAAAAGCGCGGCACATGTCCGAGTTTCCCCTGCCCGCCCATCTCATAACCGCTTGCGGCTGAAATCAATCATGGCGCCGGCCAGGATCAGTGGCGTGAACGCAAGGCTTTGCAGCACTGCCCAGGCGATACCGGGTCCGCCGCTATTCCATCCGTACACCAACCATTCACTGCGGGTAAAAAAGTCCAGCCTGGGTATGATCAGGGAGATTAGCCTGAAGCCATAGCCCAGTAAAAGGTCAAGCCCCCCGGCCTCTCCGGCCTTGTCCGCAAGAGCGCCCAGAAATCCGCTCATCCGCGCCAGCACATAAAAGCCCATACAGGCCAGCGCACACGCAACCGCATTGTTGAGGATCAGGCCAAAGAAAACCGCAGTCAGGATCATCAGCATGCTTTCCAGCGCCAGACTTAATCCCCACACCAGCAGGCCATCCAGCGGCGGCCTGGCGCACAGCCATGCAAGCGCGATGGCCACCGACACACAAATGAAACCAACAATGACAAGACTGGCGCTATAAACCAGCACAAAGGCCCCGCGCGAAATGGGCCGCGATAAAATCAGCGCAATCTCGCCCCCCGCCATGGCCTGGCGGATGTGAAACGAAACAAATAACACCAGCCCCGAGATAATCAGTACACGGCTGCCCGCGCCAAACAGCGCCGCCGCCATTTCGCGCTGTTCGATGATCGCACTGCCACTCAGAAAAATCACCAGCGCCGCGCCAACCGCCAGCATAACCGGCAAGGCCAGAAACAAACGGTCGCGCAGCGCCGTAATAAGTATATATCGCAATAAAGTCGCGCCGCTCCTGAATTGATCCGTGTGCATTACACTAGAAGGGTAGTGGACGGCGGTCACGGCCGAACGTCTTGTACAGATCAATATCGGCAGGGCTGGCGCCACTGTCTTCTATGATGGTCGCGCGCAGGAAAATAACCAGTTCGGTCTGCCGGTTTGCATCACTGCGGGCCTTGAACAGATTGCCAATGACCGGCAGGCTGGATGCGCCAGGCATGCCAGTATCCGTTGAGGTTCCGCTATCCTGCATCAGGCCGCCCATTACAAGTACGCGCCCCGAACGCACCGTCACCACGCTGTCTATTTCCTGTACAGCAATGATGGGCACAGGCGATTGCACCGTATTATTCGATGCAATGGAAACGCCGGGATCATTGATCGTGCCGGTGATGCGCGTGATGGTTGGACGCAGGGTCATGCCAATCTCATCCATCTCGGCATGAATTGACGGCTGAACGGTGATGATAACGCCTTCGGGAACCGTGCGGATATTACTGTCTACGGTAACCCGATCCGTATTGGTCGTCTCATTCGTTGTGCGTTCGAAATCCAGTTCGAAAAATACCCGGTTTTCCACAACCTTGAGCACCGCACTTTGATTGTGCTGCACGGTCAGGCGCGGACTGGACAGGGTGCGCACGGTGCCGAACTGCTGCGCCAGGCTGGCCACCGCATCGATGTCATTGCGATCCAGCGCCAGGGTTACGACCCCGGATGTTGCCGCATTCAACCCGTCAAACGGTCCCGATTGCGGCACTGCGACCGTATTTCCAAAACGCGCCGCACCTGTTGCCGCACCCAATACGCCCGCCCAATTGATGCCGCCTTCATAACTATCCGACAGCTTCACTTCCAAAACTTTTGCCTCGATCAGCACCTGGCCTGCAATGACGCGGCGCAGTTTGCGTAAATAGCCTTCGATCATTTTATGCTGGCGCTGGGTGCCATACACATTGATCAGGCCCGCAACCCGATTAATACTATAGGGGCGCTGGTTGGGAGCAGCCGTTGCCTCCGCCGTAGTCTCAGTTGCCGCCGCCACTGTTTCAGTTTGCGCAATGGCGGCATTCGCAAGCGCCGACCCCAGGCTGGGAACATTGTTTGTCTGCTGTGCAGAATCGGGGGAAGCCGGTAGCGCAGCAGGGGTAAGCGGCAAGGGGTTCGGCGCCCCGGAAAT
>DAIOWE010000017.1:0-16605 GCA_036758605.1 Pseudomonadota bacterium | reverse complement strand
GGGAAGCCGGTAGCGCAGCAGGGGTAAGCGGCAAGGGGTTCGGCGCCCCGGAAATGAAATTGGCGTCACCCGAAGGCGTGGCTGCGGGGTCTGCCGTCAGCAAACTTTTGCGCTCCGCGCTACGGTTCATCAGCATACTGACATTGGTTTCCAGTTCTTCCCAGAAATTGTTCTTTGACTCGCTACTGACTTCACTTGCGGAACTGTTGCCCTGCCCGCCGCTGCCTTCGCCGCCCACCGCTTCACCGCCCACGACATCAACCGTGGTGGAAACAGAACTTTTGGTATCGCGAATGACATTCAGATAATCGACGCGGTAATTTTGCAGATAAGGCAGATCGCGCTCAATGCGCAGAACATTACCGTCCAGATTGTAACGCAGATCGGCCATGTCCGCGATTCGCTCAATCACTTCCTCAAAGGGGCGCTGGCGCACGGAAAAAATCAGGCTGCCGGAAATGCGCGGATCAAGTTCCAGCCCGACATTGGTCTGTTGCGCCAGTTCGATCAGGACTTCGCGTATCGGCACATCTTCATTGACGGAAATAGTCACCAGCCTGGCGTTGGCCGGCAGCGCAAGATTTGGCATCGGCACAAGAGATTCGGCCTGTGGGATCGGCGGCGGCGCGGATGATCCGTCATTTTCCGGCGCGCGCGGCTTTAAGGCGTCACGATAATCCCCCCGGTCCAGCCCGGCGCCACGGTCCTGTTTATCAAAATTCGGTTGGGAAAGACCGCCGCAAGCCCCCAGAAGCATCAGGCCCGTCAGCGCCACACACCATACCGTCGCTTTTAGGAATCCGGTATTCGGGCAGATAGGGCGGCGGGCAATAGTCATATGGACCATACTCTTGAAGCCCCCTTTTATTTCAGAGAGCAAATGTTAATCAAGGAGTTTAATGTGTTAACTACTGGAGTTAATAATTAGTTAATCAGCGTTAAGCTTCAATCTATGCAAAATCAAGCATGGTTTTATTTGGCGCTTTGCGCCGCCAACTCCGCAAGCAGGTCCAGGGCGGCCCTGGCAAATGCCCACATATTGGCTTCGCGATCCGCGCAGCCCGTTGCGAGGATAATCGCCCGTTCAACTGGCCCGCTGACCGCAACAACGGCATGCCCCGGCGGGTTGCCATAGGGATTGCCGCTGGGGCCGCTGGCCCCGGTTTCACCAATGCCCCAAACGGTTCCCATCTTTTCGCGGATGCTTCGCGCCTCGAACAGGGCAAATTCCTGAGTGGCGGATTTCATGCCTTTCGGGCGTTCCGGCAACAGCGCCTTGCCGCCCTGTGCGGTGTAGATAATGCCCCCACCGATATAAAAGGCCGATGCGCCAGGCACCGCCACCAGCGCCGCCGAAATCAGCCCGCCGCAGGAGGATTCGGCGACGGAAACTGTTTGCCTGTTGGCGATCAGCAAGGCAGCGGCGGGGCCTGACAGGGCGGCCAGTCCTGGATAAGTCATGGGCGGTTTCCTCGCGTAAGATGGGATCTGAACCCCTACAATTGCTTGACTCTACCCCAAAGCGCGCCTAGTTTCCCACCCGATCCACCACATTGAGGGTCGAAAAGCCGTCCCACCAGTCAGCGAGGTTTCGCCCACTGGTGTTTTTCTGCTTTGTAACATGGGCCATGCTTTATGTTTGAAACGCTTTCTGACCGGTTGACCGGCATCTTTGACAGCTTGCGCAAGCAGGCGTCATTGAGCGAATCTGACGTGGATACGGCCATGCGCGAAGTGCGCCGGGCGCTGCTGGAAGCCGACGTGGCGCTGCCGGTGGCGCGCGATTTCATCGCCAAAGTGCGTGAACGCGCCATCGGGCAGGAAGTCGTCAAATCGATCACGCCTGGTCAGATGGTCATCAAGATTGTGCATGACAATCTGGTGGAAATGCTGGGTTCTTCCTCGCAGGGCATCGATCTGAACGCCCCCTCGCCGGTGCCGATCCTGATGGTTGGCTTGCAGGGTTCGGGTAAGACCACCACGACGGCGAAACTGGCGCTGCGCCTGCAAACCCGCGATCGCAAAAAAGTATTGATGGCCTCGCTGGACGTGGCGCGCCCCGCCGCGCAGCAGCAGTTAAAAGTGCTGGGCGAACAGGCGAAGGTTGCTAGCCTGCCGGTAATCGCTGGACAGATGCCGGTCGATATCGCCAGACGCGCCATGGAAGCGGGCCGTCTGGGCGGTTTCGACGTGGTGTTGCTGGACACCGCCGGACGCACCCATGTGGATGAAGCGTTGATGGCGGAAGTGGCTGCCGTGCGAACTGCGGTTAACCCGCACGAAACCCTGCTGGTCGCCGATAGCCTGACCGGACAGGACGCGGTGAATGTCGCCAGCAGTTTCAATGCGCGCACGCCACTGACCGGGATTATACTGACCCGCGTCGATGGCGATGGACGCGGCGGTGCGGCGCTGTCAATGCGTGCGGTTACCGGCTGTCCGATCAAGGCTATCGGTGTTGGCGAGAAGCTGGATGCGCTGGAAGATTTTCATCCCGAACGCATTGCTGGCCGCATTCTGGGCCAGGGCGACGTGGTCAGCCTGGTGGAAAAGGCTGCTGAAAGTTTCGAAGTCGAAAAAGCCGAAAAGCTCGCCAAAAAAATGCAGAAGGGCGAGTTTGATCTCGATGATCTGGCCGAACAATTGGCGCAAATGCGCAAGATGGGCGGCATGCAGGGGCTGCTGGGCATGCTGCCCGGTGTCGGCAAGATGAAAAGCCAGATCGCCGCCGCCGGCCTCGACGACAGACTGATCAAGCGTCAGGAAGCCATTGTGCATTCCATGACCCGCGAAGAACGCCGCAAGCCGAAAATCCTCAACGGCTCACGCAAGCGCCGCATTGCCCAGGGTTCCGGCACGTCGGTTCCCGAAGTCAACAAACTGCTGAAAACCCATCGCCAGATGGCCGACATGATGAAACAGGTCGGCAAAAAAGGCATGAAAGGTCTGCTGGGCGGCCTGACCGGAATGGGCGGCGGGATGCCGCAACTACCGCCGGGATTAGGCGGACTAAAAGATGGCGGCATGCCGCAATTACCGCCTGGATTTCCAGGCTTCAAACGCTAACGCACTTAAAATAATGAAGGAATCACAATGGCTCTGAAAATTCGCCTTGCCCGTTTCGGCACCAAGAAACGCCCGTTTTACCGTATCGTAGTGGCTGATGTTCAGGCGCCGCGCGATGGCCGCTTTATCGAAAAGCTGGGCTTTTTCAATCCGCTGCTGCCCAAGGATCATGCCGAGCGCATGAAGCTGGAAGGCGAGCGCATCAAGCATTGGATGAGCGTTGGCGCATTGCCGACCGATCGTGTGGCGCGCATGCTGGGTGACGCCGGGCTGATGGCGAAACCGGCTCGTGGCAACAATCCTGAACAGGGCAAGCCAAAAGCCAAGGCGCTGGAGCGCATCGCACAGAAAGCCGAAGCCGCAAGCAAGGCCGCAGCGGCTGCCGCTGCGCCGGCCGAAGAAGCCGCGCCCGCCGAAGCGTAGGAAGCATTGGCGCCGCCGCAAAGCCGGGTCTGTGTGGGCGCCATTATGGGTGCCCATGGGGTGCGTGGCGAAGTGCGCATCAAATGTTTTACTGAACGGCCCAAAGATGTGGGCGCGTTCGGCCCGGTCGAGACAGAAGATGGCCAGCGGCGCTTTACGGTAAAAGTGACCCGCAGCGTGAAAGAAGGGGTCGCCGCATCGCTGTCCGGCATTGCGGACCGGGATGCCGCAGAGGCGCTAAAAGGGGTGCGGCTCTATGTACCCCGTTCAGCGCTGCCCGTGCTGCCGGCCGAGGCGGATGAATATTATCTGGCCGATCTGATCGGTCTGGCGGTGCGCTGGGCCGATGGGCCGCAGGAAGAAGGCAAGGTGATCGCGGTGCATAATTTTGGCGCTGGCGATCTGGTTGAAGTGGCCCCGGCAGCGGCTTCGGGTATGAAACCGCAAACCCTGCTGTTGCCGTTTGAACGCGAAGTCGTGACGCAGGTGAATGTGACAGAAGGCTATATTACTGTGCTTTTGCCGCGCGAAGTGAGTGAGGAGGCAGAGGAGAAATAGAGGTGCCTGAAGATGCCGGGGCCACAAAAGCCTGGACCGCCACGGTGCTGAGCCTGTTCCCGGACATGTTTCCGGGGCCGCTGGGGCATAGTCTGGCAGGAAAAGCGCTAGAATCGGCTATTTGGCGGCTGGAAGTGGTGGACTTTCGCGGCTATGCGCGCGATAAACACCGCTCCGTGGATGACAGTCCGGCGGGCGGCGGCGCGGGCATGGTGCTGCGGCCCGATGTGCTGGCGGCGGCGATTGATGATGTTCGGACGCGCGATAGCGTGCGGCGGCCATTGATCTATCTGAGCCCGCGCGGCGCGCCATTGACCCAGAAGCGGGTGCAGGCCCTGCGAATGGGGCCCGGTGTGGTGCTGATCTGCGGGCGCTTTGAGGGCGTCGATGAGCGGCTGTTGCAGTCGCGCGGTATTGAAGAAGTCAGTCTGGGCGATTTCGTCCTGTCTGGCGGCGAACCGGCGGCCATTGCGCTACTGGATGCGGTGGTGCGGTTGTTACCGGGTGTGGCGGGAAACCCCGATACATTCGCAGAAGAAAGTTTCGAAAGGGGATTGCTGGAATATCCCCATTATACAAAGCCCAGTGAATGGGAAGGTGTGGCGATACCGCCGGTGCTTTTATCCGGTAATCACGCAGAGATTAAGGCGTGGCGTCAGGCCAGGTCAGAAGAAATTACGCGAACGCGCCGCCCGGATTTATGGCGGCGTTACAGCGCGGGAACGAAGGAGAGTGAGTGATGAATTTATTGCAGGAACTGGAAGCCGAGCAGATTGCCAAACGCACCGAGGGCAAAACAATTCCCGATTTTGGCCCGGGCGATACGCTCAAGGTCATGGTGCGGGTGGTGGAAGGTACGCGCGAGCGCTTACAGCCATTTGAAGGCGTGTGCATCGCGCGTTCCGGCGGCATGACGCTGAACGCGAATTTCACCGTGCGCAAGATTTCCTATGGCGAAGGCGTGGAGCGGGTGTTCTCGCTGTACAGCCCGCTGGTCGATCAGGTTGTCGTGCTGCGCCGTGGCCAGGTGCGCCGCGCAAAGCTGTATTATCTGCGTGGCCGCACGGGCAAATCCGCGCGCATTCTGGAAAAGAAAGTAGTTCGCAGTTAGTTCACGCTGGAGGAAAGTGCGATGGCTGGCCCAAGCACGCTGTACGATAAAATCTGGCAGGCCCATCTGGTTAGTCAGCAGGCGGACGGTACCTGCCTGATCTATATTGACCGGCATCTGGTGCATGAAGTGACCAGCCCGCAGGCCTTTGAAGGCTTGCGGATGACGGGGCGCAAGGTGCGCCGACCGGAGGCGACGCTTGCGGTTGCCGATCATAATGTGCCGACCACGGATCGCGCCAAAGGTATCGAGGACGAAGAATCGCGTATTCAGGTCGAAACGCTGGAAGAAAACTGCGCGGCGTTTGGCGTGGAATATCTGCCCATGTCCGACATCCGCCAGGGCATCGTGCATATCGTCGGACCGGAACAGGGCCTGACGCAACCCGGCATGACCATTGTGTGCGGTGACAGCCACACCGCCACCCATGGCGCGTTTGGCGCGCTGGCGTTCGGCATCGGCACATCGGAAGTGGAGCATGTGCTGGCGACGCAAACCCTGATCCAGGCGCCTGCAAAAAACATGCGCGTCACTGTGGACGGAAAATTACCGGCAGGCTGCACCGCAAAGGATATTGTGCTGGCGATTATCGGAAAAATCGGCACCGCAGGCGGCACCGGCCATGTCATCGAATTTGCCGGCGAGGCCATCCGTGCACTGAGCATGGAAGGCCGCATGACAGTGTGCAACATGACCATTGAGGCGGGCGCGCGCGCCGGTCTGATTGCGCCAGATGAAACCACCTTCGCCTATGTGATGGGCAAGCCCCGCGCGCCCAAGGGCGGGCAGTGGGAACTGGCGGTCAAATACTGGCGCACCCTGGTCAGCGATGCGGACGCGAAGTTTGACCGTGAAGTCAAACTGAACGCGGCTGATATCGCGCCGCAGGTCACATGGGGCACCAGCCCGGAAGACGTGCTGCCGATCACCGGAAAGGTTCCTGATCCGGCGGCCGAGCCTGACGCCGCACGCCGCGCGTCGATGTTGCGTGCGCTGGAATATATGGGCCTGACGGCGGGGACGAAGCTGACGGATGTTAAAATAGACCGGGTATTTATCGGTTCCTGCACAAATGGCCGTATCGAGGATTTGCGCGCCGCCGCCAAAGTGGCAAAGGGCCGCAAAGTCGCAAAGCATGTGGGCGCCATGGTTGTGCCCGGTTCGGGCCTGGTGAAAGAACAGGCCGAACATGAAGGCCTGGATAAAATTTTCATCGAGGCGGGATTTGAGTGGCGCGAGCCGGGCTGTTCCATGTGTCTGGCGATGAATGCCGACAGACTGGAGCCGGGCGAACGCTGCGCTTCCACCTCCAACCGCAATTTCGAAGGCCGTCAGGGCCGCGGCGGCAGAACGCATCTGGTCAGCCCCGCGATGGCGGTCGCCGCAGCGGTTACGGGACATCTGACGGATGTCAGGAATTTGGAGTAGATTGATTCTTACCAACAATTTTTCATTGGCGGGGATATCGCTTTTATTATTTCAGCAATGAAGGATCTGAACCACCGCATATCCATATAGATAAAGATCATAAAACGGTAAAGTTCTGGCTCGACCCGGTTTCCATTGCGCGCAATATTGGTTTTTCTGCTCAGGAAATTACACGGCTCGCGAGTAAGCTCCGCGAAGAGCAAACTATGTTACTGGAGGTGTGGCATGAGCATTTCGGCAATAAATCATGATGCGCGCATTGATGATGTCATGGTCACTTGTGATCGCCTGGAGGTGCAATTGCGTGATGGGCGTCGTGTCAGTGCGCCACTGGAATGGTTTCCGCTCCTGCTATCGGCGACGGAGGCAGATCGGGCGGTTTGGGAGATATGCGCCGGTGGCTATGGTATTCACTGGCCGGGGATTGATGAGGATTTGAGCGTGGCTGGGTTGCTTGCAGGCGCGCGGGGACAAGGATAAACAGCAATGCAGAAATTTGACAAACTGACCGGCGTGGCGGCGCCATTACCGCAGATCAATGTCGATACCGACATGATCATTCCCAAGCAGTTCCTGAAGACCATCAAGCGTTCGGGGCTGGGCAAGAACCTGTTTGATGAAATGCGCTACACGCCAGATGGCAAGGAAAAGCCGGATTTCGTGCTTAACAAACCTGCCTGGCGCAATGCGCAAATTCTGGTGACCGGTGAAAATTTCGGTTGCGGGTCCAGCCGCGAACATGCGCCCTGGGCGCTGCTGGATTTTGGCATCCGCTGCATCATCGCCACCAGCTATGCGGATATTTTTTACAATAACTGTTTCAAGAATGGCATTCTGCCCATCATCCTGCCGAAGGCCGATGTGGACAAATTGATGGCGGACGCCGAGCGTGGCGCCAATGCCATGGTCAGCATTGATCTGGCGGCACAGGAAATTCGCGGGCCCGATGGCGGGGTTGTAAAATTCGAAATTGATCCGTACAGAAAGCAATGCCTGATCGAGGGGCTGGACGATATCGGCCTGACCCTGAAACAGGGGGCCATGATCGATCAGTTCGAACAGAAACGCGCCGCACAGCAGCCCTGGCTTTAGAAAGACACGACGAAACATGTCCAGCAACAGATCATTATTAATCCTGCCCGGCGATGGCATCGGCCCCGAGGTCATGCGCGAAGTTCGCCGTATAATCGACTGGTTTGGCAAGCGCCGCGCCATCAGTTTTGATATTGACGAAGACATTGTGGGCGGCGCGTCGATTGATGCGCATAAAACGCCACTGACCGACAAGGCGCTGGAAAAGGCCATGCAGGCCGATGCGGTGCTGTTTGGTTCTGTCGGCGGTCCAAAATGGGACAATCTGGGGTTCGACATGCGCCCCGAAGGCGGCCTGCTGACGCTTCGCAAGGAACTGGATCTGTTCGCCAATCTGCGCCCCGCTATCTGCTTTCCCGCACTGGCGGGGGCATCGTCGCTGAAACCGGAACTGGTGACAGGTCTGGACATTCTGATCGTGCGCGAACTGACCGGCGGCGTTTATTTTGGCGAACCGCGCGGCATCGAAACCCTGCCCGATGGCCAGCGGCGCGGCGTCAATACGCAGGTCTACACGACATCGGAAATTCACCGCGTGGCGCGCGTCGCATTTGATCTGGCGCGCAAGCGGCGCAATCTGGTGCATTCGTCAGAAAAGGCCAATGTCATGGAGTCCGGCCTGCTATGGCGCGAGGAAGTGACCAAACTGCACAAGGCGGAATATGGCGATGTGCAGCTACAGCATATTCTGGCCGATAATTGCGCCATGCAATTGGTGCGCGAACCCAAACAGTTTGATGTGATCGTCACCGATAATCTGTTCGGCGATCTGCTGTCCGATGTGGCGGCGATGCTGACCGGATCGCTGGGCATGCTGCCGTCCGCCTCGCTCGGCGCGAAAGACGCCAGCGGCCGCAGCAAGGCGCTGTACGAGCCGGTGCATGGCTCGGCCCCGGATATTGCCGGCAAGGGGCTGGCCAATCCCATTGCCACGATCCTGAGCTTTGGCATGGCGCTGCGCTATTCGTTTGATCTGCCAGGCGACGCCGATCTGATTGATAAGGCCGTGGAAAATGTGCTGGCAGGCGGCCTGCGCACGGCGGATATCATGCAGCCCGGCATGGCAAAAGTATCGACAGGCGTGATGGGCGACGCGATCGTGCGCGAGCTGGACAAACTCACCACTTGATTTTTAACCGCCGGGGGTTCATATGCGCCCGGTCAAACGGGAGCAGGAACCATGGGTTATAAAGTAGCAGTTGTAGGCGCCACCGGCATGGTCGGGCGCGAAATGCTGAATATTCTGGCGGAGCGTGAATTTCCGGCCGATGAAGTTGTGGCGCTGGCGTCACGGCGCAGCATCGGCAAGGAGGTTTCTTACGGCAATCACACGCTGAAAACCCAGGCGCTGGAAAATTTCGATTTCAAGGGCACCCACATTGCGCTGTTCTCGGCGGGTTCATCCGTGTCTGCGGAGTGGGCCCCGAAGGTCGTGGCGGCGGGCGCGGTGGTGATCGATAATTCCAGCCACTTCCGTATGCATGCCGATGTGCCGCTGATCGTGCCGGAAGTAAACCCGGCGGCGCTGGCCGGTTACACCAAACGCGGCATTATCGCCAATCCGAACTGTTCGACCGCGCAATTGGTGGTGGCGCTAAAGCCGCTGCATGACGTGGCGAAGATCAAACGTGTCGTCGTGGCGACCTATCAGTCGGTGTCGGGCGCCGGCAATCAGGGTGCGGATGAATTGTTCCACCAGACCCGCGCGGTGTTTGTGTCTGATCCAATTGAAAAAACCAAATTCACCAAGCAGATTGCCTTCAACCTTATTCCGCATATCGACAGCTTCATGGAGGACGGCTACACAAAAGAAGAATGGAAGATGATGGCCGAGACCAAAAAAATGCTCGATCCATCCATCAAACTGACAGCGACCTGTGTGCGTGTGCCGGTGTTCGTTGGCCATAGCGAGGCCGTGAATATCGAGTTCGAACGCCCGATCAGCGCGGACGAAGCGCGCGATATTCTGCGCGAGGCGCCCGGCTGCATGGTGATCGACAAACGCGAGGATGGCGGCTACATCACCCCCGTCGAATGCGTGGGCGAATTCGCCACCTATATTTCACGCATCCGCGAGGACAACACGGTGGAGCACGGCCTCAGCATGTGGGTAGTTTCCGACAATCTGCGCAAGGGCGCAGCGCTCAACGCGGTGCAGATCGCGGAAATGCTGATCACCCGGTATCTTAAAAGCGCGGCCTAAAGCTTTTTCTGTTTTGATTGAATCACAATCCAGTTTTGTCACCCCGGGCTTGTCCCGGGGTCCAGGGTTACAAACTCGGGCTTTCCCGGGTGGTCCCTGGATCCCGGGACAAGTCCGGAATGACAGTCTGGATGTCGGACACTCTTCCGTCAAATAATGAAACGCTCCAGCATCCTGCTGGACCAGCCTTCCGGCAGCCCGATCAAACTCTATCGTGGCAGCAGGCTTTCACCCATCAGATATTCATCGACGGCGCGCGCGGCCTGGCGGCCTTCGCGGATGGCCCATACGACCAGCGACTGGCCGCGCCGCATGTCGCCTGCGGCGAATAATTTGTCGACGGATGTTTTGTAATTGATCATGTTGGCCTGCACATTGCCACGCGGGTCCAGGGCCACGCCAAGCTCTTTCAGCATGCCCTCATGCACAGGGTGCATGAAGCCCATAGCCAGCAATATCAGATCGGCGGGCAGAGAAAACTCCGTACCCGGAATTTCTTTCAGTTTTTCATCCAGGCGGATGCAATCAATCCGCACGGCCTTGCCGCCTTCGCCAACGATATTTTTTGTCGATACACCCCAATCTCGCGCACAGCCCTCGGCCTGGCTGCTTGATGTGCGCATCTTGTTGGGCCAGTTTGGCCAGGTAACCAGCTTGTTTTCTTTTTCCGGCGGCTTCGGCATGATTTCCAGTTGCGTAACCGACCTGGCCCCCTGGCGCAGCGACGTGCCGATACAGTCGGACCCGGTGTCACCGCCGCCGATCACGATCACATGCTTGCCCTTGGCGTTGATTTCCGGCAGCGGCCACACGGCTTCGCGCCCGACCCGGCGGTTTTGCTGCGGCAGGAAATGCATGGCATAATGCACACCATCCAGCTCACGTCCCGGCACTTCCAGATTACGCGCAAACTCAGACCCGCCGGTCAGCACAACGGCGTCAAAATCCTTCAGCAATTGGCGTGCGGGCACATCGACGCCCACTTCGGTATTGTGGCGAAAGGTCACCCCTTCGGCCTGCATCTGTGAAATGCGGCGGTCGATCAGATGTTTTTCCATTTTAAAGTCGGGAATGCCATAACGCAGCAACCCCCCGATGCGGGCGTTTTTTTCGAACAGTGTCACATCATGTCCCGCGCGGGCCAGTTGCTGCGCGCAGGCCATGCCGGCGGGGCCGGAACCCACCACGGCCACATGCTTGCGGGTGCGGCGCTCGGGAATTTCCGGTACGATCCAGCCTTCTTCCCAGCCCTTGTCGATGATGGCGCATTCAATGCTTTTAATGGCAACCGGCGCATCATCAATGTTCAGGGTGCAGGACGCCTCGCACGGCGCGGGGCAAATACGGCCCGTGAATTCCGGAAAATTATTGGTGGAATGCAGCACGTCCAGCGCCTCGCGCCAGCGGCTCCGGTAGACCAGATCATTCCAGTCGGGAATAATATTGTTCACCGGACAGCCATTGTGGCAATAGGGAATGCCGCAATCCATGCAGCGCGCGCCCTGGCGCACCAGTTCAGGTTCATCAAGCGGAATGACGAATTCCCTGAAATCCTTCAGCCGTTCCTCGACCGCCTTGTACGGGCGCTCCTGCCGGTCGAATTCCATAAAGCCGGTTACTTTACCCATGCGAATATTCCATCACTTCAATAATCGTTTAGCCAACAAGCCGCAGACCGGGCTGCGTGGCCGATGCCTCTTTCTGCAAATCGGTCAGGGCGCGGCGATAATCATACGGCACAACCTTCACGAACTTGCCGCGATATTCCGCCCAGTTGGCCAGAATTTTCTGCGCGACATTGCTGTTGGTCTCATCCGCATGGGCCTGCAACATCGTCTTGATGCGCGCGGCGTCATGGCGCAACGGATCGGCCAGAATCGCGGCTTTATCCGCCACTTCATCCGTATCCGTATCAATGCCGGTCAGTTCCACCAATTGCGTGTTGCAACGCTGATTGAACAGCCCGTCCTCGTCCAGCACATAGGCAATGCCGCCGCTCATGCCGGCCGCAAAGTTACGCCCGGTTTCGCCAATGACAAGCACCACGCCGCCGGTCATATATTCACAGCAATGATCGCCCGCGCCTTCGACCACGGCATAGGCGCCGGAATTGCGCACGGCAAAACGTTCGCCTGCAACGCCACGGAAATAACATTCACCGCTGATCGCGCCATACAGAACCGTATTGCCGACAATGATGCTGCGTTCCGGCACAATCGCGCTTTCACGCGCAGGATAAATGATGAGGCGCCCACCCGACAGGCCCTTGCCCACATAGTCATTGGCCTGACCTTCCAGCGACAGGGTTATCCCCTTCGCCACAAACGCGCCAAAGCTTTGCCCCGATGTGCCTTTCAGTTTAATCCTGATCGTATCGTCGGGTAATCCGTCATGACCATAGCGTTTGGCAAGCGCGCCGGACAGCATCGCGCCCGTGGTGCGATCCGTATTGTTTATGGTCATTTCGATCGAAACCGGCTTGCCTTCTTCCAGCGCAGGCTTGCACATCTCGATCAGTTTACGGTCCATCACATTTTCAAGATTGTGATTTTGCGTTTCGCAATGATGGATGGCCACACCCGTTACCGCAGGCGGGCGGTGGAACAGGCGGGAAAAATCCAGCCCCTGCGCCTTCCAATGCGTAATGGCCTTGTCTTTGCGCAATAAATCGCTGCGCCCGACCATTTCATTGAACGTGCGAAAGCCCAGACTGGCCATCAGGGTACGGACTTCTTCGGCAACGAAGAAGAAATAATTGATCACATGCTCCGGCTGGCCGGTAAAACGCTTGCGCAATTCCGGATCCTGTGTCGCAACGCCCACCGGACAGGTGTTGAGATGGCATTTGCGCATCATGATGCAGCCACTGGCGATCAGCGGCGCGGTCGCAAAACCAAATTCATCGGCCCCCAGCAGGGCGCCGATCACCACGTCACGCCCGGTGCGGATGCCGCCATCGACCTGCACGGCAATGCGTCCACGCAAACGGTTCAGCACCAGGGTCTGATGGGTTTCGGCCAGACCAATTTCCCACGGGCTGCCTGCATGTTTCAGCGAGGTCAGCGGGCTGGCCCCCGTGCCGCCTTCAAAACCGGAAATCGTCACATGATCGGCGCGCGCCTTGGATACGCCCGCCGCAATCGTACCGACGCCGATTTCCGACACCAGCTTGACGCTGACCAATGCATCAGGGTTGACGTTTTTCAGATCGTAAATAAGCTGCGCCAGATCTTCGATCGAATAAATATCATGGTGCGGCGGCGGCGAAATCAGGCCAACGCCCGGTGTGGAATGGCGCACCTTGCCGATGATCTTGTCAACCTTGTGGCCGGGCAATTGCCCGCCTTCGCCGGGCTTTGCGCCCTGCGCCATCTTGATCTGCATCATATCCGAATTGACCAGATATTCGGTGGTGACGCCAAACCGCCCAGAGGCAACCTGTTTGATGGCCGAGCGCATGCTGTCGCCATTGGGCAGCGGCACATAACGGTCCGGCTCTTCGCCGCCCTCGCCGGTATTGGAACGCCCGCCAATACGGTTCATGGCAATGGCCAGATTGGTATGCGCCTCGCGGCTGATCGAACCATAGGACATCGCGCCGGTCGAAAAGCGTTTCACCAGCGCGGAGGCCGGTTCAACTTCTTCAATCGGCACAGGCTGCGCCGCCAGTTGAATTTCAAACATGCCGCGCGGCGTCAAAAGCTGTTCATTCTGCTCATTGATCTGCTTGGCGAACGCCTCATAGCTGGGCTGCGAACCGGCCCGCACCGCATGCTGCAAATTGCTGACCGTCGCAGGGGTCCAGGCATGATGTTCGCCCCTGATCCGGAACGCATAATCGCCACCCACATCCAGCGCATCGCGATATAGCGGCGCATCGCTATAGGCCAGGGTATGCCGCGCCACAGTTTCCTTGGCGATGACATTGATGCCAACACCTTCGATGGCCGTGTGCGTACGGGTGAAATATTTCTCCACAAATGCAGTGCTTAGCCCAACCGCATCAAAAATCTGCGCGCCGCAATAGGACTGATAGGCCGAGATGCCCATCTTCGACATGACCTTGAGAATGCCCTTGCCGATCGCCTTGATATAATATTCATGGGCTTTCTTTTCGGCGTCGCCATCAAAGCCGACGCCACATATTTCAGAAACCGTCTGTAGCGCCAGATAGGGATTGATCGCCTGCGCGCCATAGCCCGCAAGCGTACAGAAATGATGCACTTCGCGCGGCTCGCCCGATTCCACCACAATGCCGACCGAGGTGCGAAGCCCCGCGCGGATCAGATGATGATGCACCGCCGCGCAGGCCAGCAGGGCCGGGATCGGAATATTATCCTGATCAACCTTGCGGTCCGACAGGATGATAATGTTTTCGCCATTCACCACCGCCGCTTCGGCATTGGCGCACAGCCTGTCCAGCGCAGGCGCCATGCCTTCGGAACCCGCGCTGGCAGGGAATGTCGTGTCCAGCGTGACCGAGCGGAAATCATTTTCTTCCACATCGCCAATATGCCGGATTTTTTCCAGGTCTTCATTGGTCAGGATGGGATTGCGCACTTCCAGCCGCCGGTGCGTGCCGCCGGAATCCAGGTCCAGCAGATTGGGCAGTGGCCCGATCATCGACACCAGCGACATCACCAGTTCCTCGCGGATCGGATCAATCGGCGGGTTGGTGACCTGGGCGAACAATTGCTTGAAATAGGTATAGAGCAGCTTGGGCTGTGACGACAGGGGCGAGATCGGCGTGTCGGTTCCCATCGAACCGATCGCTTCTTCGCCGGTTTCCGCCATTGGCGCCATCAGGAATTTCAGATCTTCCTGGGTATAGCCAAACACCTGCTGACGGTTCAGCAGCGTGTCGCGGTTGGGCCGCATCGCCGCATATTCCGCAGGCAGATCTTCCAACCGGCACTGGGTCTGATCCAGCCAATCCTGATAGGGATGCGCGCTTGCCAGCGTTTCCTTTATTTCCGCATCGGAAATTATCCGGCCCTGTTCCAGATCAATCAACAACATCTTGCCCGGTTGCAGCCGCCATTTTTCAATAATGTCTTCTTCGGGAACCGGCAGCACGCCCATTTCCGACGCCATCACCACCATATCATCTTTGGTGACGAAATAGCGCGCGGGCCGCAATCCGTTACGGTCCAGCGTCGCGCCGATCTGACGGCCATCGGTAAAGGCCATGGCGGCGGGGCCGTCCCAGGGCTCCATCAGGGCGGCGTGATATTCATAAAAGGCACGGCGCTTTTCATCCATCAGCGGATTGCCGGCCCAGGCCTCCGGGATCAGCATCATCATGGCATGCGCCAGCGAATAGCCGCCCGCCACCAGCAGTTCCAGCGCATTATCGAAACAGGCGCTATCCGACTGGTTTTCCGGGATCAGCGGCCACAGCTTGTCGAGATCATCTCCCAGCAGTTTGGAGCGCATGGTGTGACGGCGCGCCGCCATCCAGTTGATATTGCCACGCAGCGTATTGATTTCGCCATTGTGGCAAACCATGCGGAACGGCTGCGATAATGACCAGGTCGGGAATGTGTTGGTCGAGAACCGCTGATGCACCAGCGCCATGCCCGACACCATGCGTTCATCCTGCAAATCCAGGTAATATTCGCCCACCTGTTCGGCCAGCAACATGCCCTTATACAGAACAGTGCGGCTGGAAAAGGACGGAACATAGAAATAACGCGCCAGATTGCCGCCCAGATCATCGGCAACGATCCGGCACTGCTTGCGGATCACCATCAGCTTGCGCTCAAACGCATCCTGATCGGCGCAGTTGGGGCCACGTCCGATAAACACCTGAAGGCTTTTCGGCTCGGTCGGCTTGACAGATACACCAAGCCCCGCATTGTTCACCGGCACTTCGCGCCAGCCCAGAACCAGTTGCCCATCGGCCAGAATGCATTTTTCGATCAGCGCCTTGCTGGCGGCAAGCTCCGACGGGCTGGGTGACAAAAACATGAAGCCAACAGCATATTCACCCTCGGCTGGAAGGGTAATTCCAAGCGCCGCTGCCTCTTCACGCATAAAGCGGTCCGGCATCTGGATCAGAATGCCTGCGCCATCGCCGGCCAGCGGGTCCGCGCCCACAGCGCCGCGATGCGTCAGATTGCGCAGAATTTCCAGCCCCTGGCTGATGATTTTGTGGCTTTTATTGTTTTTAATATTCGCCACAAAGCCGATGCCACAGGCATCATGCTCATTACGGGGATCATACAGACCTTGGCGTTCCGGCAGGCCGATCCGCGCATTTGGGTCATTCTTGTTCATTCGGCACCCATTAAATTCATTACCCGCCGCCACATTAACCAGTAAGCAGGGCCGGGGAAACTAGCCTAACCCGCACACCCAGGCAATCGATAGTCCGATTATGTGACTTTCTTAACCTTGCCGATAAATGCTGGGCGGTTGGAATGCTGTAATTCAGCCCTTTAGTATAGCAAATTATGTCAGCAATACCTACCTTTTATTCCAGGCCGGAGTAATTTCCGATTGCGCTCATCAGCAGTGCAAGTAAGCTGACGCAAAACATACACCGTAAGGGAAAAGGACGCCAGCATGGATGAGAAAACCTATTATCGCGACCATTGGGTCGAGGTGGAGCCGGAACGGCTAAACGCCTATACGGAAATGTTCAAATGGCGGCCGGAAATGGAACCCTTGCTGGCCCCCGCCGACCTGAAACCCGGTCAGGCCGTGGTGGATTATGGCTGCG
>DAIOWE010000016.1:0-29550 GCA_036758605.1 Pseudomonadota bacterium | reverse complement strand
GGCGCCGCAGGATTTTCTTCGATCTTTGCACGGATCTGTCCGATATAGACGCGCAGATAGGTGGTGTCCTCGGCATGCGACACGCCCCAGACTTTGTTGAGAATTTCCCTGTGGGTCAGCATCTTGCCGCGATTGACCATAAAGTGGCGCAGCAGATCATATTCCTTGGGCGTGAAAGCCTGCAATTTATCATGCAAAAACACCTCATGGCGCACCAGATCCATGCGCAATGGGCCATTGCATAATTCCGGTTCGCCGGTCTCCTGCACCGCGGAGCTGCGTAAAGCGGCATTGATGCGCGCCATCAGGACGCCAATGTTGAAAGGCTTGGTAACGTAATCATTGGCGCCCATATTGAGCGCCATGGTTATTTCGTCATCGGATGAGGACACCGAAAGAACGATTATGGGCACCTGCGACCATTCACGCACCGCGGAGATAACCTCTTTGCCGTCCATGTCCGGCAGGCCAAGATCAAGCAGCATCAGGTCGGGCTTGACCGAGGCGCACATGCGTATGGCCTGCTTGCCCGATGTGCTTTCGGCAATCCTGAAGTTTTCGACATCCAGAAGAATGCCCAGCATTTTATGGATATGCGGCTCGTCATCCACGACCAGAATGGTGTTTTTCTTATCAGCCATGGCTATATCTCAAAAATATGGGAGGCCGGTTGGCGTATATTTCACCCCGATGGAGTATAGTTGGCATTTACCAACCTAGCAATGATATTGGCCAACAGTAAGCCCGCGCAACAGAAACTGCGTGAGCTTATCTGAGTAAATATCAACAGCGTCAGCGGAAACAGCCCGCGTCTGCGCCACTTGGTGTTTGGCCGACACAGACCTTGTTTAATATTGTGACTAAGGAATGGATTAACAGTCACTGAATTGTCATGCGGCCTTAGTTCTGATTTAGAGCCGCGCCGGCCCAATATGCAGACTAAAGGCTTCATCCTTTGGTAGCGTCTCCACTTGACTGCAATAGTTGTTGGTATTTTTTAGGCACGTCGCGGCGCAGCCGCGCTATCTCAAGTTGTCCCGGCTTCATCTGGCCATGGCCAGGAAAAGCGGAAACCGGGTCGGTGGCAATATCGCGGAACCATTTGCGTAGCACCGTCTGGTTACGGCGCTGATTTACGGCAACTCACTCGCCCTCGCGATGGCATTGTTGGTATTTTTGTTGGTATCTTTCAAAATACCTCAGTAAATTTACTAAGAAAAAAATTATATAAAGAGTTTCTGTGATTCCGGCAGCGGCACCAGGCTTCGCCTGCGAGGCGAAGTCTGGCTGACTCCTGAATTTTGCGCTTCCTGCAAACCGTAATTCCTTAATTTTTTTCTCGTTTCCGCGAAACTCTGTTGCCTCCCTGCCCCCTGTCCGTGCTAAAACTATGATCAAGGATTTCAAGGATTGTTGAATAGAGGAGAAGATGCCGATGGATCTCAGCTACGGCCCAGAATATGAGGACTTCCGCGCGGAATTGCGTGCCTTTATCGAAAAGAATCAGCATAAGGCGCCGCCGCCCGGCATGGGTATGAAGCATCCCGAAGCGCTGGAGCAGGACTGGCAGAAATTACTGATCGAAAAGGGCTATACTTGCCGCACGATCCCGAAAAAATATGGCGGCTATGGCGCCGAACCGGACATACTGAAAACCGTTATTATTCAGGACGAGTTCACCAGGGCGAACGTCAATTCCGGCCTCAGCGGCCAGGGTATCGGCATGCTTGTTCCGACCCTGCTGGAGAATGGCAACGAGGAACAGCGCGAAAAATATATCCGCCCCACCATCTATGGGGAAATCCACTGGTGCCAGGGATATTCTGAACCGGGCGCGGGCAGCGATCTTGCCAGCCTGCGCACCAGTGCCCGCGTAGAGGACGGCCATTTCATCATTAATGGCCAGAAAATTTGGACCAGCGGCGCACATTTTGCAGACATGTGCTTTATTCTGGTGCGCACCGAGCCCGACAAGCCCAAGCATGAGGGCATTTCCTATATTATGATGGATATGAAAACACCGGGCATTGAAGTGCGTCCGCTGGTCACCATGACTGGCGCCGCAGAGTTCAACGAGACCTTCCTGACCGATGTGAAAGTGCCCGTGGAAAATGTCGTCGGCAAGCGCGGTGAAGGCTGGAAAGTCGCCAACACCACCCTCAAACACGAACGCGGCATGCTGGGCGATCCCGGGCAAATGCTTTCACGTATCGAAAGTATTCTGAAAATTCTTCAGAATGAAATGCTCGACGGAAGGCGGCTCATCGAACACGCCATGTATCGCGACCGGCTGGTCGCCGCCCAGGCCAAGACCGAGGCGCTGAAATTCCACTCGCTGCGTCTGTTGAGCCATACGCTGAAAAACGAAGAGCCTGGCGTATCACGTCTGATTGTTAAATATTACGGCACGACATTAGCCCGCGAACTGTCCGACATCGCGCTTGAGGCGCTGGGCGAAATTGGACAGCTCTATGCCGGCAGCCCGCATGTCCGCAGCCATGGCTCCTGGCAATGGCGCAACATGTTCGACCTCGGCCTGATCATTGGCGGCGGTACGTCACAAATTCAGAAAAACATCATCAGCGAACGTGGCCTGGGCATGCCGCGTGAGCCAAAGCTGGCGGAGACGAAATAATGGAATTCGGATTATCGGACGATCAGAAGCTGCTGGAAAACTCCTTCCGCCGTTTTACAGAAAGTAAACTTCCTCTGGAGCGTATCCGGGAATTTGCCAACACCAAAACCGGTTACAACGCCGACATCTGGAATGGCCTGGTGGAGCTTGCCGCCACCGGCGTGCTGATACCGGAACAATATGGCGGTGCAGGCTTCAAGATGCTTGATGCCGTTGTCATTCTCGAATCGCTTGGCCGCACGGTCACTCCAGTACCGTTTACCGGTAGTGCGATCATGGCGCCGGTGGCGCTGCTGACGGGTGGCACCGAAGCGCAAAAAGAAGAGTGGCTGCCGCAAATCGCCGCCGGTGAAACAAAATTTGGCGTTGGCGTGACTGAGATCATCAGTACACGCGACAGCCAAGGCGTCTCTCTTTCCGGGGACACGCTGAATGGCAACACAATGTTCGTCATCGATGGGGGACCGGCGGATGTTTACCTGATCGCCGCGGGGCCGGATAATATGGCCATCGTGCCGCGCAATGCGCCAGGCGTAACGGTGACACCTTTGATCACCATTGATTACACGCGCATGCATTGCGAAGTGAAACTTGAGGGCGTGAAGGCCGATCTACTGGGGGGTAAGGGCAAGGCATCCGAAGCGATCCAGAAGACCATTAGGGCCGGACGTTTGGCGCTGGCAGCCGATACCCTCGGCGCTGCGGAAGTCATGATTTACAAGGCCGTCGAATATGCCAAGGAGCGCAAGCAGTTTGAGCGCGCGATTGCGTCTTACCAGGCGGTCAAACATATGTGCGCCGAAATGATCACGGAACTTGATCCGTTCCGTTCCTTGATATGGTATGCGGGGCACGCTTATGACGAGTCGCCGGAAGAAGCGCCGGTCAATGTCCTGCTTGCGAAATCCGGCATTGACGAGGCCGGTAAATTTATTAAACGCACAGCAACCGAGGTGCATGGCGGCATGGGCTTTACCGATCTGATGGGACTGCATTACTGGTACAAGCGCGTCAGCGTCAACCGCGCCCTGTTAGGGACGCCCGAAATGCTGCGCAATGAGGCCGCCGTCGCACAGGGCTGGCTGGCTGCTTAAAATAGGAGAGAAAAGCCATGGACCTGCCGCTAGACAAAAAACTAACCATTGGTTTCAGCGCCACCATGGCGTCCCCGCAGGCGGCGCGCGAAGTTTCTGCGCTTGCCGACCGGCTGGGATATGAATCACTCTGGACCGGCGATCACATTGCCTTCGCCGTTCCGATGCTCGACCCTCTGTTACAGCTTGCGCAGGTGGCGGCGATTAATTCACGTCTGCTGCTTGGCACCGGGGTCTATCTTATGCCGCTGCGCCACGCCACCACGGTCGCCAAACAAATCGCGACCTTCGATCATTTATGCGAAGGCCGGTTCATTTTTGGCGTTGGCGTCGGCGGTGAATTTCCCAACGAATATTCCGCCTGTGGTGTGCCGGTAAAGGAACGCGGCGCGCGCCTGACCGATGGCATCAAGACAATCCGGAAATTGTGGACCGGCCAATCCGTCAGCAATGAAGAAAGCAAATTCTATCCGTTCAAGGACGTTCAGATGCTGCCCCGCCCCATTACGCCCGGCGGTCCGCCAATCTGGACTGGCGGGCGTTCCAAAGCGGCGCTGGAACGCTGCGGACGTCTGGCCGATGGCTGGATATCCTATGTGGTGACACCGGAAATGTACCGTGATGGCCTGGAAAAAATTGCCGTGGCCGCAAAAGAAGCCAAACGAGAGCTGAAAACATTCGGCAGCAGCCATCTGGTCTTCATGCGCATCGACGACACTTATGAACGCGCGCTTGATCTGGCTGCGGCCCATCTGACCAAGCGTTACGCCATGGATTTTCGTCCCGCCGCGCAAAAATACGCCGTGCTTGGAACCCCGTCCGATTGCGCCCAGCGCATCGCCGATTTTCATGCCGCAGGCGTCCGGCACTTCGTATTGGATTGCACCGGCCCGCTGGAAGAACGCGATGCGCAACTGGAGCGTTTTTCCAAAGAGGTGCGTCCGCTGCTGGGTCAATTGGCGGCGGCATAAACGCACCCATGGGCGGGAATGCATCGCCACAGATCGAAGCGATCAGCGCGGTTACCCTCGCCACCCGTGACATGACGCGGGCGGTCGCATTTTATACGGGGCTGGGTTTCGCTGTGCGTTATGGCGGCCCCGCCAGCGGCTTCACCAGTTTTTACGCTGGCCGCAGCTATATTAATCTGATGGCCGTCCCCAATGATCAGACATGGGGCCAATGGGGGCGCTTCATCATTTACGTATCCGATGTAGACGCCATGTATTCCCGCGCCCTTGCGAAAGGTTTCCGGCCGGAATTCCCGCCCCGCGACGCGCCCTGGGGCGAACGCTATTTCCACATTAAAGACCCGGACGGGCATGAACTGAGTTTTGCGCGGTTGCTGCGCTAAAGCGTTTACTGATTAGGTTGAAGCGCAATTCCTTGCGCCGTCATCTACCATGTTTATACATGAGCGTAATCACGCAGTTTGGCGTTGAGGATTGTTATGGGTTTACGCATGACGGCGATGAGGGCGACCATGCGTTTTTTGCCGTTTTGGACGAGCCGCCCGAAGAACTGTCTCAGGTTTGGATTGAAGCGGCGCGCCGCCATTGCGGCCATGAACAGGGCGCGTTTGACGTTGCCCTTTCCTCCGCGGGTCGCCCTGTAGCCCTGGGTTTTGCCGCTGTCTTTGGGGTGCGGGGCGACGCCTGCCAGGCTTGCCGCCTGTCTGCGGGTGAAAGTTCCAAGTTCCGGCATGCAGGCGAGCAGGAAATCGATCAGCGCCGCCTCATACCCGCCGGTCGATTCCAGCACCACCAGCGCCTCCGGCAGTTCGGCCGCAAAGCGTCCGGCAAAGTCGGCAAAGCCTTCGCCACTGTTTGGGAAGCGCTCCGGCTTTGCCTGCTTTGCGTTGTGCAGCGCCACGTCAAACCATTCCTTGCTGACATCGATGCCGATAAAGTGTGTATAGTTCATTGGGTGTTTCCTCGTTTGCTTGCGATTGTGCACGGGCGGATACCCTTCCTACCATTCAAGCGGTTAGGAGAAACGTGGGCGGGAAACCGAGATGACGACGGGCGGATACCCACATTGCGAACGGTCACCTGCCCACACCCTTTCTTTAGCACATCCACAACACACAATTGCGAGGCGCGACTTGCCCTCCGAAGCTTTAGCGAAGGAGGGAACGCGCCGTGGCAATCCAGAGTCTCACGCAAAGGCCTGAGTTTATGACTCCTTTGCCAGCCCAAGCCTTCTAACGAAGGCTTGGTGGATTGCCACGCTTCGCTCGCAATGACGACGAGGCGCTCTATTCCGCCGCTTGCAGCAAATCCATCAGGGGCGTGCCGGGCAGTTTTTTAACTTGCGGCATCACCTCTTTGGCGAACAGGCGCATACTGGCCTCGGCATCCTTATAGGGCATGCCCGCATAGCTGAACACGCCATTATAGGCGCCTGCGCCCGTGCGCGCCGTAAAGTTCCTGATGCGCTCATAGCATTGTTCCGGCGTGCCATAGACCTGGATGCTCTTGAAGAATTCAATGGTGGCGTCAACATTCTTGGCCACATGCTCCTGCATGGAGGCATAGCTTTCATAGCCTTTGATGTTCTTCAGATGGTCACCGGCCATTTCATAATGATCGATCACGGTCTTGTAATAACCGCCAATATATTTATGCGCCATTTCCTCGGCCCGGCCCGCATCCTTGTCGCAGAAGGTCCAGCCGCCCAGAATCGGCGGGGGTGCTTCATGGCCGTTCACTTCGCGGAAAATCTTGCGGTAATCGGTCAGTTCTTTTTCCACATGCTCCCAGGGCTTTTGCGGGATGATCAAAATGCCCACGCCCAGGCGCGCCATGATCTGCGAGCTTTCCGGCGACACGGCGGCGGCGTAGGTGCGGCCCTTGAAGGTTTTGATCGGGCGCGGGCGGATATCGCGCTTCACCTGTTTGATATGTTTGCCATTGAATTCACAGACGCCGGTTTCCAGACCTTCCAAAATCATCTGGGCGGATTCAGTGAAATATTCACGGCTGTCATTCTGATCGCGGCCAAAGCCTTCAAACTCGACCCGGCCCAGACCACGGCCAATGCCCAAAATCATGCGGCCATTCGACATATTGTCCAGCATCGACACTTCTTCGGCAACGCGCATCGGATCATGCCAGGGCAGCACAATGACCATCGAGCCGAGCAGCAGCTTGTCGCTCTTGCCTGCAAAGTAAGACAGGAACTGCACCACGTCGGGGCACATGGTGTAATTGGTAAAATGATGCTCCACGCCCCAGATCGACTGAAACCCCAGTTCCTCGGCCATCAGGCCCAGGCGGATTTCTTCATTATATACTTTTTGATCCGAAAGTTTCGGGTCAGTCCCCTGAAACACCAATGCTAAGCCGACATCCATCGCAATTCTCCCTGCTTTCTATGATTGATGCGAAATTTGACCATATTTGGCGGGAAAGGACAACGCAAAAAGGCCGGGAACGCGCCCGGCCTTTTTATTGGACTGTCCTTCGGGCGCTTGTTCACCCCTTAACGCCCTTCAGCGCCTCGCTGTTTGCCGCCTGATCGAAGCCCTTCAGAATTTCGGCATAGCGCTTTTCAACCGCGCCGCGCATGTTCGGGTCGGTGAAAATATACGGCCAGTCGCCCTTTACCGCTTCCAGCACCAGCTCACCGACAATGCGCGGGTCCAGCCCGCCTTTCAGAAAATTGTTGACCATTTCCTGGCCTGCTTTTTCCTGCGCGGTCATTTTCGACGGATCGGGCGCGCCGCCAAAACGATCGGGGCGGTTACGCTGCGCATTACCAATATTGGTGTTCACGAACCCGGGACACAGCACAGAGGCGCTGATATTCGTGCCTGCCAGTTCCTGGCGCAGCACATCGCTCATGCCGACGGCGGCGAATTTTGTCGCCGTGTACGGACCACCCACCATCGGGGCGGCGATCATCCCGGCCATAGACGCGGTGGTGACGAAATGCCCGCCCTCGCCATGTTCCTTGATATGCGGCAGGAATGCCTGCACCGCATAGACAATCGCCATCTGATTGACGCCCACCACCCAGTCCCAGTCGGCGGCAGTGGCCTGATCCATACGCCCGCCCGCGCCGATGCCGGCATTGCTGCACACCAGATGCACCTTGCCGAATTGTTCAAATGTTGTCTGCGCCGCTTCGAACACGGAATCACGCAAAGACACGTCACAGCGCACACCGGATACCTGAACATTGTAACTCTTATTCAGATCGGCCACTGCCTTGTCCAGCGCCGCCTGTTCAATGTCCGCGACCATGATATTCATGCCCGCCCTGGCAAAGGCCTGCGCCATGCCATAACCGATACCGCTGGCGCCACCCGTGATAAACGCCGTTTTACCCATTAACCCTTTCACTGGATTAACTCCTTCTTTTGATGTCATACAAATATCCTTCCGGGCAGCGTAGTTAAAAAACAACGCTGCGGTTTGATTTCAGTCAAATCGCAGCGTTAAGGATTGGCGTGAAAAAATTTATTCGGCAGCCAGTGCGCGATGTTCCAGGGATTCGAACTTCGCAAACAGTTTCTCGCCATCCTGAAGCGCCATGATCTGGCGTTGCAGGGCTTCGCGGGTCTGATTGCGGCTGAATTCGAACGCCTCTCCGGTATGGTACGCGATCATCGGCGTCCACAGCGGGTCGAACAGATCCTTGCCGCGCATGGTTCCTCCATCCACTGTCTTGATCGTCAGTTCACGGAATTCCGACAGCATCACGCGCAGGCTGGCCACATGAATATTTTCATCCATGCGGATGCGGTTGATCAGATCCGCCGCGAGACCGGCGCCTTTGCGATTATTCCTGAACGCATCGGGATTTTTAACGACAGTTTCATTGAAACGGAAAACCGCCTCGGCGCGCACTTCAATCATGGTCAGGTTCATGAGCAGCAGCAGATATTGTTCATGCTCCAGCGGTATTTGCGGCATCAGGCGGCCGGTTTCCGGGCGGGTAATGCTTTCGGGAATTTCCGCCCTGCCATAGGCGCCGGCGCCAAACAGCGCATCGCGCGCGGCAAACCACATTTTATTGTGGGCGCCGATATCCGTTGCCGGGTTGCCGCCTTCGTCCCAGCCATGCGCCACCAGCAGGCCCTTGTTAAGGTGCCCGATGCACATGGCGCTGATGTCTTCAACAATGATCGACTGAAAATCCGGAGCCGGGAAACTGGCCAGCAGCGCGCCGCGCCCCTCGATCACGCCCGCAATGGTCAGCGAATTCCACATGGTCAGATCAAGGCCGTTTTCCAGCAACAGCCATTGTTGCTCCGGCGACGGATAATTGCCCATTTTCAGCAGATCGGCGCTGCAATCGATCAGCTTCCAGCCCTTGCGCTCAACTTCGCCGCGCCAGGCATTGATGGCGGGAATGCGATGCAGCGAACGCGGCGGCACATAATTTCCCTCTGGATCAAATCCGCCATGCAGTTTATGTCCCGCCGCCATATGATATTCCGCATACGGATGGCTGGCCAGCAATTCTTCCTGTGAGTAAACGAGCTTGACCATCTAATTCGCCTCTTATTCCGCTGCCGCAGCAAGCGGGGTTTCCAGCGCATCAAGCTGACGCACCAGCGCCTCACCATCCGGCAGCGCCATTAATTGTTTGATGATGCTTTCGCGGGTTACTTTACGGCTATTGTCGTAAACCGTGGTGGAATGGAAATCGACCATGCCCTTCCAGACCGGATCCAGCATGTCGCTGCCTTTGACCGTCGTGCCATCATTCAGCTTGAAAGTCAGCAGGCGCATTTCCGACAGGACGGCGCGCAGATAGCCCACATGGCTGGCCTCGTCCTGGCGGATGCGCTCTACCAGAACGGCGGCTTCCTCGGCGGCGGCGCGGCGGTCCCTGAACAGATCAGGATCGCGGAACAGGCTGCAACAGAACGCAAACATTTTTTCCGCGCGCACTTCAACCATCAAAATGTTCATATAGATGAGCAGAAATGCTTCATGCTGTTCCGGCAGTTTTGGAAACAGGCGCATGCCTTCCGGGCGGGTGATGTTGTCGGGCGCGGTTGGGATCGGATAGGCGTTCTTGCCGAACAGAAGGTCACGCACCACATACCACATCTTGTCATGCGCGCCGATGTCGCTGCCATCCAGTCCGCCTTCGTCGCGGCCATGGGCATGATGCAGCCCCTTGTTCAGATGACCGATGGCGGTATTACTTACATCCTCTACAATGATGTCCTGAAAGTTTGGGCCATCTGAATCACTCAGCACTTTTCCCCGGCCTTCAATCTCGCCCACAATCGACAAAGAATCCCACAGGGTTTTGCCAAGCCCGAGATTAAGCAGGAATTTCTGCTGCTGATGGTTGGGATAGTTGTCGCGCTTCAGCAGTTTCACGCTGACATCGATCAGCTCGCCGCCATTGGCCAGAACATTCTGCGACCAGGCTTCGATGGCGGGACCCCTGCCCTGCATGCGCGGCGAAATATATTTTCCATTCGCGTCGAACCCGCCATGCAGTTTTTCACCCATTACCACATGCGGTTTCACATAGGGGTAATCGGCCATCATTTCGTCATAGGTATAGTTCAGCTTTGCCATAATATATACTCCGTTAACGGATTAAACCTTTGTAGCACCGCCCGCCCCCGGCGCGGCAAGGCCGCGCAGAACGAACCGCGTCAGATTTTTCAGAAAATGTTCCCTGTCACCCCATGCCTCCGGGGCGCTGGTGCTGACCACGCTGATAACCATCAAAACGGCATAGCCAATAATTTTCGGATCATAATCGTCCCAGATCAGACCCGCTTTCTGCCCGCGCGCTATGACCTTGGACCACCGCGCCGCCCATTGATCAACAATTGATGGCGTTGCCCCGGCGGGGTCATCACGCGACATCAATTGATGCCCGGCCCAGGCCGCTTTCAGCACGCCCGGATTGGCCTGCACGAAATCCATGGATACTTCTATCACACCATAAACGCGCTCTTCATGGGTGCGGCAGATGGCAAGCCGCGCCAGGATCAGGCTATTCACCTCTTCCTGGGCCTGGGCCACAAATTCCTGAAAACAGGCCTGCTTGTCGGAAAAATACAGATAGAACGTGCCATGACCAACGCCCGCCAGACGGGAAATATCCTGTGGCCGGGTCTCATGATAGCCCCGCTCCACAAACAATTGCCGGGCGGCCGCAAGCAGTCTCTGGTGGCTTTCCGCCTTGCGCTTGTCCTGCCGTGCCGGCCTAGCTTCTTCCAGGATTTTTTTTGTCTGTACTGTCATGGGTACAGAATATCAAATTTTGACAAATTGTCAACATCCCGAATGTGCCAGGATCGAAGAAAATAAGTCGCGGAATATAGCTATTCCGGCAGTTTGAACGACACCACCACCGCGCCCTCATCCACCTGTTCGCCCGCCCTATAATTCACTTCGGCGACGACGCCATCGGCTGGCGCGGTCAGCGTGTTTTCCATCTTCATGGCTTCCAGAACCGCAAGCGGGTCACCCTTCCTTACACGGTCCCCCGCTTTGACATGCACAGCAATCAGCTTGCCGGACATGGGGGCAATAATGTCACCGCTGACGCCTTCGTCCAGTTCCGCATCATGTACCGGATCGTGTACATCCACTATATGCGCGTGCCCTGCCAGCATGATTGTTATGCGCGCGCCCTCAATATTCACGCCAGCGGCAATTCTGCGGCCGTCCAGTTGCGCCACGATCTGCCCATCCGCCAGCGTCGCCAGCCCCTGCAATTCACCCCCCGGCAGATGCAGCTTCACGCCACCCGGCGCATATTCAACCGCAATGCCGATTTCCGCGCCATTGGATAAAAACCGCAATATCTCACGCCCTGTGGCATTGGCGCGCCAGCCGCTGGTCTGGAACCAGGGCGAATAAGGATCACCCGATTGCGCCGCCGTCACAGAGGCCTGTTGCGCGCGCGCGCCCAATACCGCAAGACTGGCCAACGCCAACACAGTATCGTCCGCCACGCCATCGCTGGCAGGAACCAATATCGCCAGATTCCGCTCAATAAACCCCGTATCTACATCGCCATCCGCAAAGGCCGGATGCGCGGCAATCGCACGCAAAAAGCTCGCATTGCCCGCTGGCCCCGCTATCTGCACCCTCTCCAGCGCGGCGCACAACCGTTTGCGCGCCTGTTCACGATCCGCCCCATGCACAATCAGCTTGGCAATCATCGGATCATAAAAAATCGATACTTCGTCGCCTTCGCGCACGCCGGTATCGATGCGCACGCCATTTTCACATGCCGGCAACCGCAAATGCCGCAGCTTCCCGGTGGATGGCAGAAATCCTTTCGCAGGATTTTCCGCATACAGACGAACCTCAAACGCATGCCCGTTCATCGGAATTTGCGATTGCAGAAGCGGTAGGGTTTCCCCCATGGCGACGCGCAACTGCCATTCCACCAGATCCTGCCCGGTGATCATCTCTGTCACCGGATGCTCCACCTGTAGGCGCGTATTCATTTCGATAAAAAAGAAACCGTCTTCCCGCAGGCCATTCGACGCATCGGCGATAAATTCAACCGTTCCCGCCCCTTGATAACCGATGGCCTTCGCCGCCTGCACCGCCGCCGCGCCCATTTTTTCACGCATGGCCCGTGGTATGCCGGGGGCGGGCGCCTCTTCAATCACCTTTTGATGGCGGCGCTGGATCGAACAGTCGCGCTCATACAGATGCACCGCATTGCCGTGGCTGTCGGCAAAGACCTGAATTTCAATATGGCGCGGCTTGGCCATATAGCGTTCGATCAGAACCCTGTCATCGCCGAACGCCGCCTTGGATTCCCGCATGGCGGATTCCAGCGCGCCTGTAAATTCACCGGCATTATCAACCCGGCGCATACCGCGCCCCCCGCCACCCGCAACGGCCTTGATCAATACCGGAAATCCGATTTTCCTGGCCTGTTCGCCAAGAAAATCCGCATCCTGATTATCGCCGTGATAGCCCGGCACCACTGGAACCCCTGCTTTTTCCATCAGCCGCTTGGCCGCGTCTTTCGCACCCATGGCCCGCATCGCAGATGCTGGTGGTCCGACAAAAATAATTCCCGCACCCGCACAGGCTTGCGCAAACAACGGATTTTCCGACAAAAATCCATAGCCCGGATGAATGGCCGACGCGCCCATGCGTTTAGCCGCAGCAATAATAACCGGAATGTTCAAATAGCTTTCGGTCGCCGCAGACGGGCCAATATGCACTGCCTCATCCGCCATCACCACATGCAGCGCGCCCGCATCCGCATCGGAATATACCGCCACTGTGCGAATGCCCATGGCGCGCGCCGTGCGGATCACCCGGCAGGCGATCTCGCCACGATTAGCGATCAGTAAACAGTCCAGCATCAGCTTTGCCACCAGGGTTTGCGTTTGGCCAGGAACGCGCCGGTGCCTTCGCGGCCCTCATCGGTCTGGCGGATGGTGGCAATATGATTGGCCGTATAGGCGATCAAATCCTTGTTGATCTCCGCGCCGCCAACATGACGGATCAATTCCTTGGTAGAGGCAACCGCTTCTGGCGCAGTCTGAAAAAATTTCTCAACCAGGCTTTCCGTTTCATCGGTAAGGGCGTTGCGATCCTTGACCACGGCATGCACAAATCCCATGCGATGGGCCTCTTGCGCGGTAAAGCGTTCGCCCGTCAGAAAATAGCGATGCGCCATGCGCGGCCCCATTGCCCGGATGACATAGGGCGAAATCGTGGAAGGCGCGAGGCCAAGCCGGACCTCGGTCAGCGCAAAAAACACATTCTCGCTGGCAATCGCAATATCACATGCCGACACAAGCCCCATGCCGCCCGCCAGCGCAGGCCCATGCACCACCGCAATGGTCGGTTTCGGGCATGTATGAATATTATTCAGCATACGTCCCAGTTCGGCCGCCTCGGCCTGGTTCGTCGCCTTGTCATATTCCGCCGCCGCGCGCATCCACGCCAGATCAGCGCCTGCCGAAAAACTCGGCCCATTGCCTTCCAGCAATACAACGCGCACCCCATCCGCGCCGCGCAATGTCTCAAAAATATCCGAAAGCCGCTCGATCACATCCGGGTTAAAGGCGTTGTGCACCTCTGGCCGGTTGAGCGTCACCACCGCCACGCCTTCGCGGGTAGTGTTCAGCAATACGACATCTTCTCCAGACATTAAATTCTCCCTCGCAATCTAACAGGCTCGAACTATCATACTACTGTCATCCTGAGCGAAGCGAAGGATCTCCCGCCCGGAACTCCGCCATGAGTTCCAACCGAGGGGGATTCTTCGCTGCGCTCAGAATGACAATTTCAATTTTTAAGACGGGTAGTAACTGCTCCATATTATTTCTTCATCACATTCTGAAAATGCCGAATTTGGTGTCGCGCAGCGGCGCGTTCTGCGCAATCGAAAGGCTAAGCCCCAGCACCATGCGCGTGTCCGCCGGCGCAATGATGCCATCATCCCACAGCCGCGCGGTGGCATAGTAAGGATGCCCTTCTTCCTCGTAACGCGCCCGCACCGGCGCCTTGAATTCGGCTTCTTCTTCCGCGCTCCAGCTTTGTCCAGCCGCCTCCATGCCTTCGCGCCGTACCGTCGCCAGAACGCTTGCCGCCTGTTCGCCGCCCATGACCGAGATGCGCGCATTGGGCCACATATATAAAAAGCGCGGACGATAGGCGCGCCCGCACATGCCATAATTGCCCGCGCCATACGATCCGCCAATCACCACCGTAAATTTCGGAACCGCGGCGGTGGCGACCGCCGTCACCAGTTTCGCGCCATCCTTGGCGATGCCGCCTGCTTCATATTTGCGGCCAACCATAAATCCGGAAATATTCTGCAAAAACACCAGCGGAATATTACGCTGCGCACATAGTTCAATAAAATGCGCGCCTTTCACTGCGGATTCCGAAAACAGAATGCCGTTATTGGCCAGGATGCCCACCGGATAGCCATGAATATGCGCAAATCCGGTGACAAGCGTCGTGCCATACAGCTTCTTGAATTCGTCAAACGCGCTGCCATCCACAATGCGCGCAATCACTTCACGCACATCATATTGGGCCTGCGCATTGGCTGGAATGACGCCGTTTAATTCCGCCGGATCAAAGACCGGATCACGCGGCGGCTGCACCGCAAGCTTCACCAGCTTGCGGCGATTAAGATTGCCAACAATGCGCCGCGCAATCGATAGCGCATGCGCATCATTCATCGCATAATGATCGGTTACACCGCTGACGCGCGAATGCACATCTGCGCCGCCCAGATCTTCGGCGGATACGATTTCACCCGTTGCCGCCTTCACCAGCGGCGGCCCACCCAGAAAGATCGTACCCTGATTGCGCACAATAATGCTTTCATCGCTCATTGCGGGCACATAGGCGCCGCCCGCCGTGCACGACCCCATCACCACGGCAATCTGCGGAATGCCGATCGCTGACATATTGGCCTGATTATAAAATATCTGCCCGAAATGATTGCGGTCGGGAAAAATTTCCGCCTGATTGGGCAGGTTCGCGCCGCCGCTATCCACCAGATAAATACATGGCAGATGGTTTTCCATCGCCACTTCCTGGGCGCGCAGATGTTTCTTCACGGTAATCGGGTAATAGGTGCCGCCCTTGATCGTCGCGTCATTGCAGACAATCACGCATTCCTGCCCGGCCACACGGCCAACGCCGGTCAGAATACCCGCACCATGAATATCATCTTCATACATGCCATAGGCGGCAAGCTGGCTGAATTCCAGAAATGGCGCCCCTGGATCAATCAGATTTTCAATCCGGTCACGCGGCAGCAGCTTGCCGCGCGCCACATGCCGCTCGCGCGATTTGGCATTGCCGCCCAGCGACGTGACCGCCACCTTGGCGTGCAGATCGGCAACCAACGCCTCCATATGCGCGGCATTCTTCTTGAATGCATCGCCGCGCACATTGATAATACTGGAAAGCACCGCCATCGGTTAATTCAAACGCTCGATCGCCACCGCAGTCGCTTCGCCGCCACCAATGCACAGCGCCGCAACGCCGCGCGTTTTATTATATTGCTGCAACGCCGACAGCAGCGTGATGATGATGCGCGAACCTGATGATCCCACCGGATGGCCCAGCGCGCAGGCTCCGCCATGCACATTGACTTTCGCATGCGGAATATCCAATTCCCGCATCGCGGCCAGCGGCACCACGGCAAAGGCTTCGTTAATCTCGAACAGATCGACATCGTCGATTTTCCAGCCGGTGCGTTTCATCAGTTCCTCAATCGCGCCAATGGGCGCGGTGGTGAACCATTCCGGCGCGCGCGCATGGCTGGCATGGCCCACAATCCGCGCCAGCGGTTTCAGGCCGCGCGCTTCTGCCGTGGATTGGCGCATCAGCACAAGCGCCGAAGCCCCATCGGAAATCGAACTGGAATTGGCCGCCGTCACCGTGCCATTGGCCGCAAAGGCCGGTTTCAGATTGGGAATTTTTGCGACATCCGCCTTGCCCGGCTGCTCGTCGGTATCTATCACCCGTGCGCCGCCACGGCCCTTGACCGTAACGGGCACGATCTCGGCCTTAAAACTGCCATCACTGATCGCCTTGTTGGCGCGCTTCAGGCTTTCCACCGCATAGGCGTCCTGCACCTCGCGGGTAAACTGTAATTCGCGCGCAGTGTCCTCGGCAAACGATCCCATCAGCCGCCCATCATCGGCATTTTCCAGCCCGTCAAAAAACATCGAATCTTTCACTTCGCCATGGCCCATGCGCATCCCGGCGCGCGCCTTCGGCAAAATATAAGGCGCATTGGTCATGCTCTCCATGCCGCCCGCAACCGCAATGCCATTCTCGCCCAGTCCGCCGGACAGCAACCCGTCATAGGCCTGCATGACCGTCTTCATTCCCGACCCGCACATTTTGTTGACCGTCGTGCATGGGGCCGAATCCGGAATGCCCGCGCCACGCGACGCTTGCCGCGCCGGGGCCTGCTTCAAACCATGCGGCAATACGCATCCCATCAGCACTTCATTGACATCCGCGCCCGTAACGCCCGCGCGTTCCAGCGCCGCGCGGATCGCCGTGCTACCCAGTTCCGGCGCGGTGGCGTCGGCCAAATCGCCCTGAAAGCCCCCCATCGGGGTGCGGGCCATGCCGACAATAACGATAGGATCTGTGGTGCTGGTGCTGGGCATGGGGGTCTCCCTGAATTGTTTTATATGGACATGGTGGGGCGCAAAATGTCCGAAATCGTCACCCTGAGCGAAGCCAAGAATGACAAAAAGGTTTTTTGCTACCCTCTAATATACTAGCCTAACTAATCAGCGTGGGCGAGCCATCTTTGCAAGAACAATAATCATGATAAAACATAATTTTCCGCTTCTACTGACCCCATGCCGGTAACCCGCCCTCTGAGCGACTGGATAATGCTGTTCACCCTGGTGATAACCTGGGGATCGGCGTTCGCGCTGAACAAGATCGCCCTTCAGTCGATGCCGCCGCTGATCATGGTAGCGGGCCGTCTTGTTGTGGCCGCACTGGTTCTGCTGGCGGTCAGTGGCTGGCAGAGGCATTCCCTATGGCTGCCCTGGCGGCGATGGGGGTTTTTTATCCTCCTTGCTGTGATCGGGAATTGCATCCCGTTCTTTTTAATTAGCTGGGGCCAGTTAAGTGTGGACAGCGCGCTTGCGGGCATCCTCATGGCAGCGATCCCGTTGCTGACACTGCTGTTGGCGCATTTTGCGCATCACACCGAGCGCATCACGCTCTATAAACTTGCTGGATTCGTAATTGGCTTTGGCGGCATTGTACTGCTGGTCGGACCAGAGGCCTTACGCAATCTGGGCGGGGCCAGTTTTATCGCGCAACTCGCCATACTGGGCGGGGCCGTTTGCTACGCCATCAATGTGGTGATCACGCCATTCAACCGCGTCAGCAATACGATGGTCACCACGACCGCTACCATTCTGATCGCCGCAATCATCATGCTGCCTCTGGCGCTGTCACAACACCCGCCCGCCAGGCTGAACCTTACCCTTGAGTCTGTTCTCGTGGTGGGTGTGCTTGGGGTGTTTGGCACAGCATTGCCAACACTGATTTTCTTTCGCCTGGTCGCCAGCGCCGGGCCAACCTTTTACGCCCTGATCAATTACTTGATCCCGGTATGGGCGGTAGTCATCGGCGCGCTGTTTCTGGAGGAACGCCCGGAATGGAACGCCTACGCCGCACTTGCACTGATATTGTCCGGCATCGCCATCAGCCAGATGATGCGCCGGGCGGATTAATCCCGAACCGTGTGTCCATGATTAAGCGGCCCCTGCCCCGCGCCAAATCCCGGCGCGGTGCGTATCGCCTCGCGTACATAATCTCGGGCGCGGCACACGGCATCCGGCAAGGCCATGCCCTGCGCCAGTCCCGTTGCGATCGCCGAGGCCAGCGTGCAGCCCGTGCCATGCGTATGCCTGGTGTCAATGCGCGGATCACTCATGATGCTGACTTCATCAGACGTTACAAGCACATCCGATATCTGATCACCGGGCAAATGCCCGCCCTTGACCAGCACTGCTTTCGCACCCAACGCCAGCAGCGCCTGACCCGCCCGCAGCATTGTCTCGACATCCGTAATCGTCATACCCGTCAGAATTTCGGCTTCTGGAATATTCGGGGTCAGTAGCGCAGCGCCCGGAACCAGCCGCGCCTTCAGCGCCGCCACCGCGCCCTCATCCATCAGCCGCGCGCCACTGGTCGCCACCATTACCGGGTCAATCACACACGGGACGCCAGCCGCCAAAATATCAAGCCGCTCTGACACCAGCTTAATGATCTGCGCACTGGCCAACATGCCGGTTTTGATACAGTCCGCGCCGATATCTTCCAAAACCGCATCCATCTGTGAACGGATTATGTCAAGCGGAACCGCATGAATATCCCGCACTCCCAGCGTATTCTGCGCGGTGATCGCGGTAATCACTGTCGCGGCATAACCGCCCAATGCTGTGATGGTCTTGATGTCCGCCTGAATACCCGCACCACCGCCGCTATCCGATCCAGCAATACTCAGTACACGTCCTTTATCGGCGGCCATGATTAATAGACCCAATTTCCTCCGGTGTCATTGCGAGCGAAGCGCGGCAATCCAGAGTCATACGGCAAGGCTTGAGTTTGTGACGCTGGATTGCCGCGCTTCGCTCGCAATGACGATGAAGGATAAAATCAAACACATCATCACGCCTCAAAATAATATTTTCAGATCACGGCTTCAAGCGCCACAACGATCTGCCCCACCACCGCATGCACAAGCGCCTCGTCCTCGCCCTCGGCCATCACGCGGATAAGCGGTTCGGTGCCGGATTTGCGGATCACCACGCGGCCCTTTTCGCCAAGCTGCGCCTCGCCATCGGATATCGCCTGTTTGACATCCTTGTGCGCCAGCGGCTCACCGCTTTTATAGCGCACATTTTTCAGCAATTGCGGCGCTGGCTCAAACAGCCGTAATGCATCGCTTACCGGCCTGTTCACTTCATGCAAAACCGACAGCACCTGCAAGGCGCTGATCAGCCCATCGCCGGTTGTCGAATAATCACTCATGATAATATGACCGGATTGCTCGCCGCCAAGATTATAGCCATCGCTGCGCATTTTCTCGACCACATAGCGATCGCCAACCTGTGTGCGCAACAGTTCCAGCCCGCGATCCTGAAAAAACCGCTCCAGCCCCAGATTGGCCATGATCGTGCCCACCACGCCTTTCGCGCTTAACCGGCCGGTGCGATGCCAGTAATCACCGATCAAGGCCATGATCTGATCGCCGTCAATGACCTGGCCTTTTTCATCACAGATCAATACACGGTCCGCATCGCCATCCAGCGCGATGCCAATATCCGCACGCACCTCCAGAACTTTTTTGGACAGCTTCGTTAAATCTGTCGATCCACATTCACGGTTGATGTTAAAGCCATCCGGCTCCACGCCAACAGTAATCACATCCGCGCCCAGTTCCCATAACACGGTAGGCGCAACTTTATAAGCCGCGCCATTGGCGCAATCGATAACCACGCGCAATCCATCAAAATGCATCGTCCGCGGAATGGTGCTTTTGGCGAATTCAATATAGCGCGCACCCGCATCCTCAAGCCGCAACGCGCGGCCAAGCTTTGATGACTCGGCCAGATGCGCGCTAACGCCGTTTTCCATCAGCGCTTCAATTTCCATCTCGGTTTCATCGCTCAGCTTGTATCCATCCGGACCAAAAATCTTGATGCCATTGTCCTGGTACGGATTATGACTGGCTGAAATCATCACGCCAATATCTGCGCGCATGGATCGCGTCAGCATCGCAACAGCAGGCGTCGGCACCGGGCCAAGCAGCACCACATCCATGCCCGCCGAAATGAAGCCTGCTGTCAAAGCGGGCTCCACCATATAGCCCGACAGGCGCGTATCCTTGCCGATGATGACCTTGTGGCGGTGCGCCCCGCGCGTAAAAATACTGCCCGCCGCCATGCCAACGCGCAGCGCAATATCGGCGGTCATCGGTGCGCGGTTAGCGGTGCCGCGAATGCCATCGGTGCCAAAATATTTTCTGCTCATATGACCTCACATTTCATGATCTGGACTGGTATAGACGCAAATTCCTAACACCACTTTAACTATTCTATTCCAGAAGCGCCGACCATATTTTCAAACCATCCCGCAACGCGCCCGCATCATGGGTGCGAATATAGTTCACGCCCTGCGCCGCTGCAAAAAGCTCGGCCGCCAGTGTCGCCGACCCCGCCTGCGCCACCCCCCGTCCTGTTAAGGTGCGCAGAAACGATTTGCGCGAAACCGACACCAGAACCGGCAGGCCAAAGCGCTCCTTCAAAACGCCAAGCCCACGCAACATGCTCAGCGATGATTCCGGCTGATTACCCAGAAAAAACCCCATGCCCGGGTCTAAAATAAGGCGCTCGCGTTTTATCCCCCCCTGTTCAAGCGCAGAGATACGCCGCTGGAAAAAACGCTCAACCCGCTCGGTCACTGTCCGGGGATCGCTCTCTGCGCGTGTCGCAATGCCGCGCCCCTGTATGGCGTGCATCACGATCAGACGGCACCGGCTGGCCGCCAGATCGGGATAGATTTCCGCATCCGGAAATCCCTGAATATCATTGAGATACGCCACCCCCCGCGCCATGGCGTATCGCTGGGTTTCCGGCAAAAAACTGTCAACGCAAACCGCGACCCCGCGCGCGGCCAGCGCATCCATTACAGGGGCAAGACGGCGAATCTCTTCATCTGCTGTAACGGGTTTGGCGTCCGGGTGACTGCTGGCCGGCCCCAGATCGATAATATCCGCGCCAGCCTCAACCAGCGCCAGCGCCTGGCCGATGGCCTGTTCCGGCGCCAGGAACCGACCGCCGTCTGAAAACGAATCCTCGGTGATATTGACAATGCCGAGAATTTGCGGCGGCACGTTCGCCTTACGATCCCTGCGGTTGCGGCGCCATCGGGCCATCCGCAGCACCTGTGCTGCGGCGTCCGCTGGACGGTACCGCTGTCACCGGACCTTGTGGATATGGGCGATCCTTGTCATCCCGGCGCAGCGTTTCACCACGCAGAATTGCCTTGATCTCTTCACCGGTCAGCGTCTCATATTCCAGCAGCGCATTGGCCACCAGATGCAGGCCCTGGATATTATTCTCTAAAATCATCTTGGCGCGGGCATAGCATTTCTCGACAATCTGCCGAATTTCCTGATCAATTGCCCGTGCCGTATCCTCGGAGATGTTTTTCTGGCGCGTGACCGAATGGCCAAGAAAAACCTCTTCCTCATTTTCACCATAGGCCAGCGGACCAAGCACATCACTCAGGCCATAACGCGTAACCATGGCGCGCGCCATCTTGGTCGCCATGTCAATGTCAGACGAGGCGCCAGACGTTACCTTGTCATAGCCAAAGACCAGTTCTTCGGCCAACCGCCCGCCCATGAACACCGCAATATCGCCCAGCATTTTTTCGCGCGTGACAGAAAGCTGGTCGCGCTCCGGCAAACGCATCACCATGCCCAATGCCCGGCCACGCGGAATGATGGTGGCCTTGTGCACCGGATCGCTGGATGGAATATTCAGCGACACCACCGCATGACCGCCCTCATGAAAGGCTGTCAGACGGCGTTCATCTTCAGACATTACCATCGAACGGCGCTCGGCGCCCATCATCACTTTGTCCTTGGCCGATTCAAACTCCGCCATGCCGACCAGCCGCTTGCCAACACGCGCCGCCAGCAGCGCCGCTTCATTGACCAGATTGGCCAAATCCGCCCCCGAGAAACCAGGTGTGCCGCGCGCCAGAATTTTCGCTTCAACATCCGGCGCCAGCGGTACCTTGCGCATATGCACTTTCAGAATTTTTTCGCGGCCCAGAATATCCGGATTCGGCACAACCACCTGACGGTCAAAACGCCCCGCGCGCAACAATGCGGGGTCAAGCACGTCCGGCCGGTTCGTCGCCGCAATCAGGATGACGCCTTCATTGGATTCAAAGCCGTCCATCTCAACCAGCAACTGGTTCAGTGTCTGCTCGCGCTCATCATTGCCGCCGCCAAGGCCTGCGCCCCGGTGGCGCCCGACCGCATCTATTTCGTCCATGAAGATGATGCAGGGCGCATTCTTCTTTGCCTGCTCGAACATGTCACGCACGCGCGATGCGCCCACGCCGACAAACATTTCCACGAAATCCGAACCGGAAATGGTGAAGAATGGCACATTGGCCTCGCCCGCCACCGCACGCGCGATCAGCGTCTTGCCGGTGCCCGGAGGTCCAACCAGCAACACGCCCTTGGGGATATGCCCCCCCAGACGCTGATATTTCTGCGGGTCGCGCAGAAAATCGACGACCTCCTGCAATTCTTCCTTGGCCTCGTCCACACCCGCAACATCCTCGAATGTCACCCGGTTGGTGTCCTGGGTCAGCAGTTTGGCGCGTGACTTGCCAAACCCCATGGCGCCCCGGCCACCGCCGCCCTGCATCTGACGCATGAAGAAGATATACACCGCCAGCAACAGCAGCATGGGAAACCAGGAAATCAGAACACTAAAAAAGGAATTTTCTCCACTCGCCGATGGGATCGCGGTGATATTCACGCCGCGCGCGTCCAGGCGCTGCACCAAATCCGGATCATAAGGCGCATAAGTCGTAAAGCTGCGGCCATCCCCGAAATGGCCCAGGATAGATTCGCCGCTGATCGTTACATCGCGCACCGTGCCCGCTTCGGTTTCAGACAAGAATTGCGAATAGGAAATATTGTTCGCTGTTTGGCGTTCGGCGGGCCCCTGGAACATATAGAACAAGAACACCAGCAATACTGCGATGACCAGCCAGGGAACGATATTACGGTACGGTTTCAATGCGTTAATTTCCTTAATTGAGGCGTGCCATTCAATGCCAAACCTCCACCGGGGCAGTCTAAACCAAAATCAGGTCTGGCACGATTAGAATATTGGGCAAGATGATTAAGAGATAATGTGTATCGCGTTCAAGGCAAGCGCCAAGTCAGAATTAAATCGGCTTATGTACATTTCATTTGCAGGTCATGTTATCCGGCAACAGCGTGTTTCCCGGTGTGAACCGGGCATGAAAGGCCACTTCCCCCGCTTTATATGCCGGATCGATAAATTCCAGGTATGGGGCAGCCAGCAAATGCCGCCCCCGCCAGAATCCCGGCGTTGCCTGACAGATAATTTTTGGTGGCAGTTTTTTGGGCAATACGTCCCGCAATTGCATCAGCCCCTCGCTGCCCACCTCACGCACTGTGCAGGACGATAAATCACTAAATTTCCCTGCCCCGGCAAGACGAACCTGAAACCTGTTGTCCCAGACGGTAAATTCATCCTGGATCAATGCGATTTCCGGCCCGATCGCCGCCATTTCCCTGGCAACCAGTATGCCGTCGCCCTTCAGTAAAATACGGCAGCCCGACAGGGTTCGTCCACCGGCCTTTGGATTTTGCCGCAACCAGCCGTAAAGCCTTTCCAGGCGCACCAGACGCGGTGGATATTCTTGCCCGCTCACCGCCATCAGCACCCGTGCCAGCATGCGCAAACCAATCTCTTCCGGCGCCGCAAAAAGCGCGGTTGGACGTAAAACGGCAAACCCCGCCTGTTCCCAGTGCACGGCCTCGCGCATAAGCTGCGCTGTTGCATGTTCTAACGCTGCGCGCACCCGCTGCATGCGTCCGGCTGTCGCAACCATCCGCGACGGAGTGATTCCTGCCCTGGCCAGATCCTCAAGCACATCACGCGCCCGTACACGGGCAAAACGCTGATCCGTATTGCTGGGGTCTTCAATCCATGGCTGGCCAAGGGCCTCTAATGTCGTGCGCAGACGCTGCCTGGAAATGCCAAGCAGCGGCCGTAATAGCCGTACGCCATTCCATTCCCGCGCAGACGCCATGGCCGCCAATCCGTCAACCCCACTTCCCCGCCCCAGGCGCATCAGGAATGTTTCCGCCTGATCCTCGAAATGATGTCCCAGCAGCAGGCTGCTAATTCCCTCCTGCCTGCACGCCTGTGTCAGCAGGGCATAGCGCGCCTGACGCGCCGCAGCCTGAATATCGCTATGGGGCTTGTTACCGCGCCAATGTAAAATCTGATGTGAAACGCCCAGCGCCTGACACCAGCCAGCAACCTGCCGCGCTTCTTCTGCCGACGCATCACGCAAACCATGATCAACCGTCAGCGCCAACAGACTGTCCCGCTGAGAGCTGGCGTCCAGCCAACGACATGTCAGATGCAACAGCGCCATACTGTCGGCGCCGCCTGAAACTGCCACAGCAATGGGTGTTTGTGGAGAAAGCGCCTGAAGCGCACCGGCAAATTCCAGCTCGTTCACAGGCGCTGCATTCAGGATGTCAGCCATTATGTCGGTATCTGCATTTTCAGGCCTGAAAAGCCCTTAATGGCGTGAATAATAAACTTACGAACAACCCAGGCGTTTGATCTCATCACTGGCGCGTTGTGCAATCTTTTCAGGTGCTTTAGGGTATTTCTTCTTAAGCTGATTTAACGCCTGGCAGGCTTCCGCCTTATGTTCCAGCGCCGCCAGGGTCATGCCCAGTTTCAATAAATTATCCGGCCCTTTGCGGCTTTGCGGATATTTCTGAAACCCGTCCAGGAAATAGGTGGCAGCCTTCGCATAATCCTTGCGGACATAATAGGTCTCGCCAAGCCAGTAGACCGCATTGCCTGCCAACTCATGGTTCGGGTTGCTTTTTACAAACTGCTCCATCCCGGACGCAGCCGCCGCATAATCACCGGAACGCAGCAGACCGAACGCCGCAGCATATTGCTCGTCTGGTGACCCCTTGGGGGACGCGGCGGCAAGTCCCGGTGGTGGCGGCGGGGTGCGCGATCCCTGCAATGTAGAAGATAGGGCGGCAGGCGGCGGCAGCTCGTTAAGACCCGCATCAACATCCTGCGCCGCCCCCATCGTGGGGGCGTCGGACTGCAAGCTACCTTGCGGCCTTGTCAGCGGCGGTGCCGCGCCTCCCAAAGGGGCCGTACCGCCACTACCGCCGCGCTCAAGCGCCGCCAAACGGAAGTCTATATCCTGGATCAGTTTCTCAAGCCGCGAATTTACCTGATTGACCTGAAAGGTAAGCTGTTCGATCTGCCCGACCATGCCGCGCAGTTCCGTGTCCATCTGATCTACCTGGACCTTGACCTGTGCGGCCGCCGTCTCGCCACCCATTGGGGCAACGCGGCTGCTGGTAGAGGAACCACCGCTGATTCCACCTGCCGCGATCTGACGTTGTAAATCTGCAACATCCTGACGCAGACGGTTTACCTCGTTCTGCATGGTGCGCATGTCTTGAGCTGCAAGCGGGTCGGAAAATAGTGTGAGCAGACAGAACACAAAGCCCGTTAACAGCCCCGTTAACAGCAATGCCCCCCTGTTGCAGGATCGCCCTGCATAAGGCTGCGCGTGCGCAAAATTTAAATTGGAAATCATATCACAACATACCCCGTAAATGGGGCTGCATGAAGGCGATACCCCACCAAAAAATCGCCTGCCTTCAACGTCCTGGTCACAAACGTCCCGGTCATATGCGCCTGAACGTTTCTTGTGAGACTGTTCGGCGAAGGCCAGTCAACAAAACCCGAACCACGAATTTCGTCAAAAAAGGCGGATAGGGTGGAAGCCGCCCAGAATATGCCCCCCTTAATTGGGGTGCGCATTCTGGGCGACCTTCTAGAAGACTGTCTTAGTTGACAGTTGTCGTCGCATTCCGGTTTTGTGACCAGCTGGCTTCGTCAGAGCCCAATGCAATCGGGCGTTCCTTGCCATAGCTGATCGTGGTCACGCGGGCCGAATCAACGCCCTGGCTGACGAGATAATCCTTAGCCGAATTGGCGCGGCGTTCGCCAAGGGCCAGGTTGTATTCGCGAGTGCCACGTTCGTCGCAATTGCCTGCAACAGTTACCGTGACCGACGGATTTTTCGTCAGCCAGGCAGCTTGCGCCTGCAATGTTGCGCGCCCTTCTTCGGTCAGATCGTGGCGATCAAACCCAAAGAAAACGCGATTGGAAGTTGTTGCTTCCAGATCAGCCTGCGAACCAGGAACGATAGCCGAGCTGCCGGCACCGCCGCCAGCACCACCGCCAGCGCCTGCACCGCCACCTTCCGGTGTCGATTCACAAGCGGCTAGTAAAAAGACCGCCGCCGCCATGCTAGCCAGCTTAAGTCCCACAGAAACTTTGCGCATCAAAAGATACTCCCCGTGATAGTTCTCGAGTGATTATGCTCGATAAAAGTGAAGAAATCGCACATCTCCTCAGGGCAGCACGCGCTAAACCAATTATACGGTGTGCACTGAATTGTTTTACGATTTCAGATGAGTGACGACTCGGTCGATCAACCCTCCGAATCTGGCGCAACTCTAACCACCTTCTGGCAAAGGAATCAAGGGAGACCATGCCGGATCAGAAGCGTCGCCTAAGGTTGGAATCTCCCTTTCATTGTAGCCTGTAAGATCGATCGAGTGCAGCCGGCTTCCACCACCCGACCCTCGCGAATCGGACGGCCGCTCCCGGAAGAACATCAGCACGCGGCCATTGGGTGACCAGGTTGGCCCCTCATCGAGGAAGCTCTCGGTCAATAGCCGTTCACCACTGCCATCAGGGCGCATGACACCTATATAGAAGCGTCCCTTATAAATTTTAGTAAATGCGATCAGGTCTCCGCGCGGTGACCAGACAGGTGTTGCATATCTGCCATCTCCGAAACTGATGCGTTTTGCATCCGCTCCACTGGCCCGCATGACATAGATTTGCTGCGTTCCTCCACGATCGGAATTAAACGTAACATATTGAGAATCCGGGGAAAATGACGGTGACGTGTCAATGGAAGGACTATCCGTCAACCGCACTACCGCCCGGCTTCGCAGGTTCATAACGTAGATATCCGAGTTACCATTTTTGGCCATGCTCATTATCACCGAATCGCCAGATGGCGAAAATCGCGGGGCGAATGTCATGCCTGGAAAGTCACCCAGAACCTCCTGCTGACCCGTATTGATGTCGTAAATATAGACCCTTGGCTTGTCGTTGAAGTAGGAGAGATAGGTGATCTGATGTGTCGCCGGACTAAAGCGCGGGGTCAAAACCAGATGCCTTCCACTGGTCAGAAAACGCTGATTGGCGGCATCCTGATCCATAATCGCCAGCCGTTTTACACGTGCGGCTTTTGTGCCACTCTCTGAAACAAAAACGATGCGCGTGTCGAAATACCCCGTTTCGCCCGTCAGCCGTTCGTAAATTTTGTCTGAAATCAGGTGCGCTACCCGCCTCCAATTATCCGAGCGGGTAAAGAAGACCCGCCCCTCCATCTGTTGCTCTCCGAACACATCCCAGAGACGAAATTCAACCCGCAGCCTTCCATCGGGTTCCGTCGTTACCGCGCCGGTCACCAGAGCCTGCGCACTGATCAATCGCCAGTCGCCGAATCGGGGCATCGCCCCGATGGCGTCAGCCTTCTGGATAAAACTTCTGGGATCCAGCGGCCGGAACAGGCCGGAACGGGACAGGTTATTACTGATAACCCCGACCATCTCGCTACCAACCGTGGCTTCCTTGGGGCCGACCCCATTGAAGTTTGGAATGGCGATCGGCATTGGATCGACATTCCCCTGGGTTATATCGATCCGCAATTGCGCCTGCGCTCCCTGCCAGCCTATCGCCGACAAAAGCGTTGTTGCGCCAACTACAAACCGCATTACAGCCTGTCTAACTTTCATTGTCATTTCGGTCATCCGCCTAGCATGCTTCGTGGGTCGAAATTGAGTTCGATATCTTGCCAGCGGTCATATTTATCAACCGGCAGATTCTTGAAGGGTTCGCATTTCAAAATGGCGCGCACTGCCGATTCCGCAGCCGTCCGGTAGGCTTCCTGACCCGCCATGCCCATACGGGACGAATCCACGACCTGCGGCGGCTGCGCCAGCCCGCCATCGGGGCGCAGAAATATGCGCACACGCACAACCAGATTCTCGGCATATTGAGCCCCTGCCGGCACGATCCAGCACTGCTCGATCTGCGCGCGAATGGAATCGATTTCGCTCAAAGTCATTTGAGCCGACGTGGTGGGCCGGGTCGCCTGGGTTGGCGGCAGATCCTGTGGGGTGTCTTCCGGCTTTTCCTCGGTCTCTTCGGTTTTCTGCGCCGGATCGTCCAGTTCCTTGTCGAGCAGAGCCGCGATCTTGTTGAGATCGAGCTTTTCCTCCGGTTTCTCTTCTACCGGACGCTTTGGTTTCACCTTGGGGCGCGGCCCATCCAGCTTGACCACGCGCTCGGGTGCGGCTTCCGGCTTTGGCTCGGGTTTTTCCTCGACCTTGTCCTTGGGCAATGGCACAGCGTCTTCCGGCAACGGCTCTGGTTCCGGTGCGGGTGGCGGCGGGGGCGGCGGTGCAGGCGTTGGCTTGGGCGGTTCGGGCTTGGGTTCCGGTTTGGGCTTGTCCTCTTCCACCGGTTTTTTTGGTTCCGGCCGCATCGGAATATTGGTCATTTCCGCAATGGTCGCCAATTCGACTGGAATCGACTCCACGGGCGGCTCCCAATCGTTGCTGAACATTGGCAAACCAAAAATCGTTATCAAAATAACGATAAGGTGTAATCCCGCAGAAAAAAGCGATCCCTTGCCCATCGCCAATCATTTCTTGTCCGGTTTAGCTGCGCCTGGCGTCTCGGTAATCAGGGCGACCTTGGTGAAACCAGCCGATGTAATCAATCCCATCACCTCCATCACCCGCCCATAATCGAGGCTGTGATCGCCACGCACATAAATGCGGGTGTCGGGTTTGTTTTCTGTAATTGCCTGTAGGCGTGCGGCCAGTTCCTCGACCGCCACCGCTGTCTCCTGAATAAAGACCTGCCCATCCGCCTTGATCGTAATCGCCAGCGGTTCAATCTTTTCATTCAGGGGGGCTGCCTTGCTCTGCGGCAGGTTCACCGGCACACCCGCCGTCAAAAGCGGGGCCGCCACCATAAAGATGATCAGCAGCACCAGCATCACATCGACCATCGGCGTGACGTTGATCTCGCTCATTGGCGACTGGCGTGCCCCTTTGCGCCTGCGGGACGACGGGGTGCCCATGCCCATTAATCCATTTCCTCTTCTATACGCCGCGACAGCACAGCAGAAAATTCCTCGGAAAAGCCTTCCAGCCTGTCGCCATACCGCCCGACCTGATTGTTGAAACGGTTATAGGCAATCACCGCAGGAATGGCCGCAAACAGACCCAGCGCAGTGGCGAACAAGGCTTCGGCAATACCCGGCGCCACCACCGCAAGCGATGTGTTATGGCTTTGGGCAATCGCCTGAAAGCTGTTCATGATGCCCCATACGGTGCCGAACAGGCCGATAAACGGGG
>DAIOWE010000015.1:0-29657 GCA_036758605.1 Pseudomonadota bacterium | reverse complement strand
CCCGCGCCGCGTCTCCCATCGCCATTTTGGCGATGCTGGAGAAACTAGCCGCCCTCCTGCCTTCGCAGACGCGCCGCTCACAAGAATCGCAGGCGCTGCAGCAATTCTCCACGCCGATCGCACTCGGCTTTGTCGCGGCCACTGCCGCAAACATCATGTCCAGCGATCTGGTGCTGGAACCTTCGGCTGGAACCGGACTGCTGGCCATCCTCGCCGAACTTAGTGGCGCCTCATTAGCCCTGAACGAACTTGCCGGGACCCGCGCCGATTTGCTCGCTCACCTGTTTCCCGGCATAACGGTGACCCGGCACGACGCCGCGCATATTCACGATCATCTCGAAGCCAATATGCGTCCGAGCGTCGTGCTGATGAACCCGCCGTTTTCGGTCGCGGCGCATGTCGAAGGCCGGGTTGCTGACGCCGCGATGCGTCACGTCTCATCGGCGCTCGCGCGTCTCCCCGAGGGCGGCCGCCTGGTTGCGATCACCGGCGCGAATCTCTCTCCCGATAATCCATCCTGGCGTGACGCTTTCGTCCGCCTTCAGGAACATGGCCGCGTGGTGTTCACCGCCGCCATCGACGGCAGCGTCTATGCCCGTCACGGCACGAGCGTCGATACCCGCCTCACCGTCATCGACCGCGTTCCTGCTGGCGATCCGGCGGCGTTCCCAGATTCCTCAGGCGTCGCCACCGATCCCGCCATGCTGCTGGAATGGGTGACGCGCCTTGTGCCGCCAAGGGCTGCCGTTGCTGCGCCTTCCTCCGCCGGGCGCACTCTAACGCCGATCACGACGCGGGCCCGATCAAACCATCGCGCCGCGCCCGTGCGACCGACGCCCGTTGCGGCGATCGAACCGGCCGCTGTCGAATTGGCGTATGAGTCCATCGACTGGACGCCAGCGGCGGGCGGCAACCTTACCGAGGCGTTGTACGAAGGCTACGGGCTTCAGTCGATCCGCATCCCCAACGCCAAGCCGCATCCTACACGGCTCGTACAGTCCGCCGCTATGGCGTCGGTCGCGCCGCCCAGGCCGGACTACCGACCGCATCTTCTGCCCGCCGTCGTCACGGGCGGCCTGCTTTCGGACGCCCAACTGGAAAGCGTCATCTATGCCGGCGAAGCCCATGGCCGTCACCTTGCGGGATCATGGGTGGTTGATGAGACTTTCGACATTGTCGCGGCGGCACGCGAAGACGCAGAACACGTCGTCCGTTTTCGCCAGGGCTGGTTTCTGGGCGACGGCACCGGTGCCGGTAAGGGCCGTCAGGCCGCGGGCGTCCTCCTCGACAACTGGCTGAAGGGCCGCCGCCGCGCGCTGTGGGTCAGTAAGTCCGACAAGCTGATCGAGGACGCCCAGCGCGATTGGTCGGCGCTCGGGCAGGAACGATTGCTGATCACGCCGCTGTCCCGCTTTCGCCAGGGCACGCCGATCAAACTGGACCAGGGCGTCCTATTCACCACCTATGCCACGCTGCGCTCCGATGCGCGTGAGGACAGGGTTTCGCGGGTGCGTCAGATCGTCGAATGGTTGGGCTCCGATTTCGACGGAGTGATCGTTTTCGACGAGAGCCACGCCATGCAGAACGCCGCCGGAGGCAAAGGCGAGCGCGGTGACCAGGCACCCTCGCAGCAGGGCCGCGCCGGCCTGCGCCTGCAACATGCGCTTCCCGATGCGCGCATCCTCTATGTCTCGGCGACCGGCGCCACGAGCGTCCACAATCTCGCCTATGCCCAGCGCCTCGGCCTCTGGGGCGGCGAGGATTTTCCCTTCGCCACACGGGCCGAGTTCGTCGAAGCGATCGAGGCGGGTGGCGTCGCCGCCATGGAAGTGCTGGCGCGCGATCTGAAAGCCCTGGGTCTCTATGCCTCCCGGTCGCTTTCCTATGAAGGTGTTGAATACGAGCTGGTCGAACATCGGCTCACGCCGGAGCAGACCCGCATCTACGACGCCTATGCAGGCGCGTTCCAGGTCATCCACAACAATCTCGACGCCGCGATGCAGGCGGCCAATATCACCGGCGCTGCCGGCACATTGAACGGTCAGGCCAAGGCCGCCGCCCGTTCAGCGTTTGAGTCCGCCAAGCAGCGCTTCTTCAACCACCTCATCACGGCGATGAAGACGCCAACGCTGATTGCCGCGATCGAGCGCGATCTCGAAGCCGGGCACGCCGCCGTCATCCAGATCGTCTCCACCGGCGAGGCGTTGATGGAACGTCGTCTGGCGGAGATCCCCACCGAGGAATGGGGCGACGTGCAGGTCGACATCACGCCGCGCGAATATGTCCTCGACTATCTGGCGCACTCTTTCCCGACGCAGCTCTATGAGCCGTTCACCGACAGCGAGGGCAATCTGTCATCGCGGCCCGTGTATCGCGACGGCCAGCCGGTCCAGTGCCGCGAAGCCATCGAGCGGCGCGATCGCCTGATCGAAAAGCTCGCGTCCCTGGCGCCGGTGCAGGGCGCGCTCGACCAGATCGTGCAGCGCTTTGGCGCGGAGATGGTGGCCGAAGTCACCGGCCGCTCGCGGCGCATTGTGCGTGTCAGAAGTAATGGCGGAGGTGATTGTCTGCGCGTCGAGAACCGCGCCACCTCAGCCAACCTTGCCGAAACGCAGGCGTTCATGGACGACGCCAAGCGCATCCTGGTGTTCAGCGATGCGGGCGGCACCGGTCGCAGCTACCACGCCGATCTTGGCGCGAAGAACCGCCGTCTGCGCGTCCACTATCTGCTCGAAGCGGGATGGAAGGCCGACGCCGCCATCCAGGGTCTGGGGCGCACGAACCGGACCAACCAGGCGCAGCCGCCGCTGTTTCGTCCGGTCGCCACCAATGTGAAGGCCGAGAAGCGTTTCCTCTCTACCATCGCGCGGCGCCTCGACACGCTGGGCGCCATCACCAGGGGCCAGCGCCAGACCGGCGGACAGGGCCTGTTCCGCGCCGGGGACAATCTGGAATCCCCTTATGCGCGCGCCGCACTGCGCCAGCTTTACGTGCTGCTCTATTCCGGCAAGGTCGAAGACTGTTCCCTGCAGGCGTTCGAAAACGCGACGGGCCTGCGTCTTGCCGACAGCAATGGTCTTCGTGACGTGTTGCCGCCGATCACGACCTTCCTCAACCGGCTGCTGGCGCTCACCATCGATCTGCAGAACATCCTGTTCACGGTGTTCGAGCGCCTGCTGGCGGCCAGGATCGAGGGCGCGGTTGCGTCCGGCGCCTACGATATGGGCCTCGAAACGCTGACCGCCGAGAGCCTCAAAATCACTGATCGGCGCACGATCTACACCCATCCTGGCACGGCGGCCGAAACCCAACTGCTGACGATTACGCGGCGCGAGCGCAACCAGCCGACGACGCTAGCTGAGGCAATGGATCGTGCCGGTGATCCCCGCGCGGTGCTGCTGGTCAACACACAATCGCGCCGCGCCGCCGTGCAGGTTCCCGCGCCCAGCCTGATGCTCGATGACGGCGAGGTCGAACCCCGGGTGCGCCTCATCCGCCCGATGGAACGCACAGCTATCCCGTTGGCCATGATGGCGCAGACCCATTGGCGCGAGGCCGATCACGAAACCTTCGCCGCCGCCTGGAACGCTGAACTCGCCGCTGTGCCCGAGTTCAGTGAGAGCGAAATCCATATCGTCACCGGCCTCCTGCTGCCGATCTGGAAACGGCTGCCCAACGACTCCTCGCGCGTCTACCGGCTGCAGACCGATGATGGCGAGCGGATCATCGGCCGCCTCGTCTCACCGGCATGGGTTGCGCAAGCGGCCACAGGGGATGCGCCGTCTCTCGCTGCGAGCGACGCCTGGACCGCCGTCATAGACGGCCGGACCATATTGCAGCTTCAGGACGGATTGCAGCTTCGCCGTGTCCGGGTGATGAACGACTATCGCGTCGAGCTTTCCGGCTTCACCGATGGCATGGTCGACCGGCTGAAGGCCCTGGGTCTGATGCCGGAGATCATCTCGTGGAAGCTGCGTCTGTTCGTCCCCACCGGCGCAGCCGGCCCGGCTATAATCAGTACACTGATGGAGCGCCATCCGCTCATCCGCGTCGCTGATCGTAACGCGGTTTGAGGGGAGGCGCTCATGTCCAGTCAAGCCGCCGATCTGGCGCACCGCCTCGCGCGTGACGCCGAGGCGGTGTGCCGCCACTATCTCTCCAATGGACGCCGCGAGGGCCACTATTGGCTGGCCGGGGATGTCCGGAACACGCCGGGCCGCAGCCTCTATGTCCGTCTCACGGGGCCAGAGTATGGCCGGGGCGCCGCCGGCAAATGGACCGACGCCGCCACCGGCGAGCATGGCGATCTGCTCGATCTCATCGCCATGAACCGGGGGCTAGACCGCTTGCGCGACGTGCTCATTGAGGCGCGATCCTTCCTCGCGCTGCCACGACCCACGCCAAAGCCTGACGGTTTCCGACGAGCGACGGTTCCGGGCGGATCACCAGAATCCGCGCGCCGTCTCTTCGCCATGTCACGACCGGTTTCTGGCACACTCGCTGAAGCGTATCTGCGCAAGCGCGGCATTACGGCTCTGCACGGAACCGGCGCTCTGCGGTTTCACCCGCGCTGCTATTACCGGCCCCATGCCGCCCCTTTCACTGAAACTTGGCCAATCGAGACCTGGCCAGCCTTGATCGCCGCCGTCACGGATCTGACGGGCGCCATCACCGGCGCGCATCGCACGTATCTTGATCCATCGGGCGCAGGCAAGGCCCCTGTCGAAACGCCAAGGCGCGCAATGGGCCAACTGCTCGGCAACGGCGTGCGGTTCGGTGTGGCTGGCGATGTCCTGGCGGCTGGCGAAGGCATCGAAACCATGCTGTCGCTCAGAAGCGTCGTGCCGTTCCTGCCGATGGTCGCCGCGCTCTCCGCCGGTCACCTTGCCGCCCTGCTATTCCCGCCGGGCCTGCGGCGTCTCTATGTCGCGCGCGATAACGATCCGGCTGGCGGCGCTGCGATGACGGCCTTGACCAAAAGGGCGCAGGCAGCCAGGATCAGGCTGCTGGCACTGTCGCCAAGGCTCGGGGACTTCAATGACGATCTGCAACATATTGGTTTGGATGAACTCCGGGCGGCGCTGCATGTGCAGCTCGCCCCTGAGGACGTAACCCGCTTCACGGCTGTTGAGGACGGAACCGGAAAGGGGCGATGACGCCGGCGCCTGGCTCGTGGCGCATCGGATCGGAGTGATCCTGTTGGTTCGGAGGAGACCGCGCCCACGGCCTTCTGAGAGGGCGATCGGGCGGCATCCGGCCCGGCCCGGCAACGGCGGCCGGCAACTATTTTCCGCCGGCGGCGCGCCGCCTTTACATCGCGAAACAAAATAGCCGCCGCCCGCCGTCCTCCGCTTTGCTACGGCCGCTTCCGCTTCGCTACGCGGTGCAGGTCCGGTCCGCCTACCGCCTCTCAACGCCTGCGAAGGCCGCGATGGGCGCGGCCGATCCAACCAAGGGAAAACACCCATGACGACCCAATACGACGACACCAGCTTTGAGCCGCCGCACGCTTCATCCCCAACCGGTCACGTCCTCGCCGAACTCCAGCTCTACGGCCATCGTCCGTTCCAGGACGAACCCGACCCGAGACCGCTGCCCGACGCCCAAACCGTTGCTGTTTCCGCCGCCGATATTTTCGACGCCCTCGTCGTGGCGCTGGGTGACACCCGCCTGGAACCCGACCTCGAAGAACTGCTCTGGTCAACCGTCAACATCTTCCACCGTGCCGTGAGCCGGATCGAGCGCGAGCTGGACGACAACGAGCAGGCGCAAAAGCGCGGCCAGCGCGAACAGGACGGCTCCGAGGTCCGCTCGGTCGAGCTTGAACGCCGCACCGCAGAGGGCATAACGCTCATCGAGCGGCGCAACTGCATGGAGTTCTTCCGCGATCAGGCCGCCGAGCACTTCGACCGCCACACCGGATCAACCTGGCGCCCGCGCAGCGGATCGATGGTCAACCATCGCACCCTGACCTCGGCGATGATCGACAGCCGGGATTTCCTTGCCGCCAAACGCCGGGCCGAGTCCGAAGTGCTGTTACCGGCAGGCCCCAAGGTCGCCTTCACCGGAGGGTTCGAGTTCAACGATCACCAGCTGATCTGGGACAGGCTCGACAAGGTTCACGCCAAGCACCCGGATATGGTGCTGCTGCATGGCGGCTCGCCGAAAGGCGCCGAGCGCATCGCCGCCCGCTGGGCCGATCACCGCAAGGTTCCGCAAATCGCCTTCAAGCCCGACTGGACCAAACACGCCAAGGCGGCGCCCTTCAAGCGCAACGATCAGATGCTCGAAATCCTCCCCGTCGGGGTCATGGTGTTCCCCGGCACCGGCATCCAGGACAACCTCGCCGACAAGGCGCGCAAGATGGGCATTCCCGTGTGGAGGTTCGGGAGCAGCGGCGCATGAGCGCCGTTCTCTCGACATCTATCTATGCGAGTTGCCAATGTCAGTGTTGCGCCAGGAGCGGACGTGCAAGTGTGCAGGCAGCGCTAACAGCGTGAAGCTTCGCGTTCTGGTCTTCTGCAAATTCACGCACTGACCTGAGCCCTTAAAACACTTTCAATGGCCGCTTCAGGACAGGGTGCCTGAACGCCCACTGGTTCATGAGCCTTGACGATGCGCGTTCAAAGATGGAGGAATGGCGAAGATACTACAATGAAGAAAGGCCGCATGGGGCAATCGGGAATAAAACCCCAATCACGTTACATAATCACGACGGCGCAGCCAGCCCACCATCGTGAAAAAGCTGGAAAACTCTAACTTCCAGCGGTCCAAAGAATGGTCTCGGATCATCTGGTTGGCGATTCGAAGTATTACCATCTGGACAATTAGCCACGTCCACAAATAGAGGTCGGATTCCGGAGTGTGAGGTAAAGATGCGGAAAATTTTAATTATAGGTATCGGTGCTGGAAACCCTGAGCATATGACCATTCAAGCTGTCAACGCGCTCAACAAAGCTGATGTTCTCTTCATTCCAGACAAAGGTACGGAAAAAGCAGCCTTGCAAAAGCTCCGTACAGATATTTGCGAACGCTTCATCAAAAACAAAACACACCGGTTTGTCGATGTTAAGGTGCCTGAACGAGCCAGGGTATTCTCCGACTATCAATCCAATGTCGATGAATGGCACGCGCAGATTGAAGAGAACTATGAAAATTTGCTGATGAAGGAGATCGCTGAAGGTGAATGCGGCGCCTTCCTCGTGTGGGGTGATCCGATGCTTTACGACAGCACCCTGCGCATCATAGAAAGAATCCATTTAAAAGGGTTCGCTTTCGAATACGAAGTGATCCCTGGCATCAGCAGTATTCAGGTTTTGGCGGCGAGGCATCGCGTTCCCCTGAATCGTATCGGCGAGCCGGTGCTAATCACGACCGGACGCAAGCTCGCCAACGGTTTTCCAGAAGGTGTCGACAGCGTCGTCGTTCTTCTTGATGGCGATCAAACCTTCAATCGCTTTGCCGCTGATAATCTCTATATCCATTGGGGAGCCTATCTCGGAACTGATAAAGAAATTCTCGTCGCAGGAAATCTTGCGGAAGTCATGCACGATATCGAGGCCATTCGAGAGCGTGCAAGGAAAGAGAATGGCTGGATTATGGACACCTACTTGTTGCGCAAGTCCGACGTCGCATAAGACGGCGGCGGGATATTTTTGCTTGGTCAGGAAGCCAAGACGAGAGCGCCTAGCACAAATCCAATTTCCGCTATCTGCTGACAGGCGCCCAGGACATCACCCGTCTGCCCGCCCAATAGACGCCGCGCCATGGCACTGACGGCAACGGCCCCCGCCATGCATCCAATCACACTTGCAATGGAAAGCGGAAAAGTGAGAGAGAGCACGGTGACTGCAATGGCAATAATAGATGATTGAGTAAGGATTATAAGCGTGGGCTGCCCAGCAGAGGCAGACAAGCCATTTGACCGGACGGCAGGCAGAAAATAAGCCGTGGCGACGATAGCGGCACGCGATGCCGCGCCAGCCGATACCAATAGCAATAAAACCGCCATGCTGTCCTTCTCATTTGCGTAAGCCGATATCGCGCTCACCCTGAGCAATAGTGCGAGAATAAGCGCAGTGACGCCGTAAGCGCCAATGCGGCTGTCTTTCATAATTTCGAGCTTGTGTTCCTGCGTCACACCACCATTCGCGTCCGCCATGTCGGCAAGACCATCTTCATGCAGCGCGCCTGTCGTACCGATCATGGCAGCAACCGCAATGGTCGACGAGACGAGATGTGGAAGACCAAACGCCGCGCTGGCAATGAAGACGGCGCCTCCAATAAAGCCTATCACCACACCCACAAATGGAAAGGCCCACATTGCATGAGCAAGAGCGCCAGGCACAGGAGCACTACTGCTTGTCGAAACCGGAAGACGGGTCAGAAATGCCAGCGCCATACGAACATCGTCCGCCACAGCGCGCAAGGATGATGGGGGCTGGCCCGGCATCAGAAGGAAACATTCGACACTTGCGCCTCTGCAAAGGTCGCCATATTGCGATGTATGGCAACCGCGCCGCGCACAACCATTGCCGCGACTGCCGCGCCAGTTCCTTCGCCGAGCCGCATATCGAGATCCAACAGAGGTTGAAGCCCCAATGCTGCCAGCAGATGTTTATGACCCTGTTCCTGGGAAACATGCCCTGCAATACAATGATCGAGCGCATCTGGGGAGAGACGCATAAGTGGCGCTACAGCGGCCGTTACGATATAGCCATCCAGCAGCACAGGAATGCCGAACTGCCGCGACCGCAACGTCGCACCTGCAATCGCTGCAAGTTCGCGTCCACCGAGGCTTTGCATTATGGCGAGCGGATTGCCAAGCTTTGCGGCGTGATGCTTGATCGCTTTATCAACGACGGCTCCCTTATGCCCGACACCAGCTTTGTCGAGACCAGTGCCAGAGCCAGCCCAATCTGCGCCTTTACCGCCGAAGATTGCAGCAGCGATCGCTGCGGCAGCAGTCGTGTTGCCAATTCCCATATCGCCCAGCACGATCAAATCCGCTTTTGGATCTACAGCATTGGCACCCGCATTTAACGCATCGAGAAAATCGCCTTGTGACATAGCTTCTGCTTCCGTGATGTCACCGGTCGGACGGTCGAGATCGAGAGCTATAATCGTAAGCGAAAGGCCATAGGCATTGGCGAGCACATTGATGGCGCCGCCGCCTTGCTCAAAGTTAGCCACCATCTGTTGGGTCACTTCCGCGGGAAAGGACGAAATGCCATGGCGCACGACACCGTGATTACCGGCAAAGATCAGAATTTCGATATTGTCGGCACGTGGCCCCGCCGTCTGCCACCCCGCCAGAAAACAGGCAATGTCCTCAAGCTTGCCGAGTGAGCCTGGCGGTTTTGTCAATGTCGCCTGCCTGGCTCTTGCGTCTGAAATCCGCAACTCATCGGGTGCCGGGAGATTGTTGAGCGCATAGTGTATGTCGTCGATAGTAGTGAATACGGTGGGCATATCTTGCATTTAGGCGTCCCTGATATCGATAAGATGGAAGAAGCAGCCGCTCACCCGGCCGCGAATGCTTCCGGCCTGGCCAAGTGATGCGCCATTGGCGTCACTTATGGCGAATAGTTGCGCATCGGCGCCACGATCAAGAACAGTCGAATAGTGAAACTCATGCCCCCGATACTGTGCGCCGGCCGGGCCAAGCGGGCTTTGCGCCAGCGTCGTAACCGCGCGATAACCCAAATTCATGCGGCGTTTTGCAAATGATGTGCGCAGCCCCAGCAAGCCGGTCATGGCATGCGCGCGGCCATCCGCATCTTCAAGCGTTTCGCCGAGCACCATATAGCCGCCGCATTCGCCATGCACCGGCGCGTCGAGCGCAAAGGCGCGCAGCGCCGATTTGAAATTCGGACTGGCGGCGAGTTGTGCGGCGTAAAGTTCTGGATAGCCGCCTGGTAACCAGCAAATATCGGCACTCATATCAGGCCCCTGATCGGCGAGAGGCGAAAAAGGCAGTATTTCAGCGCCCGCTTTTCGCCAACCGGCCAGCACATGCGGATAGACAAACGAAAAAGCGTTGTCGTGCGCCAGAGCGATGCGCTGGCCTGGCGGAGGAAAAAAACAAGCGGCTTGATCTTTCGAGGCGAAACTCACGCCTGGGGCGGCGAGCAGGGCGTCGATATTTACGTGCTCGGCGACGAAGTTCGCCAGAACGTCAAGTTGTGCGTTGAGGCCGGATGTTTCTCCCGCTTGAATAAGCCCCAGATGACGCTCCGGCAACGACAGATCTTTGTTATAGGGCAAAGCGCCCAATATATTCAGGCCCGCGCGTTCGATGGCAATGGCGCAAAGTTGCCGGTGCCGTTCGCTGGCCACCCGGTTCAGAATGACACCGGCAAGGTTGATGTCTTTACGAAAACCCGCAAATCCGGCCGCGACCGCTCCGGCGGACTGCGCCTGCCCGCTGACATCAAGAACAAGCAGCACGGGCCAGCCGGTGCGGGCGGCGATATCGGCGGGTGAACCATCGCCGCAGGCGCCTGGCGTCGCCACGCCATCAAACAGGCCCATCGACGCCTCGCAAATCACAAGATCGGCCGCCGAGGACAATTCAGATATCAGACCATCGAGAAGCGCGGGCCGCATCGACCAGCTATCAAGATTATAACTTTGCCGTCCGCACGCCGCCGTATGAAATGCGGGGTCAATATAATCGGGGCCGCATTTTGCCGGTTGAACGGCGACGCCCCGGCGCGTCAAGGCCCGCAAAAGGCCGAGCGTCAGCATGGTTTTGCCGGAACCCGATCTTGGCGCCGCGATAATAAGGCCGGGGGACATATTCATGCTTGCATCTTATTTCACACTAATGCGCGCTTGCACAGATGTGCGCGCTTGCCAGTTGTGGCGTTCCAGCTCGGGATCAAGATGTTCTTCATCCGGATATCCTAGGCACAGATAGGCGACAAGCCGCCAGTCTTGCTCCACCCCGATGATGCGTGTAACTGCCTCGGGATCGAGGATCGACACCCAGCCCAGCCCCAGTTTCCGGCTCCGCGCCGCCAGCCACAGCGTGTGCACCGCCGTGACGGCGGAATAAGATAGCATTTCCGGCATGGTGTTACAGCCAAGGCCGTGCCCTTGTCCGGCCGCGAGATCGGCGAAGACGGCGATATGCACGGGCGCTTCGTTAAGACCCGACAGTTTCAGGCGCGCATAAAGCGCCGCCTTTGCACCCTGATAGCGGGATAGCGCTTCCGCATTGGCGCGGCGAAACTCCTGCCGGATTTTTTCACGGATAGATTCGTTTTCGACAAGAACAAAACGCCAGGGCTGGCTGTTGCCAACCGACGGCGAACAGTCCGCCAATGCAAGCAGCTGATTGACGAGTTCCGGCTCGAGCGGGATCGTGCGGAACCTGCGCACATCGCGCCGCCAATGGAGAAGTTCTTCAAAATTCCGCTGGAAGACCGCGTCAAATATTGGTGCGGCAGGCGCACGGTCCCCACTCACGATAATGCCCCCTCAAGGCGCGCCCATTGCCCATCTTCCGGAATACCAAAGCGCAGCCAATGCGGCTGTGTGGCAAACCGGCGTACAAGAATACCGGCACGGCCTAGCCTGTCAAAAATGCCAGCGGCGTCCGGGCTTTCGGCCAAGCGAAAAAGTTTCGTTCCGCCGCAGACCCGAAGCCCCGCCCGGCTCAGGCTGGCGTCGAGCCGCGCCACATCGAGCAAAAGCCGGGCGGATGATTGGCACAGCCATGCCGCATCGGCAAGCGCGGCATGGCCGATCTCTATCGCCGGGCCCGAGACCGCCCAGGGCCCAAGCGCATCTCGGATAATCGAAGCCACATCTGGTGCGGCGAGCGCGAAACCCAAACGAAGACCCGCAAGGCCGTAGCTCTTGCCGAAGGAACGCAGCACGACAAGGTTTGGTTTTGGCAGATAGGGAGCGGCGCTCAACTCCGTCTCTTCGAAATCGGCGAAGGCCTCATCGACGATCAGAAGGCCGTTGCGTTCTGCAAGCCGATCCGCGAGACGGGCGATCTCCTCACCCCGGCACCGGCGTCCGTCGGGATTATTGGGATTACACAGAATGACATTTTGCGCGTCGCCAAGTGCGTTCCATTGCGTGATCGACTTGACCTCTGCGCCCGCTCTGCACCATGCGGCGCGATGTTCGGCATAGGTTGGCTCCAGAATCGAAATCTGTGTTCGTGGAAAAAGCCGCGGCAGAAGATCGATCAGGATTTGCGTGCCCGGCGCAGAAACAACCATTGCCGCATCCGATATGTGGTATGCGGAGGCGGCGATGGCCTGCAAGGCCTTAACGGATTCGGGCTCTGGCAAACGGGTGAAGACCTTCGTCCCCAGGGGTGGTATGGGATAGGATACCGGATTGATGCCGGTGGAAAGATCGATAAAAGGTTCGGGTGCACCAGGGAATAGACGCCGTGCCGCATTCAACCAGCCGCCATGCGCGGCTATTTCCGCCTGTATATCCAAACCCTGGGATGCGGGATCATTCATGCGCGGTCAAACCCATCTTTTCGTTTTAGCATTGGCCATCGCCATCGAAGCGGCCTTTGGTTATCCGGCGCCGGTGTTCAGGGCAATTCGCCATCCCGTCGTATGGATCGGCCGCATGATCGCATTGCTTGATCAGCGACTGAACCACGAGGATCTGCCCGATAGTATGCGCCGCCTCAATGGCGTCATTGCGCTTTTTATTCTTGTGGCGGTTCCTGTTGGCGTGGCGGTGATTATTGAAGCTGGTCTCGCCCGGTATTTTCCCAGGAGCATTGCGCTTATTCTGGTTGCGGTTTTCGCAAGCAGCTTCATCGCGCAACAGAGTCTTTGGGCACATGTTGCGGCGGTCGCCATTGCCCTTGAACAAGACGGGCTGGCGGCGGGGCGCATCGCCGTTTCCCGGATTGTTGGCCGCAACCCCGAGACGCTGGATGCGGCGGCGGTTGCGCGGGCGGCGATAGAAAGCCTGGCGGAAAATTTTTCCGACGGGGTCGTAGCCCCCGTCTTCTGGTACGTAGTCCTGGGGTTGCCGGGCATCGTGGCCTACAAGAGCATCAACACGGCTGACAGTATGATTGGTCATCGAACGCCTCGCTATCAGGCCTTTGGCTGGGCTTCCGCCCGCTTTGACGATTTCGTTAATCTGCCTGCCTCACGCCTAGCAGCATTATGGATTGCACTCTCAGCCCTCATTCATCCGAACCTTGATGCAAGAGGCGCGTTCAAGGCCATCCGCCGCGATGCCAAAAAACACCGTTCGCCAAATGCGGGCTGGCCGGAAGCCGCGATGGCGGGCGCGCTTGGCCTGCGTCTTGCCGGCCCGCGCATCTATGGCGCGACGCTGACCGCCGGCGCCTGGATGGGTGATGGAAGGGCGCAAGCCACCGCAGCGGACATTCGTGACGCCCTGTCGCTCTATCGAGCCGCCTGCGCGATCCAGTTTGCCTTCGTCGTCAGTCTCGCTATTATCATTGCGCAAGGCTAAGAAGCTTATCGGCATCAATATGTCTTTCGAGATGTGTCGCGAGAGCATCAAGCGTCCTTTCGATTTCATCTTCATAACAGAAGTTACTTTTGATATTGCCCAGCCGCAACAACCACGACGCGCGTTGACGGTCATCGGCAAAAAGTCCGTGAATATATGTTCCAGTGATGCGGCCATCCTCTGAAACCGCACCGTCATACCTTCCATCGTCAAAGCGTGCAAAGGGACGCGCTGCATCAGGTCCGCTCGTCTCACCGAGATGCATTTCATAGCCAGTGAACGGCATCCCATCTTCGAGCGAAATCCCCCCGACTGTGCGGAGCGCTTTTTGACCACCAAGCACCGTTTCAACGTCAAGCAAGCACAGGCCTTCAATCGAACCGGGTGCCCCTTCCACGCCATCGGGATCGGAGACGCGGCGCCCGAGCATTTGATAACCGCCACACATACCGAGAACTCGTCCGCCGCGCCGCCAGTGTGCCTTGATGTCGATATCCCACCCTTGCGCACGATAAAAAGCAAGATCAGCGATCGTCGCTTTTGAGCCAGGCATTACAATGAGGCCGCAAGATGCCGGAAGCGCTTCACCGTTACGCAGAGGTACAAAATCGATATCAGGCTCGAACCGCAGTGGATCCAGATCGTCGAAATTGGAAATGCGCGGCGCCATCGGTACAACCACGCAGAGCTTTGCGCCATTTTCCCGCCGCGCCCAACGCACAAGTTGAAGCGCATCTTCTGCGGGAAGACAGCCGACTTCTGAAAAGAAAGGTACAAGACCGAGTGCGAACCATCCTGTGCTGTTCGCAATATATGACATGCCATCCGCAAAGAGCGCCGGATCGCCGCGCATCTTATTGACGATGAAGCCCTTGATAAGCGCGGCATCCTCTTCGCCGATAACCAATTTCGTGCCGATCAGACTCGCAATCACGCCACCGCGCTCAATGTCGCCGATCAAAACGACGGGGACGTCCGCCGCATGGGCAAATCCCATATTGGCGATGTCGTTCTTGCGCAGGTTGATCTCGGATGCGCTGCCTGCGCCCTCAACCAGCACAAGATCGCTTTCGGCTTTCATGCGCGCAAAGCTCTCAAGCACCGGGGGCAGCAGATCGCGTTTTCGGCTTTGATAATCTCGCGCGCTACTGCTGGCGGCTACACGGCCTTGCACGATGATCTGTGCACCCGTTTCGCTTTGAGGCTTCAACAGAACGGGGTTCATATGAATGCTCGGCGGAACGCCACAAGCACGGGCCTGCAACGCCTGCGCACGACCTATTTCGCCGCCATCTATGGTAACCGCAGCATTATTTGACATGTTTTGCGCCTTGAATGGCCTAACACGGAGACCGCGACGGCTGTATAAGCGGCAAAGTCCGGCAACGAGGAGAGATTTCCCAACATCGGATCCGGTGCCTTGAAACATGATCGCGCGGGACGCCATCAGAATTCAATGCCTTGCTGCGTTTTCACACCCGCTGCGAAGTGATGTTTGACCAGTTTCATTTCGGTCACGAGATCGGCGGCCTCTATCAATTCCGGTTTGGCGTTACGGCCGGTGACAACGACATGGAGGTCATTCCGCCGGCTACGCAGTACCGACACCACCTCGGCAAGATCGAGATAGTCGTATCGCAAGGCGATGTTCAGTTCATCGAGTACAATGAGCTTTAACTCAGGCGTCAACATAAGTGCTTTCGCCTTGTCCCAGGCGCGTGCCGCCGCCGCCATGTCACGCACACGGTCCTGTGTTTCCCATGTAAAGCCTTCACCCATCGTGTGCCATTCAACTAAATCCGGGAAGCGGTCGAGCGCGGCCTTCTCTCCTGTGTGCCATGCGCCTTTGATGAATTGGACAATGCCGACGCGATGGCCATGGCCGAGCATGCGCAAGACTTGCCCGAAAGCCGCCGTCGACTTGCCTTTGCCGGCGCCGGTGTTGACGATCAGCAGGCCTTTCTCAATTATCTTCTCCGCAACCTCGGCATCCTGAACCCTCTTGCGGTTACGCATTTTTTCCGCGTGGCGCAGATTAATTTCATCTTCGTTCAGATCGCAGCTCATGGTTTATGCCTCACATCGCTATCCTTCATTTTACGGTCAGCGGCAGACCGGCCACCATAAAAAGAACCCGATCGGCTTGCGTGGCAAGGCGCTGGTGAAGCTGTCCAGTTGCGTCACGGAAGCGTCGCGCCAGCGCGTTATCCGGTACGATCCCGAGCCCGACTTCGTTGGAAACGAGAAAGACCGGAGCGGGTGAACGTTCAAGTGCTGCTTTGAGCGTCGCCGTTTCCGCATCTATGTCACGATCTGCATGCAAAAGATTGGACAGCCAGAGCGTCAGACAATCAACCATGATAGCATTTCCAGCAGACGACAGGATTGCAGGGGCAAGGTCAAGCGGCGCCTCCAGCGTCTGCCACCCGTCGCCTCGCTGCGCACGATGCTCGGCGATCCGTGTACGCATCTCGTCATCATAAGCCTCACCCGTCGCTATATAAGTCCAGGGCGCTGCAAATTGCGTAGCCAGTTTCTCGGCATAACGGCTTTTGCCCGAGCGAGCGCCCCCCAGCACCAAAGTAAAAGGCGAGCGAGTTGTTTTACGGAGGATGGGCATATCAGGCCAAACACGTCGTGGGAATGAGCGGCTTTGATATTCTCGCTACATCAGTCATGCTCTATGCCCATCATGGTGCGGGGCAGGCCTCTGCCATGGCGGGTATAAAGTGTACCGGCCACCCAGCCCATCATGCTCCAGAACACAAAGGCGACACCCAGCGCGCGCGCCGCAAATTCGGCTGCAAGTTCGGGCGGCGCTAAGCCAACGCTTTCGCCCACGGGCTGCGGCGCGCCAATAATATGCGGCGCAGCAAGCAGGAACAGCCCGACGGGAATAAGCCAGCGGCGTTTGCCGAACACCAGCGCGGTCAGCCCCGCAGCAGTGCCAAGCACGCACATAACCCACCAAACCTGCCGCGCGGACACATCCGCCGCAACCGCGCCCGGCACCTCTGGCGCAAGCCCCATGGAGGGCGCCAGCGCGAATGTGGCGAAGCCTGCAAGGCCCCAGAAAACGCCTTCCCGGCCAGAAAGGCTGCGTCCGCTAATGGCAAAGGCCCCGGTGAGTAACAGCGCCTGTCCGAGCGCATAACCGATGGTTAGAATGATCGTGGCTTCTGCGCTCGGCGCCTCTGTGCCCACTTCATGTTCATGCGCCGCAGCCTCGCCAGCAGGCGCGGCGCTCTGCGTCACAGCCTCCGCCGCACGCTCATATATTTCGGCATGCCGGATCAGCGGCATGAGCGTGAAATGTTGCAGAACAGTAAGGAAAATACCTGCGATAACGCCCGCGCCAAGCGCGGTCGTGGTGACCCGTTTCAGCATGACGTTAGCCCCTTAGTGACAGGGGGCGATATTGGCGTGCCGGACATCATGCGCCGCATCATGAATTGCCTGCGGAGAAGCAAAACCAATGATGCCGATGATGGTCGCGCCAAGCAGCATGGCGAAAAGGCCAGCCTGCAAGGCTTCTGTTCTTTCCGTTACAACAGAACGGGTCTGCGCAAGCGTAGTCATAGATATATCCTCCTATCGTCACCCCGACGCGGGCAGTTCTCGATGGGCGGCAGGTCTCCTGGCTTGCGGGTCATCACGTCCTGTTTACCTTCCCGGAATTTTCCGAACGCCCATGCGGGCCTACAGTCATTCCAGTGGCGTGAGCAACAGGACGCTCACCGTTTACAGTTGCGGGGGCAGCCACGGCATTGCATCTTTGCAAGATGCGCACCGCGTTCCCTTTTCATCTCTCAATGAGAGAACCGGCCATCAAATCCAAACATCAAAGAGATAGACTGCGACCGGATGCTATGCAAGCCCTCAATAAGATTGACAATGCAATCCGCATGGCTTTAGCTCACGCCTGACGGTGCTTCCCCAGCGGGAAGCTGAAAGAGGGAATATGGTAGGGTCTGATACCTGAAGCCATAGCTGCCCCCGCAACTGTAAGAGGCAAGGTTTTGCCGAAGGCCACTGGGCGCGCTGTGCCCGGGAAGGCGGCAAGACCGGTTGAGCCTCAAGCCAGGAGACCTGCCGTCTGACGTTTTTTTTGGGCGGGGCGCCCAGGGTTTGAGTGTGGCCTTGGTTTATGGCCGCTACCGTACCGGATTGATCCATACAATCCGGCGCAATGAATCCGTGCCCCCCTCGTGAATGATGACCGCAGCGCCATAATTAATGAGGGCAAAGTGCACAATACGGCCTTGCAGACCATCCATATCTGCGTCACCTGCCAGCGTCCGGGCGAAGCGCTGCCCCCCGGCGAACAGGCGGGACAGCAGCTTTATCAGGCCATCGCCGCGCGCGCCGCACAGGCCGGGGCGCGGCTTCATGTTGCCCCGGTCGCCTGCATGGCGAATTGCAAGCGCAGCTGTACAGTTGCCTTCGCCGCACCCGGAAAATGGACCTATATTCTGGGCGAGATTGATCCCGGCATAGCCGGCATGGCCGACGCGGTGCTGGCCTGTGCCGCGCTTCAGGCGGAAAGCCCGGACGGCACAATCTCCTATTTCAAGCGTCCGGAAATATTGCGCAAAGGGACCATTGCGCGCGTCCCGTCATTGTCATTGGGAGCCGAATTATCATGAGCCTCACCGCACAGGGTAAAATTCCAGCAACCATCGTGACCGGCTTTCTCGGTGCCGGAAAGACGACGCTAATCCGCCATATTTTACAGAATGCCGGAAACCGGCGTCTCGCGCTGATCATCAACGAATTCGGCGATGTGGGGGTCGATGGCGAGATATTGAAAGCTTGTGGTGTCGAGAATTGCCCAGAGCAGAACATCATCGAGCTTGCCAATGGCTGCATATGCTGCACCGTTTCGGATGACTTCATCCCGGCCATCGAAGCGTTACTTGCCCATGATCTGAAGCCCGAGCACATTATCATCGAAACCTCTGGTCTCGCTTTGCCAAAGCCGCTGCTACAGGCGTTTCAATGGCCCGCGATCCGATCACGGCTGACCGTGGACGGGGTCATCGCCGTTGTTGACGGGCCTGCGGTCGCCGCAGGCCAATTCGTCGACAGCCCGGAAAGCCTTGCCCGCCAGCGCGCCCTTGACCCCTCGCTTGATCACGATAATCCGCTGGAGGAAGTCTATGAAGATCAACTGCTATGCGCCGATCTTGTCATCCTGAACAAGACGGACCTGCTAAGCGAGGAACAGTCCCGCGCCGTCGCGCACGAGATAAATGCATTGATACCGCGCGCTGTGAAGACAGTCCTCACGCGCCAGGGGCGTATCGATCCGGACATCCTGCTTGGTCTGGGTGCGGCGGCGGAAGATGATCTTGCCGCGCGTCCCTCGCACATTGATGCGCTGGGTGAGCACGACCATGAGGATTTCCAGAGTTTCGTGGTGCGGATTGCGGAAATCGCAAATCCCGATGAACTTGTGGAACGGCTACAGCACGTGGTGCAGGCCCATGATGTGTTGCGGGTGAAAGGTTTTGCTGTTGTCCACGCCAAGCCGATGCGGCTGATCGTGCAAGGTGTGGGCAATCGCTTTCAGCATCATTACGACCGCATTTGGGGCGCAAGCGAGACGCGCCAGGGGCAGCTTGTCGTCATCGGCCGCATCGGCCTGGATCGCGACGCGATCACCACTGCCATTCTGGGCTGAGCGCGGCACCCATGCACATACTTGTCACCCAGGGGCAAAGCCTTGACGCCTTCGGCCAGCCGGTCGATCTGGACCAGTCACCGGGTGATCTTGTTGTGCTGTCATTTACGGACAGTGATCTGTCTGGTTTTGCGGCAGCGGCTGATCTGGCCTTTGGCGGGTTGGCAGATACCGCTCCGTCGGTACGTCTTGCAAGCCTGGCGCAACTACGCCACCCGATGTCGGCCGACCTTTACATCGAAAAGGTCATCGCCCATGCGCGTTTCGTACTGGTCCGGTTACTTGGCGGGCTGGATTATTGGCGCTATGGGGCGGAGCAGATTTTCGCTGTGGCGAAGCGGCAGGGCATCCCGCTGGCCATTGTTCCGGGCGATACGACGCCCGATGCGCGACTTGCATCTGTTTCCACGCTAACTCCGGAAACGCTTGATTTATTCGCGCGATATTGCACAGAGGGTGGCATTGCTAATCTTTCAAACGCGCTGCGACAAGCCGCCGTGCTGGCGGGGATGGCGGCAGAGGTAGCACCGCCGTGTGCGCTGCCGCGTTACGGCGTCTATCGCCCGGGCGAGGGCGTCACTGCATTCGATGCGATGCCTGCGGTCATGGGTGTAGATAAACCTGTTGCGGCGATCATATTCTACCGCGCTTTGCTTCTGGCGGGTGACCTTGCCCCCATCGACACGCTTCATGCCGCACTTGCCGTGCGCGGCATGCAACCGGTCGCATTGTTTGCCGCAAGTCTTAAGGAACCTGAAGCGGCCAATTTCATTCAGCAAAGTCTGGCAACGTTTCGGCCAACCGTGATCGTCAACACCACGGCGTTTTCGGCAAAAGCTGCGCCGCAAGCACCAAGCCCGCTTGATGCACCCGGCGTCCCCGTATTTCAGGCTGTTCTGGCCGGATCAAGCCGGGAAGCCTGGATTGCAGCGCATCGGGGCCTGAGCGCGGCGGACCTGGCAATGAATGTCGTCCTGCCAGAACTTGATGGCCGGTTGTTAACGGGGAGCATCTCGTTCAAGCGCGCCGCCGGACACCGGACCGATTTGCAGTTTACCCGCCATGTGCATGAACCGGACGCAGCAGGGGTTGCGCATACCGCAGATGTGGCCGCCGCCTGGGCGCGGCTCGCGGCCTGCCCGCGTGCGGACAAGCGCCTTGCCATTTTGCTGCCAGACTATCCGGGGAAATCTGGCCGTGCAGGATCAGGGGTTGGCCTTGATGGTCCTGCAAGTGCTGCCAGCATTCTCAATCTGTTGCGCGCGCAAGGATATGCAATTACCAAAGCCCCCAAGGGTGACGAAATATTCCGTCATCTGACGAATGGGCAATCAATGCCGTTCATGGATGCAGTGACGTACCAGCGTCTTCTGGAACGGCTTCCGCAAAGCGTGATCGCGCGCGTAACGGCAGCCTGGGGCCTGCCCAGCGAGGACGCCAGCTGTGTCGATGGGCTGTTCCATCACCACATCATGGAGCTTGGCTCTGTCGTACTATCCATTCAACCTGATCGCGCCGCGCGGATAGGCCGCAAGGACAGCTATCATGATCCCGCACTGCCGCCGCGTCATGCCTATATCGCTTTTCACCTTTGGCTCCGGTATATCCGTGAGGTGCATGCCATCGTCATGCTCGGCGCGCATGGCACGCTGGAATGGCTGCCCGGCAAGGCGGTGGCGCTGTCGCAAACCTGCTTTCCGCGCGCCATCATAGGATCAGTACCGGTTATTTATCCCTTCATCGTCAGCAATCCCGGCGAGGCTGCGCAGGCCAAACGGCGTCTTGGCGCCGTCACCATCGGCCATATGACGCCGCCATTGGTGACGGCGGGCCTGTATGGCGCTGCCGCCGGGATCGAACCGCTGATCGATGAGTTCGCAGAAGCGCAAGGCCTTGATCCGCGCAGAGCCACGGGTCTGGCGGACGAAATTTTATCGCAGGCGTCTGTAAGTGGTCTTGCCGCCGAATGCGGTATTGCAGCAGACATGGACCGGATTGCCGCCGTTGCAAAGATTGATGCCTGGCTGTGTGAAATAAAGGAAATGCGCATTCGCGATGGGCAACATATTTTTGGCGCAACGATACAGGCGCAAGCAGATGATGGAACCTCACCCGCTATGCGCGATACCTGCGCGAAAGCCGAGCAGGATGCACTGATTTGCGCCCTTGACGGGCGCTTTGTTTTGCCTGGGCCAGGAGGCGCGCCATCGCGTGGGCGCCGTGACGTGCTGCCAACGGGGCGCAATCTCTATGCCGTTGATCCGCGCGCGGTGCCCACACGCACCGCAATGGCGCTTGGCCACCGGGCTGCCGCCGAGTTCATCCGTGTACATCTGCAACAGCATGGCGACTGGCCGCGCCATGTGGTGATGGATTTGTGGGCCAGTACGGCCATGCGCACGGGCGGCGAGGATCTGGCGCAAGCGCTGGCGCTGCTGGGCGTCCGGCCAACATGGGATCACGCCTCGACGCGGGTGACGGGCTATGAAATTCTGCCGCTGGCAAAAATGCAATGGCCGCGAATCGATGTCACATTACGCATTTCCGGCCTGTTCCGTGACGTGTTCCCGGCACAGATAGATTTTTTTGACGCCGCCATATCGGCGGTCGCAAAGCTCGACGAGCCAGATGAATCAAATTATCTCGCCATGGCGTCGCGGCGGCGGGGCCAGGACGGCCCCCGAATTTTCGGCCCCGCCCCCGGCGCCTATGGCAGCGGCATTGAGCGCACGCTGGCCGAGGGAACATGGCGCAAGCGTGAGGAGTTGGCGAACAGCTATCTTGCCGCCTCGTCATATGCGTACGGACGCAATTGCGATGGCCAGGCAGGCAAGGCCGCGCTGAACAGCCGGCTTGCCTCGGTTGACGCTGTCATTCATGTGGCCGATATGGCCGAGGCCGATATGCTCGACACCGGCACGGTGCCCAATCACATTGGCGGGCTTGCCGCAGCGATCGCCGCTACCGGCAACCGGCCGGCGGCGCTGTATGAATCAAACACCAGCGATCCTGAGCGCCCCCAGGTGCAGGATTATCAAACAGTTGTTGCGCGCACCGTGCGCGGGCGCGCGGGCAATCCGCACTGGATTGCGGGACAGATGCGGCATGGCCCGAGCGGCGCCGCAGTCATGGCCGATACGCTTGATGCGCTGTTTGCCTTCGCAGCCACGACGGGCGCTGATTGCGAGGTCCAGTTCAGTCTATTGTTTGACGCCTTTCTTGGCGATCAGAAAGTGGCTGACTTTCTGCGCACAGCCAATCCTGCGGCGCTGCATGCGATTGCCGCGCGGTTCAGCGAGGCGATCCGGCGCGAGCTTTGGCGCCCACGGCGCAACTCGGCTGCCATGCGGCTGGCGCAGTTTGCGGGGGCGCCGCCATGAGTGAGCGCGCATCGCAGCGGCGCGGCTGGTGCCCCAGCGTCCTGCGCCCGATGGAATCGGGTGATGGGCTGATCGTCCGTATACATCCACGCGGGCAGTCTATTACCACGCCGCAATTACGCGCGCTCGCGCACGCCGCCGCGCAATATGGCAATGGCATTATCGATCTGACGCGGCGCGCTAACCTGCAAATTCGCGGCGTGACAGCGGATTCCCTTGCGCATCTGCAAGCGGCGCTGCGTGAGACCGGTTTATTTGATGAGGACACGGAAAGCTCCTCACATGAAGTGGTGAAAGGTTCTCTCGCTGCAATCGATCCACAAGAAATTCGCGTGAATATTGGATTTACCACAACGCAAACTGGCGCGCGGTTTGGCATCGGCATACCGTTCGGCGTCGGCTTCACCTCTCAATGGCAAGGTCTGGCAGGCCTGGCAGAGCGTTTCGGCAAGGATGAAATCCGCCTGACACCATGGCGCATAGTTATCCTGCCGCTTTTTGCCGCGCGCGATGCGCAGGTGCTTGCGGCAGAGGCCCATGCGCTGCATTTCATCACCGAGCCGCAGGATACGCGCCTTTCACTCGTGGCTTGCACCGGCGCACCCGCCTGCGCGTCTGCGATGGGCGGCACGCGCGAGATAGCGTTTATGCTGGCAGCAGAGGCGCCAACGCTTTTTGACGGCGCAACGGTGCTGCATGTGTCGGGCTGTGCAAAAAGCTGCGCGCATACCGGTTCAGCCACAATCACACTGGTGGCAGATAAAGACGGCTATCGTCTGGGCTTGAACGCCAGCACCGTAGAGATGGAAAACACCCGCCCGCTTCCTTTGAATACGATTACCACCTATCTGCGCACACTGGCCGCACGTTTCGCCTGCGAAGCGCAGCCCAATGAAAGCGCGACCGCTTTTCTCTCGCGTATCAAGCCAGCACTCCCAGGCACTATCGAAAATGTCTAGATCACATGAATATATACGCGATGGCGCGGAGATTTACCGCCGCTCCTTCGCGATTATCCGCGCCGAAGCTAAGCTGGATCGCTTCTCCTCCTCTGAAGCACTGGTTGCCGTGCGCATGATCCATGCCTGTGGCATGGTTGAGCTTGCGGACGATATTGTGTTTTCTTCCGGATTCGCCGATGCCGCGCGCAACGCCTTGCGCGCAGGCGCGCCTGTTCTGTGTGATGCCCAGATGATCGCGAGCGGCGTCACGCGCGCCCGGCTTCCCGCAGAGAATGAAATTATCTGTACACTGAATGATACGAGAGTTCCTGATCTGGCGCAAAAAATGGGAACCACGCGATCTGCGGCGGCAATGGAGCTTTGGCGCGACCGGCTTGGCGGCGCTCTGGTCGCTATCGGCAATGCGCCGACCGCGCTATTTCGCCTGTTTGAAATGCTTGATGAGGGCGTGGCCCCGCCAGCGGCCATTATCGGCATTCCAGTGGGCTTTGTGGGCGCCGCAGAATCAAAACAGGCGCTGGCCGAAGACGGACGCGCGCCATTCCTCATCGTACGGGGACGCAAAGGCGGTAGCGCCATGACGGCGGCGGCGATCAATGCGCTGGCAAGCGAAACGGAGTGAGAAGATGATGTCTGGAACCCTGTTTGGCATTGGCGTCGGCCCCGGCGATCCCGAACTGATGACGCTGAAAGCCGCGCGCATTCTGGCCACCGCGCCGGTTGTCGCCTATTTCGCCAAGCGTGGCAATCGTGGCACGGCGCGCGCCATAGTGGAGGGATATCTCGCCCGCGATGTTGTCGAGATTCCGCTCTACTACCCTTTTACGGTTGAGATTGAAGCAGATGGTGTCGCGTATGGCGGCCATATTACGCAATTCTATGATGAGTCTGCGCGTGAGCTGGCGGGTCATCTTGGCGCAGGACGCAATGTCGCCGTGCTGTGCGCCGGTGATCCGCTATTTTACGGCTCCTATATCTATCTGCATGACCGGCTGGCCCGGCGATTTGAGTCTGTCGTGGTTCCAGGCGTCACAAGCATTGCGGGCTGCGCATCGGTGGCGCGGCTTCCGCTATCCTCAACAAACGAGGTTTTTTCAGTGATCCCCGGCACACTGCCAGAAGACCTTCTGGAACGCCGCCTTGCAGACGCCGACGCCGCCGCAATTATCAAGATTGGCCGGAATTTTGCTAAAGTCCGGCGCGTGCTGGATCGTCTTGGGCGTTTGGGTGACGCCACCTATGTCGAGCGCGGCACCATGGCGCGGCAAATCCTGATGCCTCTGGCCGAGAAGCAGGATAACAGTAATGATGAGGTATATTTCTCGCTCATTCTCCTGCCTGGCCACAAGCCAGAAAAATGGCGGCAGGGAACTGCACAAGAAAGCAAGGCGGCGGAATGATTGGCACACTGAGCATTGTAGGTCTCGGACCAGGACCGGCGCGCTGGCTTACACCCGAGGCCAGTGAAGCGCTTTGCGCCGCCACGGACATTGTCGGGTATGCAACCTATGTTGGGCGCATGGCCGAACGGCCTGGGCAAGTCCGGCATGTCTCAGATAATGGCGCAGAGATCGAACGCGCGCGCCATGCACTGTCACTGGCCGTTTCCGGGCGTCAGGTCGTCATCGTGTCGGGTGGTGATCCGGGCATCTTCGCCATGGCGGCGGCTGTTTTCGAGGCCATTGAAACCGGGCCCGAGATTTGGCGCGCGCTTGATGTCAAAGTGGTTCCCGGCATCACCGCCATGCTGGCAGCCGCTGCCCGCATGGGTGCGCCGCTTGGCAGCGATTTCTGCGTGATCAATCTCTCGGACAATCTCAAGCCGTGGCCCCTTATCGAAAAGCGCCTTGCCCTTGCCGCAGAGGCAGACTTTGTAATCGTGTTGTACAATCCGGCGTCACGCGCGCGGCCAGACCAGGCCAAAAATGCCTTTGCGCATCTGCGGAAATATCGCGCAGCCACAACCCCCGTAATCTTTGCCGCCGCAATCGGCCGTGAGGATGAACAGGTGGCGCTCTCATGTCTGGGCGAGGCAGACCCCGTGCCTGTAGACATGCGCACCCTTATCATTATCGGCTCCAGCGCCACGCGCATTGTGCCCCGCGCCAATGGCGCATACTGGGTTTATTCCCCGCGCAAAACGGAGAGGCCCGCATGCTGATTTTCGACCCAGTCGCGCGCCGCCTCGACAGTTGCCACCGTTTGGGCTTCGGACAGAGCGGGCCGCGCCACCATTACCACAGGAATCCCAAGCCTGCGCGCAGCAACAATCTTTGCATAGGTTGCGCCAGCGCCGGAATTCTTGCTGACCACAGTCTCAATGCGCGCGTCGTTCATAAGCCGTACCTCATCCTCTACTGCGAAAGGGCCACGCGCCGTGATGACGCGTACGCGATTAAGCTCTGGCGGCGGCGTGAAGCTATCGACAGCGCGAATGAGATAATCATGCTGCGGAGCAACGCTGAAAGCACCGGTCTCAAGCTTCCCGATGGGCAGAAAAACCCGGCGCGGTACAGGCCCAAGGGCGCGCGCTGCGGCGCGCATGTCCGGCACTTCGGTCCAGATATCCCCTTCGCATTTCTCCCAGGCTGGGCGTTGCAGCCGCAGCAGCGGCAGATTTATGGCGCGCGCCGCATGAACCGCATGCAGGGACATCTGCGCCGCGAAGGGATGGGTTGCATCCACAAGCACACCGATGCTGTTGTCCCCAAGGAAACGGATAAGCCCATAGACGCCGCCAAAACCGCCGACACGGCAAGGCACGGGCGGAAACACAGGATTGGCCGTTCGTCCCGCAAACGACAACAGCACATCATGGCACCCTTCGCCAGCAAGGCGTTGGGCCAGTATACTGGCTTGCGTCGTGCCACCAAGGATCAGAATTTTCATGTCTCAATCCGCTGATAAGCAATCTGGATCGTATCGCGGTCCCGTGCCCTCAGATAACATCCAGGAGTGCTGGCTGTCCATTGTCGGTATTGGCGAAGATGGCGCAGACGGGCTGACGGCGCGCACGCGGGCGCTGATTGTCGGCGCAAGCCTGGTGATTGGCAGCGCACGTCAGCTAGCGCTGGCGGCTGATTTTATCCGGCATGAAAAACTTGTCTGGCCGTCGCCGCTTCTGGAGGCCATTCCCGCGCTGCTCGCGCGCCGTGGTGAAGCCACCTGTGTGCTGGCCAGCGGCGATCCGTTTTATTACGGCATCGGGGCCACACTTTCCGCACACCTGCATCCCAGCGAATTTATCTGCGTGCCAGCACCCTCCTCGCTATCGCTGGCCGCAGCAAAGCTTGGCTGGCCGTTGCACGAGCTTGCAACAGTGTCACTCCATGGCCGGGCGCTTGAAAACATTATTCCACATCTGCAGCCAGGCGCCCGGATCCTTGTGCTTTCCTGGGACGGCAGGACGCCACAGCAACTTGCCGAATTGTTGGATGCGCGCGGCTTTGGCCAGTCGGCCCTGCATATTCTCGAAGCGCTGGGTGGCCCGCATGAGCGGTTACGGCGCAGCACTGCGCGTGGCTTTAATCTAAACGGCATTGACCCGCTTAATATCATTGGCATTGAGGTGGTGGCGGAACCCACCGCCCGGATTATTCCACTGGCCGTGGGTTTGCCGGACAGTGCGTTTGAATCGGATGGACAGCTTACCAAGCGCGAAATCCGCGCCGTAACCTTATCCGCCCTTAACCCGCGTGCGGGTGAACTGTTATGGGATGTTGGCGCAGGTTCTGGCTCGATCGCGATTGAATGGATGTTGTGCCACGCCTCGTTACGCGCGATTGCCATTGAAGAACGGGCCGACCGCAGCGCCCGCGTTCACCGCAATGCGATGGCACTGGGCACGCCTCTGCTTAAGATCGTTGAAGGAGAAGCACCAGGCGCCCTGCATGATTTACCGCAACCGGATGCGGTCTTTATCGGTGGTGGCGCGAATGATCCCGGCTTATTCGATTGCTGCTGGGCTGCGCTGAAGCCGGGCGGGCGTCTTGTCATAAACGCGGTCAGTCTTGAAACCGAGGCGCGCCTGTTACAGTGGTATGCCGCATTGGGGGGCGAGTTGCGCCGTCTTTCGGTTGAGCGTGCAGATCCGCTTGGCGCCATGACCGGATGGCGTCCTGCTATGACCGTCACCCAGTGGAGCGTCGTCAAGTCATGATCGCCGCGGGATTAGGCTGCCGGACCGGCTGTCCAGTTGAAGATATTCTCGCGGCCATTGCGGGGGCTGTGGAACAAGCGGGGGTGTGCCTCAATGATATTTCTCGTCTCTGCGCGCCCGACTTCAAGCGCCACGAGATCGCACTGACCGAGGCCGCCAGGCGACTGCAGCGGCCCCTTGTTTTCGTGGCGATGGAAGCAATGGCTGTGCATGCAGCACAGACTGAAACCCGCTCGGATCGCGTCATCGCGCTTTACGGTGTGCCCTCGGTCGCGGAAACCGCAGCACTTGCCGGTTTGGACGCGCCAGCGCGCCTTATGGGGCCGCGCTTTACATCAGGTGGCGCCTCCTGTGCGCTTGCGGCATCGGGCGTCGCATCATGACCGTGCATTTCATTGGCGCTGGTCCCGGCGCACCCGACCTCATTACCGTGCGGGGCCGCGATCTGGTGGCGTCGTGCCCTGTCTGCCTCTATGCGGGCTCCCTGGTGCCCTTTGAGATCATAAAACTTGCGCCCGCCAATGCACGCGTCATCGACACCGCACCGATGAGCCTGGACGAAATTGAAGCGGAATTTTTGGCGGCCCACGCGCAGGGCCTTGATGTCGCACGGTTGCATTCGGGCGACCTGTCAATCTGGAGCGCGCTTGGCGAGCAGCTTCGAAGGCTTAACGCACACGCAATTCCTTATACGATCACGCCCGGCGTTCCCGCCTTTGCAGCAGCGGCCGCCGCACTCGGCAACGAGCTGACATTGCCGGAAATCGCCCAGAGCGTGGTGCTTACGCGCACCTCGGGCCGTGCATCCGCCATGCCCGAAACGGAGACGCTGGCGCATTTCGCACAATCGCGCGCGACGCTCGCCATACATCTTTCCATTCACGCGCTGGAAAAAGTCGTCGCGGAGCTTTTGCCGCATTATGGCGAAGACTGCCCTATTGCGGTGGTGTATCGCGTCAGTTGGCCGGACGAACGCATCGTGCGCGGAACACTGGCCGACATTGCCGAAAAAGTCCGTGCACAGCCTATTGAACGCACCGCACTTATTCTTGCAGGTCCCGTGCTTGATAACACGACATTCCGCAACAGTGCGCTTTACGATGCCAATTATCAGCGCCGTTTCCGGGGCCGCTCAGAATAATCGAGGCTTCATGTAACGATCCGCAATGGCCTGCGCGCAACACGTACCCCGGCACGGTCAAAGAGCACAATCTCAAGACCGCCTTCAAGCCCCACAGGACGAAACACACCAAGGCCGCGCCCTTCAAGCGCAATGATCAGATGCTCGAAATCCTCCCCGTCGGGGTCATGGTGTTCCCCGGCACCGGCATCCAGGACAACCTCGCCGACAAAGCCCGCAAGATGGGCATCCCCGTGTGGCGGTTCGGGAGCAGCGGCGCGTAAGCGCCGCTGCTCCGCAACTATCGTCTGTTCAGTTTCCGATCCAAAGCTGAAGTTCGACTGTCTATAAGAATTTCCCGATCGGGAAAACTGGCCTCATGCAACCGTCGGAAGGTTAGAAATTTCCCGTTCGGGAACTTCATTGACGCGCATTCACTCGGAGGCCGAAGGGCGGACCTAAGCAGCCGCCTCAGTCTGAACAGGCTTCGGCTTGGCGAGCCGCACCATATTTCCGCCACGCTTACCCGGCATTTTCGGCTACACTGCTTTCTGCGCCGTGGTGGTGGAAGGCGTAACCGTTCAGCCATTGTTACGGAGACCGCCATTATGATCATCATCGGCATTCTTCTGAGTATCGCCGGGCTGGGCTTTTTCTGCTGGCTGCTGTTCATGCTCGCCGTCTATGCGCTGCCATTCTTTGCCGCCGTATCGGTCGGAATGTTCGTCTATGACAGCGGCGCCGGTCCGGTAGGCATTATCGCCGCCGGTGCGCTCACCGGCATCCTCACGCTGATCGCTGGACAGGTGATTTTCGCTGCCGTGCGCTCGCCGTTAATCCGCATGTCGATTGCAGTGTTGTTCGCGGCGCCGGCTGC